>JAZNKR010000052.1:0-2537 GCA_045578665.1 Bacteroidaceae bacterium | reverse complement strand
GTGAGGATACCCAATGAGAAAACCAATGCTGTAACTAATAATACTCTTTTCATGATATTCATTTTTTAAAGGTTTATATTCGTTGTGTTGTTCTTTCTGTGAGCAAAGTAAAGAAAGGATTCTGAAAAGAATCTGAAACATCGAAAATTTCAGAAAAAATCAGGAACTTTTCCAATAAAATTTAAACGGTTTCTTAAACAGCTTCTGAATATATATATTACTTTTGTGTCGTTACAATACACATTTAGATAGTGATTATTAGTTCGATACGGAACGCACTTAATACACATCCCCATCGTTATTCGACTGATTGTAAAAGAGTATTTACTATACATATGCCGAACTTGCGTTATTATACGGTTATTTAATGAATTATTTTGTAAAATTTTAAGAAGCCATGTTGCATAAAATCCTAACACATACATTAATACTGTTTTTCTTGGTTTCCTGCATTGACGACATAGACAAGAGCAACCGTTTCATTTTCACAGGTGAGACGATGGCTGACTTTTTGCTCAACCGCAACGAAGAATATTCACATTTCATCAACATGCTGCAACGCGCCGACCTATTCGGTCTGCTAAATACATACGGTCAATACACACTGTTTTTGCCCGACAACGGGGCGGTGGAAAAGTATCTGCAAGAAAAGGAGAGCATCTACCACGCAACTAAAGAAACAGAAAGCCCCATTTGGACGGGAATAACTTCGCCGTTTGTTGAGGAGCTGAGCGATTCGATGGCAAATGTCATAGTCCGCAATCATTTGGTCGAAGGCAACTACCTGACAGCCTCTTTCGATGACGGTGCACTACCGCGATGGAACTTCTACGACCGCTATTTGGGAATATCATTCGAGCCCACAGAAGAGAGTTTTTATATAAAAGTCAATACTGCATCCAAGATAATCGACGGCGACAATCAGGTAGAGAACGGCATAATACACATAGTCGATAGGGTTATCGAGGTCACAAACAACACCCTGCCGGAGCAGATTGCCGAATACAGTTTCTTCAGTCTCTTCAGCAAGGCATTGGACGCAACAGGATTACGCGACTCACTGCATCTGTTCATTGACAACAATTACACTCCCCTGGACATAGACTACACTCCACTGAAGAAATATCACAAATACACAGCTTTCATAGAGACAGACGAGGTCTTTAACAGCGCAGGCATATATACCCTTGAGAATCTCTACGCCTTTGCAGAAAAATGGTACGGCACCGAGGATAGAGACAACTACAAAAGCCCACGAAATGCACTCTACAAGTTCGTCGCCTACCATTTTGTGCCACGCGAACTTGCATACAACAAAATAATACCTTTGAGATTGGGATTGAATGGAGAATACTCCATAAATGACTATATTGTCGAAGGATACGACTGCCACGACTACTTCGAGACAATGATGGGACGGTTGATGAAGGTAACAAAGCCATTGAGTACTCCTGAAGGCATTTATGTCTATATCAATCGTCCTGTGGATGGACGAATCTACAATCATGAAATGCGACGCCACATGAATGTGCGTCTCATCGAACCTACAGAATTCATACAGGCAAAGGAAGAGTATTCGCATTTTAACGCCTACGCCATGAACGGAATAATACAGCCTATTGACAGAGTGCTCATCTACAACGATGACGAAATGTCGGGAAATATCCTTAACGAACGTATGCGTTTTGACTTTTCATCGCTGCTTCCCGAACTTTCGTGCAATGGCATAAGGCACACCGATGCTTTTTATCTTCCCTATTCCTATTGCCGGGGAATTGTAAACAATTCCTACTCGTCAGACTGTTTCGTCTATTCAATAATTCCTACCTGCATGGCATTCGACTGCATTAGAGCCGAGAAAATGTTCGACATCTCTTTCCGTTTGCCACCATTGCCTTCCCGTACATACGAAATACGTTTGAGCGTGCATCTTCAGTTGAACGATTTTCAATGGACAAATGCTGTCATGCAGCCCTATCTTGATGACAAGCCTTGCTCGCTCCCGATAGATACAAGATTGTCGTACTACAATCCCAAAGTAGGTTGGAAGGCAGATAGTGCAACTGTTGACAATGGCGTGGAGAATGACCGTCAGATGCGAAACCGCGAATGGATGAAAGGACCCGACTCATTCAAAATATTCAGCAGTGGAGAATATATACCCTCGCGCACCTGTAGCAGCGATCTACGGAAGATTGTAACCAAAGCCTATCTTGGCGAAGGAGAACATTGGTTGCGATTCAAGAATCTGAATGAGAATTGCGAAAGCTTTGTTTTCGATTATTTAGAATTGGTACCTTTGCACATAGTAAACAACCCCATCAAACCCGAAGATAGGCACTGAAATTTAGAAGCTGCGTAACAGCTTCTAAAGTCCCTATAGACCCTAAAGACCTTAAAGACTTTAAAGACACCATAAACATCAGCGCCTCCTTTCCCACGGGAAAGGAGGCGCTTTTTCAACCGATTGCATCAATCGTCGATATTCTTTACTTTGAAGTTCTTGTCGAATGTAAGTTCCAATTTGTTTGACAACT
>JAZNKR010000051.1:0-4823 GCA_045578665.1 Bacteroidaceae bacterium | reverse complement strand
GTAGTGCCTTGCTATAGACGGGTATTTCTGCATGGCTCTCCCCACACGTTCGATGACCTTCTCGTAATTCTTCTTGCCGCCTTTCTTTGAGAGGGATTCCCTTGCTTTGGTGAGTTCTATCTCGAAGTTCTCTTTGAACTTTCGGTTCATGGATTCCTCCTTCAATGCCTTGGTGGGGGAGTTGATTTGGAGGTAGTAGTCGCCTCCCTCTTCATGGCTGACACGTGTCAGCCTTATCTCCCTTTCCTTAGAGTCAAGTACCGTGACGCTCTTCATGTCATCGCTGAGCCGGTAATCGCTAAGTCGGCGGCGGCTCACGCACAGGTAATTGTACCCCCTCTCCTTGATTCTGGCCAGGTTCTCTTCCGTTGCAATGCCTGCATCCATGACCACGAGTGTCTTTCTATCCTGTCTGTTTGGAACGCGCGTCTTTGCAGCAAGCGTGTCAATCATGTCGGGGAGGGAAGCCGGATCAGATGTGTTGCCTTCAAGGATAGAGGAGTAGCGTATGAAGCCTTCCTTGTTGATGCACAAGGCCAGTACGAGCAGTTTGCAGTCGCTGCGCTTCTCCTTGGAACGACCGAACTGTGCCTTGCGGTTGCCTTCCTTGCGCCCCTCGAAGTAGAAGTTGGTCAAATCGAAGATGGCTATCGTATTGGTCAGATTGAAAAGGGTGTCGGTCGTGTTGCATAGGTGGGTTTCCAGCTTCTCCTTTAGTTCATGGAGTGATGGTGCCACCTTATATATATGATGGTATCCGGGCTGCCACTGCTGGTTCCCGCTCAGAAGTTCGCATACGGCGGAGTTCTCACGCATGATGTCTATCGACTTCAGTTCGGAGGGGGAATAGACGGTACGGGTTATCAGGTGGGCAAGGGCTGTGTTAATCTGTACTTCACTCCAACCCTCCCTTTCAAGGAAACGGTCAAGTTCCAGTTCGCGGATGGCCTGCAGGCACATCCATTCGGCACCGATTTCACGGGCATCGGTATGTTTCATCGTGTCTACCTCAACAAGGCGTTCGGCTTTTTTGCGGGAGTCTTCTTTCGCTTTCTGTACTACATCAAGTTTCCCCTTGTCAACTATTTGCTGCCAATATTTGAGGATATAATGCCGGATATGGGGCGGATAGGATTCTATCATATCTCCGAACAGGGTTTCACGCTTGTTGGGATTGTCATAAAGTTCTGTCAGCCCGACAGCCACTTGGCGGACATCCTCCATTGGAAGCTCGTTCATGTCGAAACCGACTGTCAGAATCGTACGGTTGCATACGATTCCGGCAGCATCACGGAACGACTCTTTCAGACGGAAGTAACGTTCGTCATTTCCTGTGATAGGATTTACCCGATATAAAACATGGAAATTCATTCGGCAAAGGTACGGAATTCATACGACTTTGCTGGGTACGACAAATGACTTTCAGAGGTATAATGAGGCCAATAATAAAATGACAGCATTGAAAATCAATACGTTTAAATCACAAGCGGCATAAAAAAGCCCCTAAAATTTCTTGAAAATAATTTTAGGGGTCAAAGTTGGGTTATATTCAAACTGCTTTTTACAATACGATTATAATGTACCTCTTTTTTCTTGGAACTATAAAAAAGCCCAAGCTATTGTGATAGCAAGGGCTTTTTAATGAATCTCGGTATGTTGTCTCCGCTTTTTTTGTAAAGGGCTCAATCTTCATCCACCACTATTGTGGGGACCTCTTTTATATCCCTGGGGAGCATTTTGCCTGTTATGTACAGTTTGGTCATCTCCTCTTTGGCGTTTGTGTGTATGGTGATGCTGCGACGCATATTTCCGGGCGCCTTGCGCATGCCGTTGTATTCAACCTTGATGACACCGCTTTCTCCGGGCTTTATTGCATTGGTGGGGAATTCGGGTGCCGTGCATCCGCATGAGGCGAATGCCTGGTGGATGTAGAGGTCGGCATTGCCGGTGTTTGTGAATTTGAATTCGCAGTGGAGCAGTGCAGTGTCGGCTGCAAATGTACCGAAATTGTGTGTCTTCTTTTCGAATTTTATCTCGGCAATTTTTTTCTCCTGCTTTTTCTGCTTTGCTGCATTCTCTTGCTTGATATGATTCATTTGCTTTATGATCTTCTCCTGCTTTGCCTTGTCGGTCTTGGCTGTCTGTGCAAAGATAGGCAAAATGCCGATAAAGAGTAAAAGTATTGTTGTCAACCGTTTCATAGCTATTTTGTTTAATGTTCAATTGTGAGTGTCTGTTACACTATATATTACATTACCACAAAGGTACTACAAAGATACGAATGTATAGCCGAAAAAATGAAATAATGTTGTTATTCAGCTGTTAAACTCTGTTTATCTGATGATATGGCACGGTCAGTCAAAAGAAAATTGCAGACGAACAAGTGTATCTGTTCGTCTGCAATCGGTTTTTGTTGATTGGTTGCTTATGCCAAAGGCTTCACAAGCTTGTTGTCGATGTCGTTTCTTATGATGTCTATGAAACTCTTGAGTTCCACTGCGCCTTTGTCGCCCGAGATTCTGTTCCAAACAGATACGGTAGAGGTCTCTTCCTCGTTCTTTCCTACGATTAGTGCATAGGGCAGTTTTGCGCATCTTACATCTCTTATCTTGTATCCGGTCTTCTCGGCTCTGTCGTCTACTGTTGCAAGGATTCCGTTCTTTACGAGTTCTTCTTTTACCTTGTATGCGTAGTCGTTGTACTTCTCCGAGATGGGGAGGATGCGCACCTGTTCGGGGCAGAGCCATGTGGGGAACGCGCCTTCGTATTTCTCTATCATCCATGCGAGTGTTCTCTCGTAGCAGCCGATGCTGGTGCGGTGGATGATGTAAGGCTGTACTCTTGCGTTGTTCTGGTCGATGTAGTACATGTCGAACTGCTTTGCAAGTACGGCATCCCACTGGATTGTAATCATGGTGTCCTCCTTGCCGTAAACGTTCTTGGCGTTGATGTCCACTTTGGGGCCGTAGAATGCTGCCTCGCCTATGTCCTCAACGAAGGGGATGTTGAGCGAGTTGAGGATGTCGCGGATGTGCTGCTGTGTCTCTTCCCACACGCTTGCGTCGCCTATGTACTTCTCGGTGTTTGTGGGATCCCACTTCGAGAGGTGGTAGGTTACATCGTCCTGAAGGCCCAATGTCTCAAGGCAGTATTTTGCAAGTGCGAGGCAGCCTTTGAACTCTTCTACCATCTGGTCGGGGCGCACGATGAGGTGGCCTTCGGAGATTGTGAACTGGCGTACACGTGTGAGACCGTGCATCTCGCCCGATTCCTCTTTGCGGAAGAGGGTAGAGGTCTCGCCGAGTCGCATGGGCAGGTCTCTGTATGAGCGCTGCGAGTTCTTGTAGACATAGTACTGGAAGGGGCAGGTCATGGGACGCAGTGCAAATACTTCGCTGTCGATCTCTTCGTCACCGAATACGAACATCTTCTCTTTGTAGTGTCCCCAGTGACCCGAAATTTTGTAGAGGTCGCTCTTTGCCATCAACGGTGTCTTTGTGCGCACGTATCCGCGACGGCTCTCTTCGTCCTCAATCCAGCGTTGCATTGTCTGCACAATGTGGGCGCCTTTGGGGAGCAGCAGGGGCAGACCTTGTCCTATCTCCTTCACTGTTGCGAAGATTTCGAGCTCGCGACCAATCTTGTTGTGGTCACGGTTCTTGATGTTCTCTAAGTATTCGAGATATTTTTCGAGTTCCTCTTTGGTGAAGAACGCTGTTCCGTATATACGTGAGAGGACAGGGTTGTTCTTGTCGCCTCTCCAGTATGTGGTCGATGCCGACAGCAACTTGAAGCCCTTAATCATTTTTGTGTTGATGATGTGGGGACCTGTGCAGAGCTCTACAAAGTCGTTCTGTGTGTATATGGTTATGGTCTCATCTTCGGGTATTTCGTTGAGTATCTCTACCTTGTATGTCTCTCCACGCTGCGACATTATCTCCATAGCCTCGTTGCGTGATACCTCGCGACGTTCTATTCTGGGACCTTTCTTGATGATGGCTTTCATCTCCTTCTCTATAGCATCAAGCTCGTTCTTGGTGAAGGGGGTGCAATCGAAGTCGTAGTAGAATCCATTCTCTGTTGCAGGACCTATGGTGAGCTTTGCCTCGGGATAGAGACGTTTCACTGCCTCGGCAAGTATGTGTGCTGTGGTGTGTCTGAGAATGTGCAACGAATCAGAGGAGGTTGTATCCAATATTTCAACCGAGGCATCTTCGGTGATTGTTGCTCTAAGGTCTGTAAGTGTGCCGTTTACTTTGGCTGCACAGGCTGTAGCGAGTGCTTCGGGATTTGATGCTTTGATAGCATCGATTATAGAGCATGGTTGCTCAATCTCAATCGCATTTAATCCGGGGTTTAAAAAAGTAATCTTCATATACTGTAAATGTTACTTGTTTCGTTAATCAATTATTTGTCTGTCCCACATCTTCTTGTTCAGGGACGCAACATATCATGCAAAGATATAGTTTTTCTCTTAATTATGTGCAAGTGTAGGCGGTTTATTTTCTGTGTGTCGGGCTTTTTTCTACCTTAGGAGAGGTTCTATAAATTAGTTAACATAGTTGAAGTTGCTCTCACTCGTTTTGCAATTTGTGAACAAGTTTACATTGCGCTCATTTAATCGCAACTTTCGAGGCGATTTTTGAGTTTATTTCGAGTATATTGTTTATTTTTACGATGGCGCAACCTTTTTTTATATCTATTTTATATGAATTATTTGTGAATAAATGTGTTGCAACTGAGTAAAAATGAAAAGGATGCCGAAAAATATATATAAAGTATAGCAAACGATAAAAATAGGAGACCTTATAGTGAAACAAATA
>JAZNKR010000050.1:0-9368 GCA_045578665.1 Bacteroidaceae bacterium | reverse complement strand
TGCCGTTAAGAAAGCGCCCATGCGCAGAGCTTTTTGGTTCTTTTTGTCGGCACAAAAAGAACGTAAACTTTGTTTAAATCAAGATAACTACAAACTGCCATTAAATAAATACTGTTTAGCCAAAAACAATTAGTAATTTTTACCGGACACTAATAATTTTTTTTTGAAACATATCGCATTACTCCCTGCGAATAACCTCGGCAGGATTGACAGACATAATCATCCTTATCCTGTACCATGTGATAATCGCAAGCAGAGCCAATATTCCGAAGAACAAGCCCACACCGTAGATTACGATAAACTCCACGCTCATTGCGCTTGAATATAATCCTGCATTTTTCCAATAGAAGGTTGCCATCGGCGGATAGACTGCAAGGAACGTAACGGCGAATGTAACCACATACGGGGCAACGAAGCGTCTGAGAATATCGCCCTTGCGGGCACCGTTTATCTTCCTGATTGCAATCTCTTTCTGTTTGGTGGTGGCATCCAACGAAATTGTCGAGTAGATGCTCAGCACCACAACAAGCAGGCTTATGAATGCCATGATGTATGCCATGTGCTTGAACATTCTGTTGGCTGCGCTAAGCTCGTCCATCGCTTCTTTGAGTGTAGGAACATTAACATCGAATGTTCGAGGCTGGAATTTATAATATACCTCCTTGAATGCGTTGCGTGCCTCCTCCACCGACACACCATCCTTAATGCGGAAGTAGTATTTCCATAGGTTGCTGTTGTTTACAAACAACATAGAACCGCTGAACGGAACTTTGCCTGCATAGTCGGCAAAGACAAACTGTCCGTCGAAGGTAAATTCGTGGTCTGCCACTCCTGCCACGCTCACTTTGCGTCCGCCGGAAAGCTCCAATGTACCATCGTAGTTGCCACGTTCGATAAGGGTGCGGTGCAGTTTCTTGTCAATATAAACATAGTTGTCGGCATCGGCAGGAACTATCTTGCCATCCATAGGGATATTGAAAAATTCAAAGTAATTGGGCATGCCACCGTAGGCAATTATGTCGGCATAAATCGAGTCGCCGTTCACATATATTCTTTGGTAATTGAAGGAGAGACGGCGCTCGGTCTCATATTCCACAGCGGTGAAATTTTCGACAACAGGCAGCTTTTCGAGCAACGGTCTTATATCCTCCCAGTTCTTCTCAAACTTGTCGAGAATGAAAATCCTGTCAAGTTCGTCGGCGGACATTCTATCTTCGTGGCGTCCGCGCTCGGCAAACTCCAACTTCAGCGTTACTCCCAAAAATCCGAAGCAGATGATGGCTACAAGAAACTGCAATCCCACCATGAAATTGCGTACCGCTGTCCCCTGACGGTGGCGCATCAGGCTGCCTCTCATACTCGCTCTGCGCAGTCTGAGTATGGGTAGGAGTATCACTATCAGAGCAATGGCAAACGCAATGACGCTCGTCTGCAACTGCGTGGCGAGTACCGCATCCAAAGGTATTGCTTCGACAAAATCCATATTCATATAATCGAGGTACAGCAAAGACAGTTCGCTTATAATGCATGACAGCAGGAACGACGCAGTGAGCATTATAAAAACCTCGCATGCCAACAGCATGTAAAGGCCGCGGTTGTTCGAGCCGAGACACTTGCGCAGGGCAAGTTCGCGCTGACGCGAGTAGAACATCTGTATCATGAACTTCATGAAGTTGATGAGTCCGGTGGCAAATATCAGTAGCGAGAATGCTCCAAGCGCCAACATTATCACCCAGAATCCGGGGTCGGACTTGTTGTAGTCACTTGCCTCAATTTCGAACGGAGCACCATCGTCCGCGCCCATCCACACTGTGCCGTCGATGCTCCTCTGAATATCGCTTGTCGAATACCCGCTTTTTGGGCAGGCTCTTATGAATGCGCATCTGTCCTTGTCGGCAATGGGGGCATATATGTAGCACTCGTTGCCTGCACCGGGGGCGATAATCTTGCATACGCCCGCAATGCGGAAGCTCTTGTTCGCGTAGAAAACCTCGCGGCTTTTCTCCACTGTGTCTTTCAACAGCGTAAGGCTTTTACCAATGGGGCTTTCTGTGTCGAACATCTTACGCGCCAGCTGCTCGGTTATGATAATCTCGTTGTCAGCGATGGAGTCACTTCCCTCGATAAGCAGCGAACCTCGCGGGTCGTAGTAGTGCCTGAAAAAATCGGGCGAAACTCCCTCCGCACTAACCTCGTAAAGTTCCTCCACATTGTCGCAGTATGCCCACAGATATTCGGTCTTTCCTCCCTGTGCATGAAGGCCCTGCAACCCTTCGATTTTCCTCTCGGCAATCTGTCGGTATTCGCTGCCTGTGATACTGGTTCCTCTGCGGTATCCTTCGTTCTTATTCTTTTTGAAAAGTTCTATATGATTCATTCCGCCGAATTGGAATTTCACGACAGTGCCCAAGTATCCGTTTATCGTGAGTCCAACCGCCATACAGAGTGCCGACACTATTGTGTGGAATTTGTATTTCAGCAGCTGGCGAAAAGCCATTTTTATATAATGTGTAAACATATTATATTATTGTTTATAGTGTTTGTTTAAACTCCTCCTCTTATCCAAGACGGAGAGCTTCTTAAATTATTCCCTGCGAATAACCTCGGCAGGATTGACACCCATAATCATCTTTATCTTATGCCACGTTACAACGGCAATCAAGGCCATTATGCCGAAATATATCATTGCACCTATGGCAAATATCATTCCTGTGCTTATCATACGACCGTTGCCGTTCGTAAAGCTCACATAGAAGCAGGCCAACAGCGGATAGACAATAAGGAACGTAACGGAGTATGCAGTGGCATACGGCACTACAAAGCGTCTGAGAATGTCGCCCCTGCGTGCACCGTTTATCTTTCTGATTGCAATCTCTTTCTGTTTGGTGGTAGCATCGAGTGCTATTGTAGAGTAGATGCTCAGCACCACAACTAATAGGCTTATGAAAGCCATGATAAATGCAACGTGCTTCATCATTCTGTTTACACTGTTAATATCGTCGAGCATCTCTTTCAGGGTGATAATCTCTATGTCGAATGTCTTTGGAACAAACTTGTAGAACTCTTTTTCGAATGCCTTGCGTGCCTCTTTCATCGACACACCATCCTTTATGCGGTAGTAGAATGTTTGCCCCTGCGGAGATACAAAGAAGATGCTGCCTGCGGGTGATACAAATCCGTAACCGCTTGCATATATCCTGTCCCAATCCTTTGTAAATACATTGTCTATCACTCCGGCAACGGGATATTTGCGTCCATCTTCCACCTCCACTGTTCCGTCATATGTGCCGCCGGCGAGCAGCGCTTGGTGCAGTTTCTTGTCGATATACACATAATTGGCATCGGTCGAAACAATCTTTCCATCCACCGGCAGTTTGAAGAATTTGAAGTACGATGGATCGCCGTATGCTATAATGTCGGCATAGATGGAGTCGTTGTTCACAAACAGTTTTTGCCCATTTGAGGTATTATTGGTCATAGCCTCATTGGAACTGAATGTAAACTCCTCGACGATGGGCAATTTTTCGAGCAACGGTCTTATCAGTTCCCAGTTGTGCTGTAGGTTGCTGATGACAAGAATGCGTTCAAGTTCTTCGTCGGACAATCGCTCTTTGTGGCGGCCGCACTCGGCTTTCTCTGTCTGCCATGCAACTGCAAGGAACGAGAAACTGATGATGGCTACCGCAAACTGAAGCCCTATCATGAAGTTGCGCATCTTGTTGCCCTGACGGTGGCGCATAAGAGCACCGCGCATGCTTGCACGACGCAGTTTCATTATGGGCAGGAGAATTGCTGCAAGCGCAACTACAAATGCCATAATCGTAGTGTGCAACTGCACGGGGATTATCATTCTCGTGGGAATATCGTCAAAAATATCCACATTAAGATAATCGAGATACATCACAGAGAGTTCGCTTGTTATGCAGGAGAGAAAGAACGACACTGTGAGCATTATAAATACTTCGCTCGCCAACAGCATATAGAGTCCGCGGTTGTTCGAGCCGAGGCATTTGCGCAGGGCAAGTTCACGCTGACGCGAGTAGAACATCTGTATCACGAACTTCATGAAGTTGATGAGTCCTGTGGCGAATATCAGCAGCGAGAAGAGTATAAGAAACACCACTGAAAGCCAAAAATCCCTGTCGTAATTATGTTGGAAGGCTATCATTCCATATGGCTTGCCGTCATCCGCCGAACGCCACTCTACGCTGTCAATGGCTTTCTGCACCTCTTTAACCGAATAGCCATCCTTTATAAAAGCATAGACCAACGCGCACTCGACCTTGTCGTGTATCGGTGCATATATCTGCCACGGATGGTCGTTTGTGTAGATATTCTCGCAGACACCGGCAATGCGGTAGCTCTTTCCGGGATAGTATTTTTCTTTCCGGCTTCCGTCATTGCTCAACGTATCATTCAGCAACGTAAGGGTGCGGCCAATTGGGTCTTTCTCACCGAAAATCCTCTCAGCCAACTGCTTGGATATAAGAATCTCATTCTCGCCGATGGAGTCGCGTCCCGAAAGTACCAAAGAGCCGCGCGGGTCGCGGTTGTTTCTGAAGTATTCCGGCGAAATACCCTGTGCCATAATGGGATAAAGCTCTTCTACATTGTCGCTGTATGCCAACAGTTTTTCCAATGTATAGTTGTGGGTGTGGAAATTACACAGCCCCTCGATGCCCCTGTCTACTATATCTTTATATTCGGCATAAGTTGTCGTCTCCCCGCTCCTTTTGCCGATGCTGACCAGAATCCCGTCTCTGAACTGACATTTTACGGCTACACCTATATAGCCGTTTATAGTCAGTCCCACCGCCATACATAGTGCCGACACTATTGTGTGGAACTTATATTTCAGCAGCTGGCGCACTGCCATTTTCATATAATGTATGAGCATGGCTATAGTGAGCTTAAATGTTCTTGTTGCTTGTCTCTATGGTAACTTCGCCGTCGAAGAGGTTTACAATGCGGTCGGCATACGATGCGTCGCGTTGCGAGTGGGTTACCATCACTATGGTTGTGCCCTCGCTGTTGAGTCGGCGCAGAAGTTCCATCACCTCAATTCCGTTCTTCGAGTCGAGGTTACCGGTAGGCTCGTCGGCAAGGATAATTTCGGGAGAGGCAACCACCGCTCGTGCTATTGCCACACGCTGTTGCTGTCCGCCGGACAGCTGTTGCGGGAAATGTTTAGAGCGGTGTGTGATGTCCATGCGCTGCATTGCCGCCTCTACTCGTTCCTTGCGCTCCTTCTTGGGGATGCCCATGTAGAGCAACGGAAGCTCGATGTTCTCATATACGTTAAGATCGTCGATGAGGTTGAAGCTCTGGAATACAAAGCCTATAACTCCCTTGCGCAGGTCGGTGCGATGCTCCTCGGTGAAGCTGGCGACATCTGTTCCGTTCAACCAATAACAGCCCTCGGTGGGGTTGTCGAGCAGTCCCAATATATTTAGCAACGTCGATTTTCCACAACCCGACGGGCCCATGATTGCTACAAATTCTCCTTTTGACACTTCGAAGTCAACACCGTTCAATGCCCATGTTTCCAATTCCTCTGTGCGGAATGCTTTCTTGATTTTTTCTGCTTTAATAATCTTTTCCATAATCTTATTCTGTTACAAATTAAATGAATTTATTCCAATGTGTTTACCTTTTTATTGCAATTTCTTTTTTGTAGTATAATCTGTTATTTTTAAATTCTCCCTCTTGAAGAGGGAGTCCCCGCAGGGGGAGGGAGTTCCCGAATATCGCGACAACTTTTTCGATGACATTCGTAACGATTGGAACTCCCTCCGTCGCTTCGCTCCTCGAGGCTGACCCAAAAGTATTTTTTACTTCGCGAGAATTGAATATTTGAAAACTATCTCCGATAGGTATCCGAATAAATCAACCTCAATTTTGTAAATTTTCGACTTTTGGGTCAGCCTCAATTTCTTTCTTATTACATAACTTATTTTTTATTTTATTCTCAATCTCTCAGCTTCGCTAAAATCGGAATACTCCGACACAACTACCCTATCGCCCTCTTCTAATCCTTCTACAATTTCGAACTGCTTGGGATTCTGACGTCCTACGACTATGGGTACACGCTCGGCTGTTGTTCCCGACTCACTCAGTTTGTATATGTAGCGTCCGCCGTTGAACGAGTAGAATTTTCCGCGCGGAATTACAAGCGTTTTCTCAGGGCGTCCCAGTTCTATCTGTATATTGTAGCTCTTGCCGACGCGGGCATTTTCGGGCTTTTCGCCACAGAAGACAAGCTCCACGCTGAATGTCTGGTTTTTCACTTCGGGCACTACCTTCGATATTTTCATAGGGAATTTTACCCCCTGATAGGTTACGCTTGCCGGCAGTCCTACGCTTATGCGATCGACATAATATTCGCTCAGGTTGGCATGTACCTTATAGTCGTCGAGGATGTTTATTTCGGCTATGCTCTCGCCCGATGCGACACGCTGACCGGGTATTGCCGACACGTAGCTGAGCTGTCCGCGCAAGGGGCTGCGCACTACAAGATCGTCGAGACGGCGGCGGGTGCGGAGGTACTTGTCGCGGCTGTTGGCAAGTTCGTTATCGAGCAGCGAGCGCTGTATGAGGTTCACTGCCGAGTCGTGTTTGAGGCTTTCGAGAGTGAGCTGTGTCTTTTTGTGGTTGTAGCTGTACTCATCTTCGGAGACTTCGAGCTGTGCCTTGCTCTTTATGCCCATGCGTGCCTCCTCCTTATCAAGATTGTGGCTCTTCTCCAAGCGCTTCATTTCGTACTCTGCCTGAAGCATCTGACCACGCAACGAGAGGCTTTTCTGCTCCATCTGATACTGTTGCAGACGATGGTTGAGCTGCTGCTTCTCCCATGCGAGACGCTCCTCCTCGATGCTGCGTATCAGTTCGGGATTCTCTATCGTCAGTATAGTATCACCCTCTTCTAACATTGCACCGTTGCCGGCAACGATGTGCGAAATATAACCCCCTTCGCGGCAGTTTACCTTGATATTGAGGATCGGCTGCACTATACCCGAAACATCTATATATTCGTGGAAGTCGGCAACGGTTGCTTCGCCAATTTCAATATCTTCCCCGTCTACGAGGATTGTGCGAGGTCCTACTATCATGCTTACGTTGAGTGCTGCGAGTGCTATCAGCGCCACGCCTGCAATGAGCCAATATTTGTGGCGTATGTACCACGCCCGTTTTTCCAATTTTATATCCATTGTATCTCAGTTTTATTGATTTTCAAAAATTTTGCCTCCTGTCATGCTTCGCAGTCCATAATAGAGACTCCAGAAATAGCTCAGCGCGTTTATTCGTCCCCTCTGTGCAGAATCCTTCTCTGTCGTTGCCGCATTGAGGTCGAGTATCGTTGCTTTACCCATTATGTACATGTGGCGTGCAACTTCGTAGCGCTGTTGGGCAAGAGCGGCACTCTTCTCGGCTATCTCCACGCGATGCGCCTGCAGGTTGAACTGCCTGACTGTCTGCGCTATGTTTGTTTCAAAATCTGTTTCGGCACGTTCAATCTCTATCTCCACAAGTTCGGCATTTGATTCTGCTATCTTCACCCTGCCTTTTCCGCGTCCCCAGTCGAGCAGAGGCAGTGTTATTCCTATGCCTGCATATTGCATGTTCTGTGGCGACCGGTAGCTGTCGGCAAGATTATCGGCTGTCTGTGAGAGACCCAGCTGTATGTAGAGGTCAGCCTTCAGTCCTGCATTGGCCTTTGCTTGTGCAAGATTGCTGCGGCTCTCGCGGCGGCGCAGTTCCAGCGACACAAGGTCGGGGCTGTGAGTGCGGGCGAGTGTGAGTGCTGTCGCAACATCGGCTTTGCAGGTGGGCAACTCTGTTTCGCTCTCTACCTTTATTATCGTTCCCTTCTCGATGGAAAGATAGGAACGCAAGGCGGTCATTGCATCCTCCAGATTGCTCTGTGCGCTCAGTACATTTGCTTCGGCTGTTATCTTGTTCAGTTCCAGTTGCAGCATTTCGCTCTCGGTGATTGTGCCAATGTCGTAGCGGCCGCGTGCGTAACGGCTCAGTGTGTCGGCAGATGCGTAGTTGTACTGTGCTATGAATAGTTCGGTCTGCGCCGAGGCGAGGTTGAAGAAGTAGGAACAGGCACGGGCGGCGATAAGCTCCATGCTCTCTGTGTAGTTTTTCAGTGCCGCCTCGTAGCGCAGTGGTTGCAATCTGTTCTCCCATTTCAGCGAATTGTAGCCGAAGAGCTGTTGCTGGTATCCGAGGACCACTGGCTGCGAATTGTAGGCTGTTGTCTTGTTCGAGAGTTCGTCCTGACGTTGCAATGAGCTTTTCAGGAAAAATTGTCCGCCGGTGAGAGCTACATTCTGTGTGACGCTGAGTGAGGCATCGGTGCTCAGTTGGTTCTGCTCAACAAACGACGCTGTGCCGTCGGGTTGCGTTATTTTGCTTATCACACGGTTGAGGCTCGGTGTCGATGTGAGCGTTACCGACGGCAGGTAGTTTGCCTTGTGGAATTTGTAGCTCCACTCGGCTGCGAGCAGTGTGTGGCGTGCCGAACGTGCATCGTAGGAGTGTTCGCGTGCCATCGTTATTGTCTCTGAGAGCCGCAGTGTTAGTGTGTCGCCGTTAACAGAGACGGTTGCAAGCAACATAAATAAGAATAGTATCTTTTTCTTCATTTTCTAAATTTTGGAATTTCTTTAATCCTTCTGTAGATTATATTACAAAATGCGTGCCAAACTTTTATTTTGTTGGTAATCAGTGATTTAATGATTTTTGGACGGCTGATATAGCGTGCTGTTTCGCACAAAAAGTGTGCGTAATCGCACGTTTTTTTCTTAGGTAAGCAAATATATTTCGCTATCTTTGCGGGAAACAAAATATTGGTGTTCGGTTAATTTTTTGATATGTACAGGCAGTTCTTATCATATAGTGTTACCGAGTGTATCCGTTCTTTCTGTGCCGACAGAAAGAACCAAAGAACTCTGCGCATGGGCGCTTTTTTAACGGCAGCCGAAGCTGATGGTTTTTGGGGCTGCGGAACTCGCTCACTGCGTTCGCTCAAACAGTCCTCGCCTTTATCCAAAAACCATTGACGCCGTCTGCCTAAAAGCTTAATGCGCATCAATGAACCTCCCAATGAATAATGGAGGCTTGTATTAACTCAAATATTGAATTTAAAACGGATTAAGTACGTTGTTTACCGGACACTAATAAAAAAATATGATTATGCGATATTATACCTAAAAAGTACACCCCATCCTTCAATGGATAAAAAACTATTCTAAAAAGTTCCTGCCCTTAAAGGGGAGGTGGATTCAAAAACGACAGTTTTTGAAGACGGAGGGGTTTTCCTCGCGTAGTATGGTTTATTGTAGTACGATGGGTTAAGAACC
>JAZNKR010000049.1:0-10059 GCA_045578665.1 Bacteroidaceae bacterium | reverse complement strand
ATACTTTATATACATTATTTCATATCTAAAATTATATTAAAATCATCTCGCTCTTCTAAACTATTAAGTCCGAAAAGAGTCTTATATGAGGTGAAGGCACTATATGATAGTAGCCTACACAGAAATTGATAGTTTTAATGTTTAGTATTAATTTTATGATGAGAAAAAGATTTTTTTATCTCTTTGCGTTGCTGTTTGCTATATGCTCAGCAAGTATGGCACAGGACTCTGCAAAAACTAATGCTGATGTCGATTATGATGCCAAAGCAAAGAAAATTGCCATGCGCATGAAGACCCAACTCTCACTCTCCGACGAACAGACTGAGAAGATTGAGGCTCTCAACAAAGAGTATCTGCCCAAAATGGGACAGCGCCGTATGAGGCCTGATAGTATGCAGTGCAAGGGCGATAGTTTGAAGAGACCAGCTTCGTGCGATTCTTGCAACTGCAGGATGGATTGCAAACAGGTTGGTAAAAAAGATGCTAAAAAGCCGGGCAAGAAGGGTGGCGGTAAAATGCATCACCGTAAAGGTGGACCCGATAGACCCGGAATTGCCCCGAATGATTCGCGCAAGGCATATGTGGATGAACTGAAAAAGATTCTCACAGCCGAGCAATACGACAAGTACAAGTCGATGCGCAAGAAAAGAACTCCCAAACGTAAGTGAACCATTAGAGAGAAGGCTGCGGACATCCGCAGCCTTCTCTCTAATGGTTATTGTAGATAGTAATTGTTTGCTTTCTCTTCCCCTATTGTGGTTGAGGGACCGTGTCCCGGGTAGACAACTGTTTCATTGGGCAATATTAGCAGTTTTTCCTTAATATTTTTTATGAGAGTTGCATGGTCGCTGTCGGCAAAGTCGGTGCGGCCTATACTGCGCTGGAAGAGTACATCGCCCGCGAAGATTATATTCTCTTCGGGGATGTAATATCCGAGACTGCCGGGGGAGTGTCCCGGAAGATGCAGTACACGGATGGTATATTTGCCAAAGGTTATTGTATCGCCCTCGTTGAGTATGCGTCCCAGTGCGGGGACTTTGCCCGTGTAGCGTATGCCGAAGCGGGCAAGGCGTTCGCCGATTGTCTCAGCCCAGGGCCAGTCTGCATCGTGTGCTTCGCTCTTGAGTCCGAACTCCTTTTCTATGAATGCGTTGCCGAACACATGATCGAAGTGAAGGTGGGTGTTCAGACTATGTGTCAGTCTAAGTCCGTTCTGCTTGACGAACTCCTTCAGTTCCTCTTCTTCTTCGGGGTAGAAGGTGGCTGGGTCTATGATGACTGCCTCGAGGCTCTCTTCGTCCCACAGCAGGTAGCTGTTTACATCTATGTCGTTGAATACAAATCTCTTTATTTTCATCACAGTTTAGTTTACAGGTACATATACGACTTTTTTCTTCTTGAAGAATTCGTCCTCAAAGTAGTCGTGAAGATCTATCATGTCTACGCAGTTCTTGAAGGGGCGTATCTCCTCCTGCAACTCTCCTCCCTTGAGGCATATGATGCCGTTGGGGAGAGCGTTTTTCTGCTCTTTGTCTATATTCTTGCGACAGATTTTCACAACATCGGGCAATGGCATAACAGCTCTGCTTACAACAAAGTTGAATTTATCCTTTATCTCTTCTCCACGGCTGTGGGCAAAGGTGATGTTCTGCAACCCTATGGCTTCGGATATTTCGCGTGCAACCTTTACTTTTTTCCCGATGCTGTCCACAAGATGGAATTTCACTTCAGGGAAGAGTATCGCAAGGGGTATACCCGGGAAACCGCCGCCGCAACCGAAGTCCATCACAGTTGTTCCGTCACGGAAGTTTATCATCTTGGCAATACCCAATGAGTGGAGCACATGATGCGGGTATAGGTTCTCTATATCCTTGCGTGAGATGACATTGATTTTGCTGTTCCAGTCTGTGTATAGAGGGTAAAGTGCAGCGAACTGTTCTTTCTGCTTGTCGCTGAGGTTGGGGAAGTATTTCAGTATCTGTTCCATTTGCTGGATCTGTTATTGTTTAAAAGGTTTGTTCAATATATCTGACAGCTCTTCGTATGCAAATCCGATTATAGTTGTTCCTTGTTCGGGAGGAGCTATGTCGTAGGGATTGTAGAAGAAATGTATGCTGTCTCTTCCGAGCTGAAAATTCTCGGTAGGGTAGATGTCGTTGAAGTTAAGGTATCCTTTTGCTTTTATCTCCTGGCGGCTGTTTGCACCAATAATGTCGGCAAGGGCATCGGTGAGCCTGTTGCACAGATACTCTTCGTAACCCTCCTTGAATATGTCGGTGAGATGTATCTCGTCGCCGCTCAGAGGGTCGAAGTTGAGATAAGTGCATATTTCAGACGGTTTAGAGCCTCCGTTCCGGCTGTAGCAGCGGATTTCGTAGATGATGGTGCCGTCGTATCCATAGTCAACTTTTGTCTTCAGGTTATATGTGAAGTTGAACCACTCTGCGCTTTCGTTTATATGTTTTTCGTTGATGTATTCGGGGCGCATGTCGTTGTAGTCGCTGCGGATAGCTGCAAGTAATGTGTCGATGGCTGCGTCGATATTATTGCCTTCGCTCCCGAATATTGTATATTGTATTGCTCGGTTTATTTTTTCCTCACGCTTCTTATTGTCCGAGACTATTGTCTGTATCGAGAGCGCACAGTCGTATCTGGGCGATTTTGTGCTTGTCGTGTCAAGTACGAATGTGCTCTTGCGGCTCTTTTCCGCAAAAGTGTCGTCGGTCTTTGGGGTGGTATTTCCCTGCCCATTGTTGCAGGCTGTGAGTATGCCGACAATTAAAATTATGTAAAGGACGCACTTTTTCATGGGTCATTTGTTATATAGTTACCTTTCGGATGTATCTTCTTTTGAAGTTTGCCGCAAAGATAGTGATTTTGTTCGATATTATTGAGAATGCGGACTTATTTCAGCTTTTGAAGATGTATTTGCAGAGGTGTTATTAACTTAAAATTTTACGGAATTATGAAACTTGGTTATTTATTGGCTTTCGGAGGCGGTGCTGCTGTTGCCGGCCTTGCAATGATGCTGCTTGCTCCACGTTCGGGCGAGGAGGCTTGTATTAACGTCAGAAGAAGAATGGAGGATATGAAGCGATGTGTGGGCGATGCTGTCGAGGAGGCTCTCAAGAAGCATCACGAACAGCATGGCAAGGTGAATGCAGGTCCCGAAGTTGTCTCTTCTCAGAAGTAGGCACTCCCTTTATGGACTTCGGACCGAAATTTGATAATCTCTCCGAAAGTGCGCGTGAGTTTCTCGATGCAAAGATTGATTCTCTCAAACTCAAGGCTGTCGAGTCTCTTGCGCTGCTTTCGGGGGAGATTGTTGTTGCCGTAGTGCTCGCATTCCTGTTGATGGGAGCGTGCATGTTTTTTCTGTTGGCTCTGTTGGTTGCTCTCGCAACAGTTGTCGGTTTTATGTATAGCTGTCTGATAGTGGGAGCAGTTCTTCTTTTGCTGTCAACTGCGGTCTATCTCTATGGACGGCAATTGTTTGCAGATATGTTTGTCGGTAGGTTTTGCCGGATTTTCTTTTTGATAGATGGAGAGGATGAGGCGAAGTGATTTTTCGAAAATAGGAAGTCTGAGAGAATTGAGGCACGCACGTTACGAGAATGATACGAAGGTAATTGTTCTTATGGAGGAAATTGCGGGTGAGTGTGAAGCTATGAAACGGTGGTTTTCATTCGGAAGGCTTGTTGCCGTTGTTGTTTCTTCTTCTGTGTCGACGTTTGCGCGGTTTGCTTTGTTGCGAAGATTGTTTGTTTTGTTGAGTAGATTGATAAAGTATAGAAACAACAAAAATCATCAAGGAAGCCCTTGATGATTTTTGTTGTTAAATGAACCCCGAGTAGCTTACTTCTTTCTTACAACCACTTTCTTGGTTTCTGTTTTTCCGCTTTCGTATGTGATTATAACAATATTCACTCCTTCGCGTGGTTCCTCAATTTCAACTCCGGCTTCGGTGTAATATTTGCGTGAGATTACCTCATCGTTAATGCCTCCAATTCCGGTTCCTGTGATGTTTAATTTCGATTCTTCACTTGCAAGCATAGCATAAGCTATTACAGTGCAATCTTCTTTTATCTCAACCGGTGCTGTGTACTCTTTTCCATTCTCAGCGGTACTGTCGAGTGTATAGAATATCCTTGCGCCTTGAAGTGCACATGAGATGCTCATCATTCCATCGGTGAAACTGATTTCGGGGGCAGGAATTTCTGTAATTTCGGCAATGAAAATTGTATCTGTTTCAATAGTTTCAATTTCTATTGTGTCTGTTACAACTTTTACAATCTCCAATGTATCTACTTGGATGAGAGTGTCTGTTACAACCTTTACAATCTCCAATGTATCTATTTGGATGAGTGTGTCGGTCTGCACCTTGATTACTTCTACAGTGTCGGGGACAATTTCTTCGAATGTTACGTTGAATGCAGCATCGTTGGTCATTTCCTCCACTTTGTAGATGTTGTTTTTGATTCCAACAGGAGTGTCGTTCAGCAGCAGTTGTGATACCTTGTAGCCGTCGTAGGGGGCAATGAAGAGTGTCAGTGGTGAACCTATTTCAACTTGTTCTGCACTGAGCATCGCTGTGCCGCCGTATCCGCATGTTACACTTGCGCTTGCAGTGGTTAATATTTCTGCTTTTGCAGTGATGTCGCCAAATTCATCCTCTACGCCGTTGGGGGCTGTAAAGAAAATGTTACTTACTCTGATTTCTGTGTCGCCTGAGACTGATTCGTCGTCGAGAGTTGTAACCTTAAAATATACGATGGCGCCGTTTGTGCCACGGAATCCGGCATTGCTGCTTGAGTAAGAGATTACCCTAACGGCGTTGTCAGTAAGTTCGTTGTATGCAATTGTGTGCGAACTTCTTATACGTTCACCGTTGAGTGTGATGTCTTTTTCGATTTCGCCAGTCTCTGTTACGATGGTTGCGAAAGTCAAACCTTTTCCGAGTGTAATATCCATTTGCAGGGCAGTGTACTCAGTGCTGTTGTTAAGTTCCACAGCAATCTCTTTTGTCTCTCCCTTTCGTATGGTAAAGTCGGAAATGTTGATTGTGTTTTGTGCATTTACTGCTATGGTGCCGAGCACCATAGCAATAAATGATATTAAATGTTTTTTCATAAGCTTTTTGGGTTACTTAATGGTTACTTTTTTGCCATTGATGATGTATAATCCCTTTTCGAGAGTATTGAAGATATTCTTGCCTGAGGCTATCTGCAATCTTTCTACAAGTCGTCCGTCGGTTGAGTAGAGCGGGAGAGTAGTCTCGACGCTGCTTTCTACAACGAGTGCGCCTTCTGAAGTGTAGATCTTGATGCCGTCGGCCTGTGTACCTGTGATACCTGTTGTACCGTTGATGTCGATAGTTGAACCGCAACCGCCGATAGCTGTTTCATTGCCTTCTGCGTCTGCCATTACCACGTTGTCGACTTCCAGAGTACCGTTTACTGCATCTTCTGCATCAATAGTGATGTTGAGCAATTCTCCTGCGTTGCCTGCGAAGTTGCTGTTTGCAATAGAGTATGCTACGATACGTACCTTGTTCTCTCCAATGTTGCTCCATGCAATAGAGTGGCTTCCGGTAGCGCGTTCGCTGAGTGCAGCACCTGCGAATGTAGTTCCTTCGGGTATTGTTACATCCATCTGGAATGATGTGTAGCTTGTGCTGTTGTTCAACGACAGAGGTATTGTTGCTTCGCCTGTGCTCTTGACATCTGCTGCTGTGAGTGTTTCGCTGCTCATTGTTCTGATGCCGGGTTTAGCGTTGCGTGTGTACTCTGTTGAAGTCTTGCCGAGGATTATGTTGACAATTCCTACAACATCGCCCATTCTGATGTTGCCGTCACCGCTGACATCAGCTGCTGCAAAGTCGAATTTCGCAGGA
This sequence comes from Bacteroidaceae bacterium, assembly GCA_045578665.1. GTDB lineage: Bacteria > Bacteroidota > Bacteroidia > Bacteroidales > Bacteroidaceae > HGM04593. The sequence goes on along the minus strand of JAZNKR010000049.1, from coordinate 4,166 downwards.
TTTCTTTCGAGTATGTAGTTGACAACTGCAACAACGTCGCTGATGTTCACTTTCTCGTCCATATTGGCGTCACCCATAATATTTGCAACAGTGATTTTAGATGTCTGAATATCTGTGTAGTATTCATTCTCTGTAGCGTCGGCAAGGGTTATCTCTTTCAATGTAAGAGTGTAATCCTTCAGTTCCATGTTTGAAGGAACATTGATGGTTATATTAACCACTGTTCCGTCGTTGTTTGCGAAGAGCTTGTTGCCTGATGAGTATGCTACGATGCGTGTTGCTCCGTCTGCAAGTTGCGATGAACTTACAGAGTGTGAACTTGTCTTGCGTGCGGCATCGAGTTCTATCATGGGTTCACCGTCTTCTTCGTCTATAGTCATTCCTTCGGGCAGATAGAGGTCGAACTGGAAGGCTGTGATTCCTGTCTTGTTCTTCATGTTTACGGGAATGACAAGTTTGCTTCCGGGAGCACATCTGAGATCTTTGACATTCATTGTGTACCCTATTGTTGCTTGCTTGTAGAATTTTGCAGTGATGTTCAATGATTTTTCTACAGTGAAGCTGTACTCGGTCTTATTGCTGAGAAGCACTCCGTCTAAGTACCAGCCTGCAAATGCATAACCGGTGTTGGGTGTAGCTGTTATCTTGGCTTCTGTGCCGATGATGTATTCTCCGGCTCCGGTAAGTGTTCCGTTTTCGCCATCAAGGGCAATGGTAGCAATTCTTAGTGGTGTATAGTCTATTTTGCGGAGTCTCCACTGAGAAGCCCCTGCTGTGCCATACCAGTATACCAGACCACCGTTTGCGCCTGCACCTTCGCCGTGGCTCTCCATGTGGAGTGACCATGCGTCATTGGTAGGATTCCAAATGTCGAACTTACCGGGAAGCTGCTGACGGAGGATGTAAACAGCTTCGGGTTCTGTTGTTGTGCCCATGCGTTTAGACATACCGTCCTGAGCGCCGATATAAACATTGTAGTAGACATTCTTTATATAGTAAGCATCGTTAGCTTGCTCAGGTGTGATGGTATTGTTTGCAAGCCACTGCTGTACCTTTTCGCTCTCCTTTGCAGAGATAAGGTCGAAGTGGTAGACAGTAGAAGCATCCTCGTAGTTGCCCTCGGGAGCGTCACCCCAGAAGAGTTTCTGTTCTGAAGTAACCATAGCGTCATCGTTATTGGGATATACATAGAGAGCCTTGTTGACACCTTGGAGTTCGAAGAACTTATCGTTAGCAGACTCTAATACGTATGTACCCTCTACAATGGGGTTGGGAGAAACAGAATTTAAGTTTGCAATAGCATCGTTAAGCCCTGCAATAAGTGCTTTACATGCTGCGTCATCCTTGGACTCAACGGCAGCCTGTGCTGTAGCGAGTGCTTCGGGGAATGTGCCGAGCTCTTTGTAGAACCCGGGGTCGTTACTGCAAACGAAGCCCATGGATTCAGCGGCTGATACAAGGTTCTTCAACCAGAAGTAGTAGGGAGTATCCATAGTCATCTTGTAGATGTACCACTCACCTTCGCCGTCTTTGTCATTATCTTTGAGATCTTTTACAGAGTATGTACCGATGTTGTCACCCCAATCTTGGAAAACAATGTAGGGATGAGGCTCACCCTCGCGCAAAACGCTGTCGTTATACATATATATCACAAACGAATTGGGAAGACCGTCGTTGTTGTTGGGTACAATAGAAACCTTTGCTGCTGAAGATTTGTAGAGTGTAGTTGCACCGGCGCCCCATCCGTCCTCGTCAACCTGTCCTGACCAATATGAACCGTCAGCAAGGCTCTGGATTGTGAACTTGCCATCCTCTGTCTTAGCTATGTTGAAAGCACAGAGTGAATTGAAACCATCGTAAGCGTTGCCGGCTGAGTAGTAGTGGGGTTCGCGGAGGTCATTCTCGAAATGGTTGACAGGGTCGCAACTGATAAGACCTGCAATGGCATAGATACCGTCGTCTGTTATCTGTGAAATATCTGTAACCTTTTCGCCGAGAGCTGCATTGAATTCATCGGGGTACCCAACAGTTGCAGGTTCTACAGTTTCGCCATGGTAACCGAATACGAAGTCTGTGGGAACATCGTCGTAGCCGTTTCCGCGACCATACTGGATGTATTTGAAGCCGCTGATGGGTTCAGGAAGTGTAATATCGAGGTAAACATACTCGCTGCCGTCGTAGCCAAATCCGGCACCCCATGCCGAGTGGAAGTGGTAACCGTTGTTTGTGTTACCGTCGCAAAGGCCGGGAATACCACCGGAATTACCATCGTTGGGTGCTACAGAGTTTGTTTCGAAGCTATTTTCTGTTAATTCAATCTTTTCTCCTGAAATGTCGTAAAGTTCAAACTCATTGATACAAACAAAAGGTTTGTCGCCATAGCAACGTCCTGCCTTTGTCTTGAAGACTGTGAAGCGGAGCTGTTCAATCTCCTCTGTGAGATAGTATGTGGGAGATTCCCATCTCCAGACGCTGTTGGTGTTAACACCGGGAAGTCCATCTTTCGCTTGACCTACGCGGATGGGGAGTGACATTACACCGTTGATCTCAGAGGCCCAGAAAGTAGCAATTGCGGCCTTGATGTTGTCAAGTGCAGCATCGACATCAGCAATACAGGTATAAGAATCCATTGCTATCATAGCTTCGTCAGCAGCGTTTCTTAAAAACTCATCTGAACCTTCGGGGTAAGTACCATTTCTAAAATTGTCTGCTTCAGAAATTTCAATGTCTCCGTTCTCGATGTTTTCGATAATATACGCTATAGAATCTACATATTGATAAATGCTTGATGCTACAACGGGAGGCAATAATTCGTATATGCTGTATCTGGAGTTAATGATTTGTACAGCTGTCGGATTGTTGTCAGCAAGGAGCTCTTCTGCCTTTGTCAATGCTGCTGACAATTCTTTATATCCATTGATGCAATCATCGTATGGAAAGTCTGCGAGACGAAGTTTTGCTTCATTAACTGCCTCTTCGAGCATGAACTTCATGCCATTGGCATTTACGTTTGCTTTCCAAATGGTGAAGTTTGTCTTGTATGGGCTTGACAGTTCTTCGAAATAGTCGTATGTACAATAAAATCCTTTGCCGATTGCGTCGAAATAGATTATACGCTCACAACTATCCTCCTTGTTTATATTGGTCAAACAGAAGTCTCCTTCTGCTTCATCGCTGGGAGTGAAAGTTATTTCGGCAGCTTCATCTTCTTTGTCTGTCCATTGAAGCCATGCCCATCTGCTGTGCGTAACCATGTCGTTGATGTAGTGGCCGTTGTTCAACCATGCTACTTTGTATGTATTATCCTTCTCTGTGGGGATAAAGTACACCAATGATGCAGCGTTGGCTGTTGTGTGTGCTCCGTAGGGAGAGTGGAGGTAACCGCCGCCGGGGATTACGCGAGTATCTGAGTATTCATACTCCTCAGTGTTAGCCTCGATAAGGAAAAGTCCGCCATTGCCGAGTTCTTCTACTGAAGTAACCTGTGTGCCGATTGTGAACTCCTGTTCGGGATAGGGAAGATACTCTGTACCGGGAGTAAGACCTACGTATGTAGGCATGTTCTTGGTGTAGTTTGCACGGGAAACAGTCTTGATTTTGAACTCGCTGATGGGCTGAGCAAATTCAAGGTCAATGTAGTGGTACTCTTGTGGGCATGGGCCGACATTTCCGTACACTGAATGGAAGTGTGTGTTGTACTTGCCATCGTTGAGGTTCGCAAGTGAGCCGTCGCCTTGTGCGAGTGCATTTGTTGTAGCAATGTATTCGACAGGGTTACCGTTTGCATCAATAATAGTCAGTTCGCCAAGTGCGAAGAAGGGGAAACCGGGACCATAATTGGCTGACAGACCATCATGTGAGTTTGATGTAAGTGCGTCTACGGTGTTTGTTGAAACAACCGTGTAACGAAGTGTTGAGATTGCTTCGTCGAACTTAAAGAGTTCAGTCTCATAAATGTAGTTCTGAGGCTCTTTCTTACCGGGAAGGCCATCCGCTGTTGTGAGCGTGATTGGCCATGTTGTTGCTTGTGCCATACTTATGGCAGAGACAAGCGCCAACAATGTTGTTAGTAATAAGTTCCTTTTCATAATTGGATGGTTTAAAAGGTTTGTGATTTGTTAAAAAAATTATTTATTAAGATTTATTTTTACATTTTAACATATTGT
>JAZNKR010000048.1:0-12978 GCA_045578665.1 Bacteroidaceae bacterium | reverse complement strand
CATTATTAGACTTGCCCGGGTGAGCAATGTATTGCCGGTTACTCAATTATCCAATTTGCAATGCCTCTTGTCTCCTTTGAAACATTCGCTCCAATCTTCACAATTTTCCTGTTCCCGACAGCGAAAGGCAGGCTGTATTTTTTTTCGTTTATTTGTGAGAAATTAATGTTAAAATTGTGTAATTGGCTAATTACACATGAAAAAATTTAAACAAATATAGCGCAAAACCTTTAAATTGTAAAATACATAACTTATTTTTAATTTATTTCTTATGAAAAAAAATCTATTTCTAACAATGTTGATGACACTTGTTGCCGTTATCGGTATGGCACAGACATCGACATGGCCCATCACTCTTACAACAGAGAATGGCCTTCCCGGTAAGAAAGAGCCCCAGAACCTTGTGTTCGAATCTCCTCTTTACAAGTTTGACGAGGCTATCTCAGTGCTCCGTTACACAGTAGTTTCTACAAACACTACAGATGCTCTCAAGAGCAGTGCTGACGGTATGTCAAGCGGTTGGGGTCCCGGTTTCCCCTTCTTCTCACTCGGTGAGATTGAAATACTCGATAAGGATGGTAACAAAATCGAGTACATCGCAACATCAAACGCAGGTGCTGCCAATGACGGTTCTATCGAGAACCTCAGCGACGGTAAGTTTACAACTCACTTCCACTCTACCTACTACTCAGGTCCCTGCCCCCAGGCTTACCACTACATCGACCTTGAGTTCACAAGCCCCATCAGCGAGTTCAAGATCAAGACAATGACACGTGCCAACTACGATTTGAACCAGCCCACATACGTTGGTCTTACACCCGGCACAGAGTACCTCCCTTTCCCCGAGCAGGAGTTCACACTCGGCGAGCAGGCAACAACAGTTGAGGACCTCGCTGAAGGCGGTCTCTTCCTCATCGAGAGCAATGTAGGTGAGTACGAGTACGAGACATTGAGCCGTACATACCCCGGTGGTGGTTTCTACTACTCTCCCTACGGTGCACACGTAACAGCCAACGCTGCTTCTTTGGTTTACTTCATCCCCACAAACGAGGAGAACACATACAAAGTAGCATGGTTGAACAACGGTCACTACATCTTCAACTCAACAACAGACCGCTCTGAGTGGCTCAATTGGACAGATCAGGAGATTGCTGCTGCTCCCATCCTCTTCACACCTTGTGAAGGCGAGAACGCAGGCGACTTCGGTTTGACAACAAACGTTGACGGCACAGAGCGCACAATCTCAGCAGACGCTCTCGGTAAGATGGCTATCACAGTAACAGACTCTTTGGCTGTTCGTTCACGTCCCAACGCATATAACTTCACCATCTGGAAGGCTAACGTAAATGCCAACAAGATGAAGTTCCTCCTCGAAGAGGTTGTTGCTGACGCTGACGCTCGCATCGCTCTCTTCGGATACAACGAGAACGAAGACCAGGGTGAGTACGAGGCTTTGACAACTGCAGTAGCTGACGCAAAGGCTATCTTGGCAGACAACGAGGCAACAGCAGTTCAGGTTGTTAACTCTACAAACACTGTAAGTTCACTTCTTCCTCCCTACGTAGCACTCGGTATCTATCTCTACACAGACTCTATCGCCGGCATCGTTGAGGCTATCGAGGATGGCGAAATTCTGACTTCAGAGGCTCCCAACTGGGTGAACGGTTCATACCCCGAAGGTTCAGACGACATGTTGAACGCTGCAGCTGACGCAGCTATGGTTGCTGTTGAGTCTTACACATGTATCGCCGACATCGACGCTGCATTCGACGCTATCAAGGCTGCCATCGCAGGCTTCTGGGCATCTAAGATCAACGGTGTAATGTCACTTCCCTTCCGCGTAGGCGATAAGGAGGATGGTCTTCCCGGTCCTCTTGGTTCTTATGGTGGTTATGCATGGGAATCTCCCATCTATCTTTTAAGTGAAGAGGTTGACGCTCTCCGTTTCACTGTATTTAAGACCAACAACGGTGCAACATATGGTGACTATGTATTCCCCACATTGGCAGAGTTCGAGCTCTACGACCTCCAGGGCAACAAGATTGAGTTGACAGAGGATTGCTTCACAACAAACTCAGTTAACCCCGGCGATGGTGGCGGTCTCGCAGCACTTTGCGACAACAACACAGGTACACACTACCACGGTGCATACGGTGATGGTCAGGACCCCAACGGTTACACAGGTAAGGAGGGTTATGTTTACATTGAGGTAACACTTCCCGAGGCTATCAGCGGATTCAAATACAAACAGTACGGTCGTACAAACATGGCCAACACTCCCACAGACTTCGCATTCGGTCCTGCAGGTATGGCACTTACACCCGACGATGTAATGTTCAACGATCCTTTCAATGCTGTTCTCGGTGAGAAGATCACAGACGCTTCACAGATCACAGACGATGGTATCTACACACTCGTAGGTCTTATCAGCTGCGACCCCGTTAACCACTTCGAGGACGACCTCCGCGAGCCCCACTACTACTCAGCAGGCAATGCATTCGGCAAAATACTCCAGTCTCCTTGCGCATTCAACATCGCAAAGACAGAGAGCGGCAAATATACAATCCAGAGCCTTGCTGACGGTTCATACTGGTCAAAACAGGTTGACGAGGACGGATGGTGTGCAGGTACAACTACACTCTACAAGGCTAACGCTGCTGAGGTTTCTATCGAACCCAACAACAACGACGGTCTTCCCGGCTCATTCGTAATCTACATGTACGACGAGAACCAGATGCGCGACGACGAGGCACATCCCTACCTCATCTTCCAGGATTGGGGCGACAACATCGGTGTATTCTCAGTAACAGGTCTCGACGCTAACGACAAGGACGGTGAGGGTGAGTGGTACATCTACAAGATGTCTATGGATACTCCTTACTACTACTGGTTGAGCAACCTCGTAACTGCAGCAGAGTCTATGGGTCTTGTTAAGAGCGAGGATCCCGGTTACTACAAAGACCTCGGCACATTCCCCACAGTTCTCGCAGATGCTCAGGCTGCTGTAGATGCTAAGGACGATGCAAAATGCCAGACACTCATCTCTAAGCTCAATGCAGCTATCGCAGGTGTTGAGTCAGTAACCCCCAACCCCGTAGTTGAAGGTATTTATGTATTGGAGGCAGCTTGGAATCTCTACTACGAGTCTCAGGGTGTAAACAAGGCACTCTATGTATATCCCAACGATGAGGCTAACGCAAACGTAACATCAGAGCACAAACTCTATTGGGGTGACGCTCCCGATGGCGACTACAAAGAGGCTTCTAAGGTATACTGGTTCCAGCTCGAATCTGCTAAGGAGAGCGATAAAGTACAGCAGTGGCTTGCAGACAGCGTAATCACAGCAGAGCAGGCTAACGACGCTTACTTCATCAAGAACGTATACTACAACGTTTACATCGGCAACCAGGATGGTATGTCTAAGCAGATGGGTACTACAACAGAGCCCGATGCTGTTTACATCTTCCGTCAGCAGCTTCCCACAATGTATGACATCTGGAATCCCGAGAACGCTGCATGGTCACTCCACCAGGAGAGCCACGGTGGTGGTGCCGGTAAGAGAGGTGCACTCGTTTACTGGTATGGTACAGCAGAGGCTTCACAGTGGAAGCTCCGCACAATTGCCATAGGTACATCTATCAACGACATCGTAGTTGAGGGTGACGAGGTAGTTTCTGAGACATACTACACAGTATCAGGTATCTCTTCTAACGCTCCTATCAAGGGTGCTGTAAACATCATCAAGAAGGTTTACGCAAACGGCGCTACAGAGTCTAAGAAAGAGTATATCAAATAAGATAGAAAATTAGATTAAGTGAAAGGGGCACGCTGTGAGGCGTGCCCCTTTTTCGTTGACAAGAACGACAAAAAAGAAAATTTCACACAAAAATCGTCGGGTCCGGGAGGTTGCAAAAAAATGCTCCGTCTCTTGAATAAGAGAAGATTGCGTAGCAAGCAGTTTGCTTTATGCGAAATTCGGTAACTACAAACTGCCATTAAATAAATACTGTTTAGCCAAAAACAATTAGAAAATTTTACCGGACAGTAATATTTTCTATTAGAACTCTCCGGATAATCAATAGTTGAAAAACAGCAGATAATCCCCCTCGGCATGGATGGTTACGCTGTAGCCGGTACATTCGTTTAGAGTACCCTGCCACCAATTGTCGAAGTCGTATATAGGATATAGCAGTCCTTCTGCTGACGACAATTTCGCTGCGATGCTGAAGATGGAGAGTTGTTGTCCCTTTCGGCACCCGTGGGTGGTGGTGCCGTTGCAGGGTACAAAAAAGCCGTAATCGGTGAAAGAGCGCACAGAAGCCCCGGTACGGGCATACTCCACCAAAAGACTGATGTTGCCTATCGTGTGGTCCTCGCGTCTGCCTGTCGCACCTACGATGGCAATACGGCGTCTGCCCTGTGCCATCAGAAAGCGCACTGCTTTGGTCTGGTCGTTGCTCTCCTGCTCGTTGACAATGTGCAGTATCGGAGCAAACCTCTCGCGGTTCGCTGCACTTATAGAGTCGCCGTCGCCCACGATTGCATCGGGAGTGTTGCCCATTGCAATATAGCGGTCGGCAGCACCGTCGCAGCATACCACATAATCGGCTTCGCGTACTATCTTCAGCGGTATCTCTGCCACAGGGTAGTCGCCACCGGCTATCACCACTGCATCGAATTTCTGTATATTGTTCTCCATATCTATCTGTGTTGCATCATGTTCTTCCATTTTGCATATCCAAAGATAGCTATTATTGCGTAAACAGCATAGAGAAGGGCTGTCAAATAGAGTCCTTTGTAGATATAAAGTGCCGAACTTGCAACATCGACAATGCACCACACCCACCACTGCTCGATGTACTTGCGTGCGAGCATCCACATTCCTACAATGCTCAACGCTGTGGTGAACGAGTCGGCGATGGGCACGGTGCTGTCGGTGTAGCTTATAAGTATCCACGATATAAACAGTTGGGCTGCAACATACATGGCAACAATCTTTGCCCACATTTTCCGTGGGGTGTGGCTTATGGGCAGTTCTCCGCTCTGCTGTCCGGCATCGCCACTGCCACCGAAGAGGCGGAAGCCCGTCTTCCAAGCCAACCATCCGTAGAGGGCTATCAGCAGATAGTAGATGTTGATGCCGAAGTCGGCATAGAGCCCTGCATCGTAGTAGATGAATATGTATATGGCGGGCATGATGATGCCTGCTATCCACAGGTAGATGCTGGCGCGGTATTCAAGCCACAGGTAGATGATGCCTACTGCTGTTCCCAAAAGTTCAAGTGTCATAAAAGTCTAAATAGCTTCTAAATCAGTATTAAAAATCTATACTCAGATGTCCCAGGATATTTGTGCCTGCCTGCGCAGCGTATCCTGCATAATTGTAGCGGTGGCGTGTGCCGTCGCCGTAGGTGTAGTATCCGCTTCCGGCATAGCCGTTGCTCTCATACTCCTCGTCGAAGAGGTTGTATATGGTAGCTCCCACTGTGATGCTCTTTGTGCGCGGTAACTTGAAGGTGTAGGCAAGGTGCAGGTTGCTCACGAAATAGGCATCGAGGCGATGCTCCTCCTGTCCGGCATTGCTCATATATTGTTTGCTCACATAGTTTGTCTGCAGCGATGCATCGAATCCTCGCCAACGGTACGAGAAGGTGTTGTTGACGATAATGTCGGGCGAGAAAGAGAGACGGGTATCGCCGTGGTTTATCTCCCAACGTTCGTAGGTGTTGTCATCGTAGAGCACCTCGGTGAAATCTTTGATGCGATTGCGGCTGAAGGTAGCATTGGCGTCCCAACTGAATCCCGACGGATGGTCTATACCCGCTATGAGTTCTATGCCGGTGCGATAGCTGTCGGGAATGTTGGCTGCAAGGGGCTCACCAATTTCGTTGAGTTCGCCTGTGAGCACAAGCTGGTCTTTGTAGTCCATGTAGTAGAGATTGACACCCGCATGGAACAATCCGCTGTCGAATGCGTAGCCAAACTCATAGTCGGTGAGACGTTCTGCAGTGGGATGCTCGTCGAGCTTGCCGTCGGTGTAGTTGTTGCGGGTGGGCTCCTTGTGGGCTATGCTCACCGATGCAAAGAGGCGGTTCTTCTTGTCAATCTGCCACGATGCGCCTGCCTTCGGGTTGAAGAAGTCGAACTTCTCGTCGATATCCAATCGCTGAAGGGCACCCGTTGCATCGTTCCACTTGTCGTTGTTGCCATCTATCTTGTAGTCTATATGGCGATATTGCAGGTCGGCATAGATGTTGAGGTTGTCGGTCAGGCGGTAGTCTGCCTTGAGGTAGATGTTTGCATCGTTCTTGGCACCGTTGTTGCGGTAATATTCGTGGTCGGGGGCAAGTTCGCCTATATAGTTCTTCACCCACAGCACATGTCCGAAGTGTCTGCCATAGTAGCGGTTGGCACCTCCACCGAGAGAGGTACTAAGACTGTTGTCCTTGTAGTTGAGCGAGAAGACTGCACCGCCAAAATGGTTGTCCATCGCCTTCTTGCGTATAAGGTCGCTTCTCTTTGTCTCAACACCGTCGAGTACAAAGGGTTGCAGAGCATATTCCAACAGTTTGCGGTTATCCTTATACTCTTGATAGTAGCCGTCGCCTTTGGTGTAGTGGAGTCCGCTGTTTAAGCTCCAGTTGTCGCCGAAATGGTGGTCGAGCAGCAGTTGCCAGTTCTTCTGTATGTAGTTGTCGGTCTGACCGTCGTAGTAGTGTGCCTTGCCGTTGCTGTCGGTGAACATGTACCCGCAGCTGTTGTAGCGGCGTCCATACAGCCTCATCTCCTCTTTGCTCGCATAGTTCCATGCGTGGTAGGTCTCCTCCTCACCGGCAAAAGTGATGAGACGCACGGTGGTGTTGTTGCTGTAGTATGCACCCTGAAGATAGTACGAATTGAGGTTGGTGGATGCGCGGTCGATGTAGCCGTCACTGCCAATGTTCGACAACCTTACGTCGAGTGCCCAATGGTCGGAGAGGAGCCCTGTACCTGCACGCAGTGTCTCCTTGTGTGTGCCGAAGGAGCCTGCCGAGCCGCTGAAACCGGCATATGGACGGGTGTTGAACTCGCTTGTCTGCATGTTGATGCTGGCGCCGAATGCTCCTGCACCGTTGGTGGATGTTCCTGCTCCACGCTGAATCTGCACATCCTTCACCGATGAAGCGAGGTCGGGGATGTTTACCCAGAATACCGTATGGCTCTCGGCGTCGTTCACGGGAATGCCGTTGGCTGTAACGTTGATGCGCGTGGGGTCTGTGCCGCGTATGCGCAGGCTGGTGTAGCCTATTCCGGCTCCGGCATCGCTTGTTACCACAGCACCGGGTGTCATTTTCAGCAGGTAGGGGAAGTCTACTCCCGTGTTCTGCTTCTTGAGTTCTTCCTTGCCTATGTTGGTGTAGGCAACCGGAGTTGTTTTTGTCGCGCGAATCGACATTATTTCCACTTCCTGCAAGTTGCTGTGCAGGCTGTCTTCCACTTCGCCCTGTGCGCTGAGCAGTGAGGGCATGGCAACCATCAGAAGGCTGCCGAGCAATGTCCTTTTCTTCATTGCAATTTCCAATTTTGTGGAGCAGAGAGGGTAAAAAAAGAAATCCTCCAAGCTCCGTCGTTAAACAGAAAATGGGGATTTTCCTGCACAGCTTATATAAAAATTGGAATATGTATATAAGCTTCTTCCTACGCCGGCATTACCCGGATCAGGTTCTTGGGTATGATCTCAGCCCATGTCTTAAGGCACCCCTTGTTTGAAATCTGCGGCAAAGATAAAGCAAATTTCGGATATAGCAAAAATAATATTGGCACCGGCGAGTTCTTTACTCGCCGGTGCCAATATTATTTTCATTCGAACCAATTTATTTGCAGTAGTTCACTACTTTGAAGTTTGTTATACGACTCTTGAAGTTACCTGCCTTTTCCAGAGGGAAGGCAAGTGTGCGCACGTAGTACATCTTGTCCTTGCCGTCTTTGTTGAACATCATTGTCTGACGGTTCATCTTTTCGATGAGTTTGCCGTTGACATAGAGGCTTGTGCTGTGCTGGTCGCCGCTGATTTCGACATGTGCCTTTTCGCCGGGGAAGAAGCGGTAGCTGAACTTGTTGAGATAGCCGTCGCGTGCAAAACCTATCATTCCCGAAATGGGATCGTTGAGATAGAAGACTGCGTCGCGGCTGCGGAAGAGTTCTGTTCCTATCGCCTCTTCGGCTGCTGTGATGTCGAAGCTCACTGTGTAGGCGAAACCAATCTCTTCGATATCGGTAACTGTGCCGGGCTCAAGTGTGGCAAACTTGAGGATGTCGCGGTTGTCGCCCTTGAAGCGTCCGGCAATTCTCTCACCGGGAGCGTCGCTCAGTGCAAGACGTGCCTTGTCGAAGGCATCGTAGCTTGTCTGGGGTTTCGCGCCTGTCCACATCTTCACAGCAAGTGTCTGCATCGCAGGATATACTCGGTAGTGTATGTCCTTTGTGCTGATACCGTTGCCTGCATGGTCGTTCCACACGGCAAACATACCGCCCTTGATCTGAGGATGGCGCTCGTCGAACTTCTGATTTCCTATCTGTGCGGGTGTCCAGCTTTCGTAGAGATATTTGCAGTTGAGGAAGTCGTAGTAGTATCCTGCGGCGGGAACAAGATAGAGGAAACCGTCGGGGATGCTCACAAGGTCGTATCCCTGTTTAATCATCTCTGTGGGGTCGGCATATCCGTTGTACCATGCGTGCATGATTACATTCTCTGATTTCACAGGAGTCTCGCCATTGGCGTGTGTGAGTGCACCCCACACGCAAGCCTGTTTGCCGTAGCTCTCTACCAATTTGATGTAGTGGTCTGTGAATGAACGGAATTTCTCTACGACATCTTTCTTGCGGTTTGAGTATTCGTCTGTACCGATGTGTACGCGAGGACCTCTGAATACGGGGTTGTCGCCGCCGAGATACTCATCGTAGAGTGAATCGAGGAATGTATATGTCTCTTTCTTGAAGAGGTCGAGGTGGTCCATTCCATACTCCCGGCTGCCTATTTCGGGGCGATACTTTGTGAATGCCAATGAGTGTGCAGGAGCGTCGATTTCGGGGATGATTTCCACACCGAGGCTCGCGGCAAGCATCTCCAGTTCGATGTTCTGCATCTTGGTGTAGTGTCCGTCGCGTGCTGTAAGACCGGGGAAGTAGTCGCTCTCGAGGCGGAAAGCTGCGGGGGTCTTGTTCCAGTCATTCTCGAAATATTGTCTGAAGGCATTGTCGTTGAGGTGTATCTGCAAGGTGTTCATCTTGTAATAGGACATGAACTTAACATACTGACGCAGCATGTGCATGGGTATATACTTGCGACCGCAGTCGAACATGAATCCGCGGAGTTCGTAGTCGGGATAGTCGCGGATGACACCTTTGGGGATGCTCTGTCCCTCGTTCTGCTCGGCAATCTGCAGAAGTGTGCGTGTAGCCCAGAAAACGCCCTCTTTTGCGGGAGCTGTAATCTCTATTTTGTCGCCGATTTTCACGTTGTATCCCTCTTTGTTGAGTTTCTTGTCCTTCTTGATGCTGAGGACAATATCACCTTTTTTGCCTTTGCCGGCTACCACTTCGGGCTCTACGTTGAACATGGCACGGTAGTCTTCTGCAAACTGCATTGCTATCTTCTGCAACGCCTCGTCTTTGGCGGGATATGCGATACGGAGATTCTCGCCGGGAACGAATTTGCCTTCGGCGCCTTTCCATTCGCGAAGTTCGGGTACTACGAAAGGTTTTTCGTTAATCTGAGCCATCGAGGGGATTGCTATCAGCAGTGCTACAACTGCCAGGAATGTCTTCAAACTTTTTCTCATGGTATAGATTTGTTGGTTATGTCTCTTATTCAAGTGTCACGAGTACTGCTCCGTCTGCTACGGTGTCGCCTGCAGCCACTGCGATAGAAGCTACTTTGCCGTCGCGGTCGCTGTTGATGTTGTTCTCCATCTTCATGGCTTCGAGAACTGCAACAGTGTCGCCTTTGGCAACGGTGTCGCCTACATTAACTTTGACCGAGATGATTACTCCTGGCAGGGGTGTCTTTATGGCATAGCCGTTTGCGGGTGCAGCAGGGGCAGGAGCCGCAGTGGGTGCAGCGGCGGGTTTTGCTGCAGGTGCGGCAGGCTTGGCAATCACTACGGGCTTGGGAGCCGCAGGCTTTTCCCATTCTACTGTGTAGCTTGTGCCGTTCACCTCTACCTGTGCAGTTGTGTCGGCAACTTCGTTGATTGTTACGTTGTATTCTTCTCCGTTTATCTTATATTTATACTCTTTCATAGCTTAATTATTTGTAATTATTCCAGTTCTTGTTCACGTAGGTGATGGTGATGATACCACTCTCTTCGTCGTGTATATTGTCGCCGCAGTATGCGCTGAGCGCCATTGCGATGGCTGCTGCTGTGGCATTGTCGATTTTTTTATCCTTTTCTTCCATTATCGTATCTGTTTGAAGGGGTGTCTAAAGGGGAATATTACCATGCTTCTTTTCGGGAAGGCTCTGACGTTTGCTTTCGAGCTGTGCGAGAGCGCGAATTACTCTGAAGCGGGTGTTGCGCGGCTCTATTATATCGTCGATATAGCCATATTTCGCAGCCTGATAAGGGTTCGCGAAAAGTTCGTTGTATTCTGCCTCTTTTTCTGCTTGCAGGGCTTTGGGATCTTCGGCGGCTTTAATCTCTTTTGCATAGAGAACTTCGGCGGCACCGGCGGCACCCATCACAGCTATTTCGGCGCTGGGCCATGCGTAGTTGACATCGGCGCGCAACTGCTTGCATGCCATCACAATGTGTGAGCCTCCGTATGACTTGCGCAGTGTTACGGTTACTTTGGGCACTGTCGCTTCGCCGTATGCGTAGAGCAGTTTTGCTCCGTGCAGGATTACCGCATTGTACTCCTGTGCCGTACCGGGCAGGAAGCCGGGGACATCGACAAGGGTTACAAGGGGGATGTTGAATGCGTCGCAGAAGCGTACGAAACGGGATCCCTTGCGCGATGCGTTGCAGTCGAGTACGCCTGCATAGCGGCAAGGCTGGTTGGCGACTATTCCCACCGACTTGCCGTTCATGCGGGCAAAGCCCACGATGATGTTCTGCGCATAGTCGCGATGTACCTCAAGGAACTCTCCGTTGTCGACAATTTCGCCTATCACTCGGTACATGTCGTATGCCTGGTTGGGGTTGTCGGGGATGATTTCGTTCAAAAGGTCGCTCTTGCGGTTGACCGGGTCGTCGCAGGGTTGCACGGGAGTTGTCTCCTTGTTGTTCTGAGGTATGTAGCTTAGAAGCTTGCGTATGAGCATCATACCCTCTTCCTCTGTGGCTGCTGTGAAGTGTGTTACACCCGACTTGCCTGCATGTACGCTTGCGCCGCCGAGCTCTTCCTGAGTAACCTGCTCGCCAAGCACTGTCTTGACCACTTTGGGACCGGTGAGGAACATGTAGGATGTGCCTTCGGTCATCAGAGTGAAGTCGGTGAGTGCCGGTGAATATACCGCACCACCTGCACAGGGGCCGAAGATGCCTGATATCTGCGGGATTACACCCGAAGCAAGAATATTGCGTTCGAATATCTCGGCAAAGCCGGCGAGAGAGTTTATACCCTCCTGTATGCGTGCACCGCCGCTGTCGTTGATACCGATGACGGGGGCTCCCATCTTCATCGCCATATCCATTATCTTGCATATCTTCTGTGCCATTGTCTCGGAGAGCGAACCGCCGAAGACTGTGAAGTCCTGTGCAAAGACATATACAAGGCGACCGTCAATGGTGCCACATCCGGTTACGATGCCATCGCCGAGGAAACTCTTCTTCTCCTGACCGAAGTTGGTGCATCTGTGGGTCACGAACATGTCGGTCTCTTCGAAACTGCCTTTGTCGAGCAACATCTCTATGCGCTCGCGTGCAGTGTATTTGCCGCGCTCGTGCTGTTTCTCTATTGCTTTTTCTCCGCCGCCCAAGCGTGCCTTTGCACGCATTTCGACGAGTTGTTTGATTTTTTCGAATTGTTTGCTCATTGTTGTATGATGTTTAAACGAGTCTGTTCTGTTGTTACTCCTCACATAGTTCAGTAAGTACACCCTGTGTAGATTTCGGATGCAGGAAGGCAATGCTCAATCCTTCGGCTCCTCCTCTGGGTGCCTTGTCTATGGTGCGCACACCCTGAGCCTCGCACTCGACGAGAGCCTCTTTCACTCCGTCTTCTACGGCATATGCTATGTGGTGTATGCCCTGACCGCGGGTCTCGAGGAATTTGGCTATCGTACTGTCGGGGGATGTAGGTTCGAGAAGTTCTATTTTTGTCTCGCCCACTTTCAGGAATGCCGTTCTTACTTTCTGTTCTTCAACTGTTTCTATGTTGTAGCACGAAAAACCGAGTACATTCTCATAGTATGGCAATGCCTCCTCTATGCAGGGTACGGCAATGCCGAGGTGTTCTATTCTTGATATTTTCATATTATAACGCTTTGTAAGAGTCTGTAAACGCTCCTTTTAGTGTTTTCTTATTGCATATTGCAATGTATCTGACAAATATACTCTTTTAATTCTTCAATTGCAAGGATAGTCCTGTTTTTTATTATTAGTGTCCGGTTAAAATTACTAATTGTTTTTGGCTAAACAGTATTTATTTAATGGCAGTTTGTAGTTATCTTGATTTAAACAAAGTTTACGTTCTTTTTGTGCCGACAAAAAAGCACGGTTTAGTGAGTGCAATGCAAGCTTGCTTGCAAATTGCCGAACGCGAGTGCTTTATCTAGTCGTCCCTTAAAAACCCAATAATATATTGAATTACAGTAAATTTAAATGGTCATTATTTTGTTTATTTTAGCAAGAATTTGTAACTTTATGATGTAAACCTTGCAGAAAATCATGATAAAAGACAGCATTACTCTCCCTTCAATGTATAGTACTCTTAGCGATATGTTAAACAACCGTCATCCTCTATACCAACTTGCGAACAAAATAAATTGGAAACTTT
>JAZNKR010000047.1:0-1684 GCA_045578665.1 Bacteroidaceae bacterium | reverse complement strand
GTTGCTACTCCAATTTGTCTTCCTAAGACCGCTTGGCCTCCGACTTCAGGATATCTGGGAGTCTGCTGGCTGGCAATGTACTTTCTTTACAAGAAAAAAGTATTCCTTAAAATATAAAGAAAGAGTGGAATGATCCGTGATGTGACCCCCAAAAGTTGGACGGTTTAACATTATTAAGAGGCCTTCTTAGATTGGAATAAAGCTCGGTATTGCACCGGGCTTTTTCCATTTAGCCTCAGTTTGATTCTATCATTATTGGCTCACCTGCAAAAGTTGGGGGGATGATATAAAAATATTATCTTCGCATAGTTAAAATAAAGTACTATGCAGGACGAAAAAATACTATTGGAATTAGCTCGTTTGATATTGCCATCAGGTTTCATTGAAAACTTCAAGATTACAGGTATCACCAGCAATGATATTGATGTTGAGATTTCACTTGATGAGTTCGATAATCTTCCTTCAGAACGCCAAGGCCATAAGATAGAGTCCAAGGGTTTTCTTGACGCAGTAACAGTGCGAGACTTTCCTCTTCGCGACAAGCGTGTCAATTTTAAGGTACGTCGTCGCAAATGGTACGACCACACCACTGACGAGTATTTTACCAACAGCTATGACACCACTTACAAAGGTACCCGCTACTCAATGGAGTTTGCGGCTTTTTTAAAAGCATTACCTGGAGACATATCCCCAATCGGCCCGTTCGCTTGAACCGTTATGCCATATAAACGGCGATGAGATAGAGCGTTCTTATAAACATCATCTGAGCGATTACGAATCGTGGAGCGCAAAAGAGCATGCCGACAAATGGTTGCTTTTTGCCAAGAACATAGGTCCTCGCCTTTGCATAGATGAGACCTCGATGAGTAATGGAGAACTTTACACCATAATATCCAATCCCGATGCCAGAGGGAAGAAAGGTACTCTTGTTGCAATGATAGAAGGCGTCAAGTCTGATGATATCATTGCAATAATCAACAGGATACCCGAAAAGCACAGGCGGTTGGTAAAGGAGGTTACGCTTGATATGTCAAATAGTATGAACCGCATCGTAACACGTTGCTTTCCCTCCGCAATAAAGGTTATTGACCGTTTTCACGTTCAGAAAGAAGCTTGCGAAGCTGTACAAGAACTGCGCATAAAGCACCGTTGGGATGCAATACAGGAAGAAACCGATGCCAAGGAAAATGCAAAATGGAGCGGCAAGGAATATCATCCATTTGTATTCCCAAATGGAGATACGAAGAAGCAACTGCTTGCACGCAGCAGATATTTGCTGTTTAAATCACCGGAAAAATGGAGCAAATCACAAAAAGAGAGGGCTGCAATTCTTTTTGCACAATATCCGGACTTGAAAGAGGCTTACTCGCTCACACATTCCTTAAGAATGATATTCTCACGCAGATTTACAAAGGATCAGGCAAGGCTTCAATTGGCACGTTGGTACGACAAGGTTGATAATAGTGGCTTTGTGTCATTCAATACAATTGCCGGAACAATATACGAACATTACGAGGAAATACTCAACTACTTCGTCAATCGTTCAACAAATGCTTTTGCTGAAAGTTTTAATGCTAAAATCAAAGCATTCAGAGCACAGCTTAGAGGTGTTACCGACTTAAAGTTCTTCTTTTATAGATTGACTAAACTTTTTGCATAGCCCCCCAGACTTTGCAGGTGAGCC
>JAZNKR010000046.1:0-13814 GCA_045578665.1 Bacteroidaceae bacterium | reverse complement strand
TTTCGGTCGCTTTTTGTTTTATTTCGGCATCTTCTTCATTTTTACTCAGTTGCAACACAAAGGTTGCGCCATCGTAAAAACAAACAATATACTCGAAATAAACTCAAAAATCGCCTCGAACTAATTTATAGAACCACCCTTAAAGGAATTTGCGCGGGTCGGTTATTGTACCTGTGATAGCTGCTGCGGCTGCAACATAGGGGCTTGCAAGGATGGTGCGTGCACCGGGCCCCTGACGGCCTTCGAAGTTGCGGTTGCTGGTCGATACGGCATATTTTCCTGCGGGAATCTTGTCCTCGTTCATGGCGAGACATGCCGAGCATCCTGGCTGACGCAATTCGAAGCCTGCTTCAGTGAATATTGCAGCGAGACCTTCCTCTTCAATCTGACGATAGACATTCCATGAACCGGGAACAATCCATGCTACCACATTGTCGGCTTTCTTATGTCCTTTCACAATCTCGGCAAATGCTCTGAAGTCCTCGATGCGGCCGTTTGTGCATGAACCGATGAATACATAGTCGATGGGATGACCTTCGAGCTTCTCGCCGGGAGCGAATCCCATATATTCGAGCGATTTGGTATATGATGCGCGACCGGCTTCGGGCATTGTCTCCACTGCGGGCACTGCTTCGCTTATGCCGATGCCCATGCCAGGATTGGTGCCGTATGTTACGCGGGGCTCAATGTCGGCTGCATCGAATACAATCTCCTTGTCGAACACTGCGTCTGCATCGCTGGGGAGTGTCTTCCAGTATGCAACTGCCTTGTCCCACTCTTCGCCCTGAGGAGCATATTCGCGTCCTTTGATATACTCGAATGTAATCTCGTCGGGAGCAACCATACCTCCGCGTGCGCCCATCTCGATGGAGAGGTTGCAGAGTGTGAGACGGCTCTCCATACTCATAGAACGGATGGCCGAACCGGCGTATTCTACAAAGTAGCCTGTTGCACCGCTGGTGGTCATCTTGGAGATTATGTAGAGCGCTACATCCTTTGCAGTTACGCCCTTGCCCAATTCGCCGTCAACGGTTATGCGCATGGACTTTGGCTTCTGCTGCAATATGCACTGCGATGCGAGCACCATGCCCACTTCGCTTGTACCGATTCCGAATGCGATAGCACCCATTGCGCCGTGAGTGGAGGTGTGCGAGTCGCCGCAAACTATTGTCATACCGGGGAGTGTGAGTCCCAGCTCGGGACCTACAACGTGTATGATACCGTTCTTGGGGTGCTTCATGCCGAAGTGGGTGAGTCCGAACTCATGTGCGTTGCGTGTCAATGTCTCCACCTGGTTGCGCGACACGGGTTCCTCGATAGGCTTGTCCTGGTTCAAGGTGGGTATGTTGTGGTCGGGCATACAGTAGATCTTGTCGGGGCGAAGACATTTGATACCACGGCTTCTGAGGTCGTCAAAAGCCTGTGGCGATGTTACTTCGTGACAGTATAATCTGTCAATATACAATTGTGTGGGACCGTCTTCCACTTTGTGGACGATGTGCGAGTCCCATATTTTGTCGAAAAGTGTGTTCATCTTTGTCTGTTAGTCACGGAATTTGTTTATACAGTCGATATATGCCTCAACAGAAGCCGAAACAATGTCGGTGTTTGCGCCGAAGCCATAGTAGTTGACACCGTTGTATTCAACCTGCATGTGTACTTTACCTACGTCGTCGCTGCCCTTGCTGATGGCCTGGATGGTGAACTCGCGCAGTGTCATGTCGCGCTTGATTATCTGCTTCAGGGCGCTGATGGCTGCGTCAACAGGACCGTTGCCGGTAGATGCTGCCTCGAAGAGCTCGCCTGCAATGCGCAAACCGATGCTTGCAACCGAACGGAGGTTGATGCCGGTGGTAACCTGAAGATGTTCGAGTTTGATGCCTTTGTTTGTGCTGCGGTCGGCACCTGCGAGCATCAGGATGTCATCGTCGTTAATCTCTTTCTTCCTGTCGGCGAGACGGAGGAACTGCTCGTAGATTTCGTTGAGTTTCTCGCCTTCAACCTCTATTCCGAGAACAGAGAGACGGTGTTTGAGGGCTGCTCGACCGCTGCGGGCTGTAAGTACGATTGAGTTGTCGTCGATACCTACCTCCTTGGGATCCATAATCTCATATGTGCAAACGTTCTTCAATACACCATCCTGGTGGATACCCGATGAGTGTGCGAATGCGTTGCGGCCAACGATGGCTTTATTTGCCTGCACAGGCATATTCATGAGGCTTGACACCATGCGGCTTGTGGGGTATATCTTCTGTGTGTTGATGTTTGTCTCGATGCCCAGGTCGGGGTGTGTCTTGAAAATCATCGCAACCTCTTCGAGTGAGGTGTTTCCGGCACGCTCACCGATACCGTTGATTGTAACCTCTACCTGACGGGCACCGTTGAGGACACCGGCAACAGTGTTGGCTGTAGCCATGCCGAGGTCGTTGTGGCAGTGGGTAGAGAGGATGGCACGACCTGCTGCAAAAGCATCTACATGCTCATAGAGGTACTTGATTTTCTCGCCATACTCATAGGGGGTGCGGAAACCTGTTGTGTCGGGGATGTTGCACACGGTAGCACCTGCCTTGCACACAGCCTCAATGACACGTGCGAGGTATTCGTTGTCGGTGCGGCCTGCATCTTCTGCATAGAATTCCACATCCTCCACATAACGCTTTGCATACTTCACTGCTGCAACAGCGCGCTCGATAATCTCTTCGGGTGTACTGTTGAATTTGTATTTGATATGCGAGGGGCTTGTGCCGATACCGGTGTGGATACGTTTGTGCTTTGCAAACTTCAATGCTTCTGCTGCACAGTCGATATCTTTCTCTACGGCACGGGTAAGTGCGCATATTGTGGGCCATGTTACTGCCTTTGATATTTCAATTACCGAATTGAAGTCTCCGGGGCTGGAGATGGGGAAGCCTGCTTCAATAACATCCACGCCAAGCATTTCAAGCTGCTTTGCAACCTGAATCTTTTCTACTGTGTTCAGCTGGCATCCGGGCACCTGCTCTCCATCGCGGAGGGTGGTGTCAAAAATGTAAAGTCTGTTATCCATAGTTACTATTTTGTTTTTTTTGTTATTATTCAATTTTAGGAATTTCCTTGATTTTAAACCTGTTGACGCTGTTTTATATGGCTTTTATTCGGCGTGCGGGATAAAATTTCACAAATATAGTGCTTTCTTTTCAAATAAGAGCAGTTTTTTATTGCTTTTTATAATAACAAACGTGCGTGCGCTCGATTTTTATATATCTGTCGCCTTACTCTGGACGTGCAAGATATTTTAGCATTTATTTGACAAATTCAACGTAACTTTCGTATATTTGCGCTTCCCGCTGATATGCACACAATCGGATGGATGTCTGCTTGCGGGAATTTGTTAGAACAAAATTCAACCGGTGATTAGAAACGAAACGGAATCCCCGGTTTTAAAGTGTAAATAGTTTTCATGTTATGCGCAGGCTTAATTTCAGAATAGAATTTAAAACAAACGAAGGAGATGCCCTCAGAGTCTCATACCGTTTCTGCCGACCTACGGGAGAGGAGGCAAAGGGCAAGCTTCTGCTCGATGAGTTGAACCCCGGTGTTTGGACAGGGTATCTGACTCTCGGATGCAACGTTGCAAATATCAAATATGGATATGAGATTGTACGCGGCGACGAACTTGTCCGTTGTGAGTGGGGAGGAATGTCCCATGCTGTGAAATTTGGCGAAGGACGCTCTTCGTGGATGGTCTCGGATAAGTGGCTCGACTCGCCGTTCTGCAATTATATGCAGACGGGATTGTTCAAGAAATTTTACCAAAAATCAACATCGGCATACAGCGAGATTCCTCTTCCCAGAGAGTCGCAGGATGTTCTGATTTTCGACCTTCCCATGTGCGGGCTCAAGGATGGCGAAAAACTTCTATTGGCAGGAGATGCCGAGGAGTGTGGAGCATGGTCGCTCGACCGCGCCATCCCCATGACATGCACAGGATTCAATCGCTGGCAATGTATGCTCGACACATCCGCCATGCGTGGCAGAATATTGAGTTTCAAGTTTGTAGCATACGACAAAGAGAAAGACACTGCGCGCTGGGAGCCCGGAGAGAACCGCACATATTATATAGCAGACGAGGGCAAGCCGGTGGTGCGCCGTGTTACATTCGAGGGACTCGACTTCGGTGCACCGCGTCTGCGTGTGGCTGGAACAGTGATTCCTCTTTTCTCGCTCCGCTCCGAAAAGAGTTGGGGTGTAGGCGACTTCGGAGACATAAAACTTTTTGCCGAGTGGCTTGCCGAGACAGGGCAGCACGTGTTGCAGCTGTTGCCGGTCAACGACACGACCATATACGGCGGCGCGGGAGATTCATATCCATACAACTGCGTGTCGGTGTTTGCGCTGCACCCGCAATATGTCGATATTTCGGCATTGCCCCGGCTGAAGGACGGCAGGGCGCGTGCAGGTTTTGAGCGACGCGCAAAGAGGCTGAACGATGGAGCGACCTTCGACTATACAGCCGTGAACGAACTCAAAGGTGCCTATCTGCGCAAACTCTACGATGAGCGCGGCGAGGAGTATATCGCCTCAGACGGCTTCAAACAGTTCGAACAGGAGCAGCAGGAGTGGCTCCGCCCCTATTGTGTCTACCGTCTTCTTTCGGGCAAGATATGCCCCGGTCCCGGCAATTGGGAGAAATATGACACCTACGACAAAAGAACATACGAAAGGGTGCTCAAGGAGTACCCCGAAGCACAGCGCGAGATGCAATACCACGCGGTGGTGCAATACATTCTATACACCCAATTGAAAGATGCCCATTCCTATGCACTCTCGCTCAACGTGGCACTGAAGGGGGATATTCCCATCGGTGTTGCTCCCGACGGAGTGGATGTGTGGTGCTACAAAGAGCTGTTCAATCGCCGCGGTTCGGCAGGCGCTCCGCCCGATGCATTCTCGGCAGACGGACAGAACTGGGGTTTCCCTACATACAACTGGGAGATTATGGCACGCGATGGCTACTCGTGGTGGCGGCGCCGTCTGAAATACATGGCAAACTTCTTCGATGCCTTCCGCATAGACCACATACTCGGATTCTTCAGAATATGGGAGATTCCTTCGCACGTTTCAAGCGGGCTGTCGGGACATTTCAGACCAAGCATGCCGTTGTCCGCGGAAGAGATAAAGGCTGCCGGGTTCAATTTCAATGCTGCAGAACACTCATGTGCATCCTCTGCCGACCTCCCCTCAGATGCCCCTGCCGATCTTCTCTTCATCCCCGATGAGAATACCCCCTCGCTATACCATCCCCGTATAATGGCATTCGACACCCAATGCTACAAACGTCTTGGAGAGTACGACCGTGCGGCATTTGACCGGATATACGAAGATTTCTTCTATCATCGCCATACAAACTTCTGGTTCGAGGAGGCAATGAAAAAGCTCACCCCTCTACTCAGCGCAACATCAATGACAGTCTGTGGCGAGGATCTGGGTATGATACCTGCCTGTGTACCCTGGGCAATGAAGAACCTGCAAGTGTTGTCGCTTGAGATACAGCGTATGCCCAAAGAGTACGGTGTAAGTTTTGCCCGCACCGAAGAGTATCCCTACCTTTCCGTGGCAACTCCCTCTACCCACGACATGAGCACATTGCGCGAATGGTGGCTGGAGAACAGCGACGACACGCAACACTTCTACAACAATTCGCTGGGACTCGAGGGCAGGGCGCCCGTAGAACTGGATGCTGCAACAGCAAAAGCCATTGTGATGCAGCATCTGCAATCGCCCTCGATGCTTGCGTTGATAGCTTGGCAGGACTGGATGGCTATGGAGAGCAGACTCCGCCGCAAAGACCCGTTCGAAGAACGCATCAACATCCCCTCGAACCGCGGGCACGTGTGGAATTACCGCATGCACATGACGATAGAGTCGCTGACAAAATCCCGTGCCTTCAACAAGGCGCTGATGCACATGATAAGCGAGTCGGGGCGCAGCACAAACGACAAGTAGATTATTGTTTCTGTGTTAAAATAATGGCAAATAACGTACAGGATTTGTTTTTTTACAAAAAATGTACTTTATTTGCCATTATTATGTACAACAAGTATATCTGTTTTGAATAAAAATCTTTAATACCTCTTTTTTAATATAAAGTTTGTTTAATATAAAGTTTAACACAAAGGCTTATGAAGAAATTTTTATCACTTCTGACAGGACTTCTCTTTTCGGCAGTCCTTGTAGCCGGAGACGTATTGCCAATCACGCTCACAACAGCGGATGGTCTCCCCGGTCGTTTTACAGGCGATAGCAATGAGCTTACCACACGCCTTTTCGAGTTTGACGAACCTATAAGTTCGTTCCGTTTCACAGTAGTAACCACCAACACCACCGACACGCTGTCGCAGCACAGCTATGACGGACTCAGCGCCGGATACGGTCCCGGTTTCCCCTTCTTCACCATGTCGGAGTTCCGCATCTACGATGAAGAGGGCAACGATGTTGTGCTGACAGAGGATATGTTTACAACCAACGCTGTTGCAAACAACGACGGTGATGGCTTGGCTGCACTTGTAGACGGCAAGACATCTACCTATTTCCACGGTACATATTCAAGTGGAACATTGCCCCAGGCATATCACTACATTGAGATAACATTGCCTGAGCCTATGTCAAAGTTCCAGCTCAGATGGTTCTCTCGTGTAAACAGAAAGAACATGCCTACAACTGTAGGTATCACAGCAGGTGGTGTCGAGTATCTTCCCTATCCCGAATATGGATTCGAACTTGGCGACAAGGTTACGACACTCGACGAAATCGCCGAAGGCGGTGTTTTTGTAATGAAGGGTAGCGACTATACATACGACTATGGTGCAGACAATCCCGACTTCGGTCGCGAAGATGTTTACTATGGCAATGCATTCTACCACTCTCCCTACGGTGCAGCTCTCACCCCTTCTGCTGCTGACCTTATCACTTTCATCCCTACCGGCGAGGAGAACACCTACTTCATCTACTGGCCCGCAAACGGACACTACGTATACAATCCTGCAGGCAAGGTCGAAGGTTCGGAATATGCACAATGGGTAAACAATTCATTCTATGCAGGTAAGTACAAATTCCAGGAGTGCGACACTGTTCCCGGTTCGTTTATCATCTCTTGCGACGAGAACCTCTACCTCGGTCAGAGACGTTTCATCCGCATGGCAATCGTCAACGAGGCAGTTATGGCAGAGGATGCTGAATATACATACAGCTATGCATGGAATATATATCGCGCAAACATCAAGAACATCAAAGGTACAGCAATCGAGGCACAGCTTCAGACAGCCGTCAACGTGGCAGACTCTCTGCTCACTATCCAGGGTTATATCGAGAGCGAAGACGATGGAGAGTACGAAAGCCTGAAGGATGCTGTTGCCGAAGGTCGCGCAATCATTGCATCGGACAATGCCAATGCAGACGAAGCTGTCCGCAAGGCAAACCAGATAGACATTCTCTCGGCACAATACCGCAAACAGTATCTCTACCTCCTTACCGACTCCATCGAGTATCTGATAAACGAGGCTGGTCTTACATTCACAGACGGCAGCGACGGCTGGACAGTGGGCTCATATCCCGAGCAGTATGTCGACCGTCTCATTTCGCTTGTAGACGAGGCAAACATCCGCATTGACAACCTCACAGCACTGGTGGATGTAACCCTTATGATTGAGGAACTTACAGCGGCTCTTGACGACTTCTTCGATGCACGCGTAGATCGGGTATATTCACTCCCGATACGTTTTAACGAGAAAGACGGACTTCCCGGTGAACGTGAAGGCGGCAATGTAAACAACAGCTACATCTGGGATTCACCTCTGCTCTACATGAGCGAGCCTACAGATGTTATCCGCATAACTGTAACCAAAGCTACAAGACAGGACAACTACAACGGCAGCGGTACTGTAATGTTCTGTCTCGGCGAATTCGAACTCTACGATGCTGCAGGCGAACTGATTCCTCTGCGTGAGGATATGTTCGAAGTGAACTCACTCTGCGCTACAGACGGTTCCGGTATTCCGGCACTTGTCGACGGCAACTATGGAACATACTTCCACTCTGCATACAGCGATTCGCACGAAATCACTCCCGGTGTAGGAGAGTACTCTTACGTTCAGGTGAACCTTGACGAGGCTGTTTCTGCATTCCGCTACCGCATGGTGAGCCGTGCAAGCAACTCTTACAACCGTGCTCCGACAGACTTCGGTATAACAGACGGCAGCACATACGACCCCGACGATGTTCCCGAGCAGGATCCCTATAACCTGAAGATTGCCGAGAAGGTAACAGATGCTTCTCAGATTGTAGACGGTGGATTCTACATTCTCTATGGCAACCTGAACAAGTTCGATGCCGACGGCGCTGAAGTTATCGGAGAGGGTTCGGGCTACTATTCAGGCATTAACGTATACGATAGCAAATATCCCAACAGTGTGTGTCTTATGACATTCGAGGACGCAGGCGAGGGTAAATACTATATGCACAGCTTGTCGAAAGACATCTATGTGAAGACTCCCAATGTATGGGGCGACGTAAAAAGCACATACTTCAAGAAGGAGGCAGCTGCCATTACCATCAAGGAGCACTCAACTCACGCCGACATGTTCAACTTCATGTGCACAGGCATCGTTGAAGACGAATCATCTGAACTCAACGGTCAGGAGGCTACATTCCTGTTGCAAGACTGGGGTGGCGGCATGGGCGCATGTCCCTTCGCTGACATAGAGAACGACCTCTTCGAGTTCGACGGTCAGAGCGAGTGGGAAATCTACAAGGTAACAGTAGACAACTTCGGTATCATGTGGTTGGAGAGCGTGCTCGCAGCTGTTGAAGCATCGGGCTTCACCGCTGACGCATTCGGTAACAGCCCCGGTCAGTACAACGGCGAAGGTGTTCCCGCATTCAAGGCTGCTCTCGTAGCTGCTCAGGCTCTTGCCGATACAAAGGATGCAGCAGCTGCAAAGAAGGCAGCAGATGCATTGCAGAATAATATTGAGGCTCTCGCAAGTCTGGAAGTAGTTCCCATCGTATTCGGTAACGAGTACTACATTGTAAGTGCAAATCCCGCGTTCTACCAGATGCAGGGTAAGGAAATGGCAATCTTCGTTGACAAGAACGACAAGGCAGATCCTCAGATCACAAGTGAGTATCAGCCCTACTGGGGAATATTCCTCGATGAGTCTAACGGCACAGTTGATTCTTACACATGGATTGTGGAAGAGGGCGACACAAGTGCAATCGAGACACAGGAGAACTGCATATATATGTACCTCAAGAACAAAGAGACAGGACAATATATGGGTACATGGAACACCTGGTCGGTACGTCTTCCCATGAGCGAAACAAAGTTGCTCTACTATGCAAGAAGTGCTGGCGGTGTGAAGTACAACCTCGGTTCTTACGACGGATACCTCAACTTTGAGACCAACAACGAAAACTACCCATTCCTCCACATTCTTGGTCACGACGACGGCAAGGCAAGCTGGGGACACATCTGTCTCTGGGCTTACAACTCCGATCCTTCGAGATGGAAGTTCGTTCTTGCCAACGAGACATCTATCGGCAACGAAGTTGTTGACGATGCAGAAGGCGAAGTGGTATCTGTTACATATTACAGTGCCGACGGTAAGGTCGCTGCAACTCCGTTCGAAGGCGTAAACATCATCAAGAAGATTTATGCGAACGGTGCAATAAAGACCACAAAGAGCATCCGCTGATAAAGACTGATAATTTCACCAATTAAAAAACAGGCAGCCCGCGGGCTGCCTGTTTTTTAATTGGTATAGTCGATTGTTATATAAGTTAACGTGAATTCGACATAAACAGAGAAATAACACTCTCACTTGGACAAGAGGGACAACGCTTATTGCACAATGTACTCTCGGATAAGAGGGAGTACCCGAAGGGGAGGAAGTTTGTATAAATTATTGAAGGATATAGGGTCTTATATCGAATTGGCGTTAAGTTATACACCTCGCTGACGGCTACAAATTTGCTTCAACCGACTCTGCATCAGTAATCTCTGGAGTTGCAGGCGCTGCTGTAAAAATGGTAAAATTCACACTGCCATAGACAATATGGCGCATGAAGTTGGGATGCCCGCTGAAGTCATAATCCTTGCCATGCTCAAAGACGAATATGCCATCCTCCGCCAAGAGGTTGCGTTCGAAGATTATTTCGGGTATCGAGGCGAGCTCCTTGAGCATATAAGGAGGGTCTGCAAAGATTATATCGTATCTGCGCGAGTCCTTGCGCAGAAAGCGGAACACATCGTCGCGCAGAGGTATCCACCCCTTGTCGCCAAGTTTTGCATGGATCTTTCTCTGATGCGAGTAGTGGAGCGAATCGAGTTCCACGGAAATCACCGGCGCACAGCCACGCGACAGGAACTCGAGGCTGATGCCTGCCGTACCCGAGAAGAGGTCGAGCACGCTGCATCCCTCGAAATCTATGATATTGTTCAACACATTAAACAGATTCTCCTTTGCAAAATCCGTTGTAGGACGCGCCTTGAAGTTTCGGGGAATATCGAAATGTCGTCCTTTATATTTTCCGCTTACTATTCGCATAATATAAGTGCTTGCAGGTCGAATGGTATATTTTCAATTTTATTCAGAAGGTTTGAACGGAACAGTTCACGAGGATTGATATGTTCCACATTGCGCACGAAACGCGCCACAGCCATCTGCATGGCATCTGCCGCGGCATCTCCACTTAGCAGAAGTGCATCGGTCTCCTGCGAAAGCCCCAGTTCAGAGATTATGCTCAACAGATAGAACAGCTGGTCGTTGATATCCTCGGCATCGAAACTGTTCATCAACACAGGACGTTCGCCATCCATCGCTATGAGCCACGACTTGGAGCCATGGTAGCAGGCAAGCATATAACGCTCCTCCTCTCGCGGATAGCGTGCAATGAAACCCAGCAGAATGCTCGCCGTTGAATAGAAACTCACATTGCCCGTTTCGCACACCCTGCGATAGAGCTCTTCGTCAACAGCAAAGAGCACGGTCATGTTCAGTGCAGTCATCCTGTTGGAAAGCACCTTCACCTCCCTGTTCTGCACATCGAAGCACGAGACAAAGAATGTTTCGTAAATCTCCTTCTTGTCATACTCTCCCGGGATGGTTGTGAACTCGGTGGTAGCTATTATCACTTGCGTCGCAGCAAACTGTTGCTCCGAAAAGCCACACCCCTCCCATGCTGCATCGAAGTTGGCAGCGAGCGTAAGCGAGGCATCACACTCGTAGTGGTTGTATCGCACCGATTCGGGCTGTTGAGGGTCGTAGGTGCAAAAACAAAATCCATCCGTACTTATACGGATGGATAATGTTGTAGTAGATAATGTTGTGGAAAACACTGTTGTCTCCTTGTTCATGTATTATCGTGGAGATATGGGGTATTACTCCCAGTTACCTGCGTTGTTGTTGGGCATGTTCACATCACCAACCTTAAGACCGCAGTAACGGTCCATCTTCTTCATGTCGGCAATGAGGTTCTTCAACTCCTGGTCGTTGACACCCGACAAATAAACCTCATAGGGAGTGCGTGCCTCGAAGAGATACTGAGGACCGCCTGCCTTTGTTGTATCCACGCTGGTCTCAACCTCGAAACGTGCGCCGTTGCCGAAAGGAACGTATGCCAATGAATCGATATTGTAGCCTTTGGGATAGATGGTGTCGAGAAGTGCAATCCATGATGTGTCGCGACGGAAGCCCATGAGACCCTCTTTCTCAACCTCTTTCCAGTTGTTTGTCTTTTTGGCTTTGTTGATAATCTCCATAGCCTTTTTCTCTGTAAGACCACGCTCAAGCTGTTTGTCATCCAACTCGCCCTCTTTGAGGATTACAGGCATCTGAGATGTCTTTACAAACTCGATAAGAGAATCGATGTTGTCGGAGTAGCCGACCTTCTTGATGTTGCGATACTCCACCTGAGCGGTACGGATGTCAATAAGACGTGCGATGATCGCTTTTTCGCGGAAATCACGCTCCTCTTCAAACTCGATGGGACCCATGATACTGCGGTAGCAGATGTATGCAAGACCCACAATAGTTACAGCAAGTAACAGATTTAAAACTTTTTTCATTGGTATCTATAATTTTATTATGTATTTTCGTAGCGCAAAAATAAGACAAAAAAACGGAATAGCCGTTTGATTGTGCAAATTTTATTAAAGAAAAGTGATAAATAACTATTTAGCTTCGCAAATTAAGACAAATTTTCCTTTCCATCCAACAGTTGAGCAGGAAATTTCGATAGAAAAATTGTCAGAATTTATTTTTTCACCCGACGAGCGGGCAGTTTTTGTACTGTGTGGATATGCGGGTACGGGAAAGACCACTCTCGTGTCGGCTCTTGTGCGCACACTCACAGCACTGCAACGCAAATGTGTGCTGCTCGCCCCAACAGGAAGAGCGGCAAAAGTGTTTGCGTCCTATTCCGAGAAGGGGGCGTTCACCATACACAAATGGATTTACCGCCAGAAATCGATTGTGAGCAACACTTTCACACTGTCCGAAAATCTTTCGAAAAATGCCCTTTTCATAGTAGACGAGGCTTCAATGATTGCCAACGGCGGAATGTCAGGATTCGGGTCGGGCGCACTGCTCGACGACCTTGTGGAGTTTGTCTATTCGGGCGACGGTTGCCGATTGCTTCTTCTCGGCGACACTGCACAGTTGCCGCCTGTGGGAGAGGAACTCTCCCCTGCCCTATCACCCGACTATCTGCGCAGCATGTACCTGAATGTCATGCAGATGGAACTTACACAAGTGATGCGCCAGAGCGAGGATTCGGGCATACTTTCAAATGCCACCATGCTCAGGAGAATTATTGCAAGCGGCTCCACCGATGCCCTGCCGAACATAAGGCTGAAAGGCTTTCCCGACATCTGCATCGTTACAGGCGAGAACCTTATCGAAAGCATTGAGACGGAATTCGGCAATGTGGGGATAGAGGAGACCATCATCCTGTGCCGTTCCAACAAAAGGGCAAACATATACAACGAGGGCATCCGCCGGCGCATTCTCTACAGAGAGGACGAACTGAACAGGGGCGACCTGCTGATGATTGTGAAGAACAATTACTATTGGCGCGAACAGGTTGGCAAGGTCGACAAAGAACTTCTCGAAAAGATAGATTTTATTGCCAACGGCGACATTGCCGAAATCATACGCGTGGGCGGCACAGAAGAGATGTATGGCTTCAGGTTTGCCGACGTTACACTCTCCTTCCCCGACTACGACTGCGAGATGGAGGTAAAGATTATTCTCGACACGCTGACGAGCGAATCGCCGTCGCTCACCCGCGACGAGAACGAGCGTCTCTTCTCGGCTGTATGGGAAGATTACGACGAGATACGCAGCAAGCGCAAACGCATGGAGCAACTGCGCGAGGACCCTTACTACAATGCCATGCAGGTGAAATATGGCTACGCTGTAACCTGCCACAAGGCACAGGGCGGACAGTGGAAGACAGTCTTTCTCGACCAAGGATTCATTGCACCCGACGGCATAGGGACCGACTATTACCGTTGGCTGTACACTGCCTTTACAAGAGCTTCGGAGAAGCTATACCTTGTCAACTGGCCTACGAAGAATAGCGATAGCAGGGTGGAATAAAACTCAGGCAAAAGGTCGAAGAACCATTAAGAGAATATATATAGTCGTCCCTTAAAAATTCATTTTCAGAGAAATTCTATCAGTAATTAGGATTTCTCTGATTTTTTGCATGAGTAATAAAAGAGCTTTCATAGCTCTTTTGAAGTTATATGCAGCCGCTGCAAGGATTATATTCAC
>JAZNKR010000045.1:0-3710 GCA_045578665.1 Bacteroidaceae bacterium | reverse complement strand
GATTACATTTGCAAGTTGAATTCAGCTGTTAAGAAAGTCTATATATTCAAAGCACTATAGATAATTATGAATATTTCCGCTAAATTGTACGATTTAAACAAATTCCTTGAAGCTGCCAATACCGGCATAGAACTAAGAGGACTTGGGGAGAGTTCTTTCGAACTTACATATAATCCAGGAGCGTTACTGCCTAATGCAACATTGATATTGCACAAGTGTTGCATTGACAAGAACCATGTTCTGTTCAAGTATGAAGTTGCATGGGCATCATCCTTTTTGTTATCTGCTGCAAATTTCTTCTCGCTTCTACCGGATGGTATCGTGATAGATAAGACCACTCAAACAATCGCCATCATCCTAACGAAGTTAAAACTTCTGAGCACTTTTGGCGGACGATGCTATTTTAGATATTTCAACATATATATTGACTCACTTGAATTAGGAATAGGTATAGCTTAATCGCCAGATTGTTACTACCATCCGACATACCCAGCCGTAGCCTTGTGTATTGAATGCCATAGGAGTGTATGCAGAGCGTCTGCACATAAATATACCATCCCAATATGGGACGAATACAAAATTAAAAGACGTGGAGACAGAAACTGTTTGAATTTTATTTCGAGCAATGATATATTTTGCCCGGATTACTACTCTATAATAGAAAAGAGTTAGTAATCCGGGCAAAATATATCTGACTATGAAAAAGGTAAAAGAAATTCACGGACTGAAATGTCCCAACCACGATTATGTGAGAGACAACCATCATTTTACATACGAGGAGGCTTACCCAGGTGCACGACCTATGTCAAGTACAAGATGTATCAGATGTGGATACACAAAGTCATTGCATAAACCACAAAAATATTGACAATTAAACTCTTACAACTATGATTATTTCAACACCGGTGGCTGGTTACTTGCTGATTCGCTTGTACCAGGAGATTAAGAAGCTGTTTGAATTTTATTAGAAAATAATTCAAACAGCTTCTAACAACTCTAAAAAATAGCTTCGCTGAGAAACAATATATTGTTTTATCAACAATAGACTTCGTTAATATCGCTGCCGGAAATGCTGCACTTCAGAAATGCACCTCTAAAAAACACCTCTAAAATACAAAAAAATTGTAGAATAGATGTAAAATGTCTATATTTACAGAATCAAACCAAATTACAGACGACATATGGACTTTACAAGACTATTGGGCAAAACCCTGCTCGCAGCACTATTGGGAGTTACTGCAACTACAGCAACGGCACAAAAATCGACAATATCTCCCATCCCACAAAGCATAGAATGGGGCAGCGAGAAAGTATTTGACAACAGCATGACCTTCAAGGTAAAAGGCATGAAGACAGCCGACAAAGACGCTGTCGCACTGCTCACAAAGGAGCTCGGTTCCACAGACAAAGGCATCAGAATGACAATAGGCGAGCGAGGCGACAAGGCGGTCAAGAAATATGCCTCTCTCATCCCCGAAAAGCGAGAAGGATACTATCTGAGCATCACCCCCAAGGAGGTAGTCATTGCCGGAAACGACGAATCGGGAACATATTACGGTGTGCAGACCTTCCTGCAAATCATGCAGAACAGGGATATCTACCCTGTAACCATTACCGACTACCCCGATGTATCCACACGAGGCATGGTCGAAGGATACTATGGCAACCCCTACAGCGAAGAAGATCGCAAGGATATGTTCGAGTTCTTCGGAAAGCAAAAGATGAACACCTATATCTATGGTCCAAAAGACGACATATACCACCGTGCCAAATGGCGCGTTGAATACCCTGCCGACCAGGCTGCTAAAATCAAAGAGTATGCAGCCGCAGCCAAAAGCAACAAGGTGGACTTCGTGTGGGCCATACACCCCGGCAACGACATCAAATGGAACAAGACCGACAGCCTCAACATGATAAAGAAACTCAACGCCATGTATGAGCTCGGCATACGTACCTATGCTGTGTTCTTCGACGACATCTGGGGCGAGGGAACCGATGCCACACGCCAGGCAGCCCTGCTCAACTACATCACCGACGAATTTGTGAAGAAGCACGACGACGTTGCTCCCCTTATACTCTGCCCCACACAGTACAACAAGAGCTGGACCAGCGGCAACTACCTCGACATCCTCGGTGAAAAGGCATACAAGGAGACAGACATCATGTGGACAGGAAATTCTGTCATAGACATGATAAACAAAGAGGATATGTCATGGATAAACAACCGCATCAGGCGCAACGCATACATCTGGCTCAACTACCCTGTAAACGACTATTGCGTAGACCACATGCTCATGGGACCCACCTATGGCAACGACCTCGACATAGCACCCATGCTCGCCGGATTCACCTCCAATCCCATGGAGTATGCCGAAGCATCAAAAGTGTCGCTCTACAGCATCGCCGACTACACATGGAACATGAGCGACTACAATGCCGATGACTCATGGCAAAGGGCTATGGAATATCTTGTCCCCGAGAACACCGAAGCCTTCCGCCTCTTCTGCGAAAACAACATCGACCTCGGTGTAACAGGTCACGGACTGCGCCGCAAGGGAG
Source organism: Bacteroidaceae bacterium (assembly GCA_045578665.1). GTDB lineage: Bacteria > Bacteroidota > Bacteroidia > Bacteroidales > Bacteroidaceae > HGM04593. The sequence goes on along the minus strand of JAZNKR010000045.1, from coordinate 1,151 downwards.
AATCGCCCCGTTTCAATGCAACACTCGAAGAGTTCAACAAAGCATTGGCAGAGGGCGACACAGCAAAAGCAACAAAGACCCTGTCGGCACATTTCACACAGATGATTGTTGCTGCCGAGACACTTATAAACTCCGGCGAAAAGCCCCGTCTGGCAACAGAGATTGAGCCGTGGTGCAAATCGATGAAACTGCTGGCATACAAGGGACTCTCCACTATGAACATGTATAAGGCACTCGCAAGCAATGATGCAGAGGAATTTGTAGATAGTTATCTCGCATATCTCAACTACGATAAGCAGCAGATGGCAATACGTTCGCGCGACTTCCCGGGCTCCATCAAGAACCCCACCCCCGTTGTAGCCACAACATTCATAGTCCCCTTCATCAAGAAGAGCGTAGCTGAGCTTATCGACGCATACAAGAAGAACAACACATACCGTCTCGACGTATTCCCCTACCGTCTGATAGAGAACGGAGCATACTTCATAAAGGTAAACGGCAAATACCTGACCAACGAGCAGGAGAACGTAGCCCGCACTGCTCCCCGCTTCGTTGCCGAAAGAGATATGATTAAGCCCCAGCGTCAGGAGTGGCTCATCACCTTCGACACAGAGACCGAGCGCTACAAGATAGTGAACATACAGGACAACCGCTACCTCAACGAAAACGGAATGTTCTCGGCAAGCAATGCCACCAACCCCTACGAATCGGCATGGCACTCATACAAGATAGAGCGCAACAACGACGGCAAATATTCGATACAGAATGCCGGCAGAGCCGGAAAGGGCTACTGGTTGCAGTCGGACGACGGCTCACGCATCATCAGCGGCACAAACGACAGCGACAAATTCATATTCGAAATAGTCCCTGTAAGCAGCAAATGATGCTATAAACAAGCACAAGAAATGCCCGTCAGCTCAAAAAAAGAAGACGGGCATTTTTTATATTGTTAACATCCGGTTGATAAGTATAACACAAAAAGGAAGATGGCTATCTTTTTTTTTCGTATCTTTGAAAAAAATTAGAAGACAGACTGCACTCGCCGGGAAAAGTATCGAAGTAAACTTCGTATTTCTCGCTCGTTTTTTGTATATTTGCACGTTTGCTGTCTATTGAGCAGTGAACGTGCATCTTTTTTTAAGTTAGGGGCT
>JAZNKR010000044.1:0-10767 GCA_045578665.1 Bacteroidaceae bacterium | reverse complement strand
ACTCTCTATAATAGACCGAAACATTTCAAAATCAACTATTCTTGAAACAAACTCCAAGGGGTTACCTTGCTTGGAGAGGGATTCAAGGTTTGAGCAGTCTCAAACAAACTGCTACTCGCTTGATTGCGGCGATAACTTGGGCTCTTCTTCATAATCTCTCTTATTTTGCACACATATACAAAATAATTTACTGATTAACAATGTGCTAATTTATAGAACTTCCCTAAATAAATTTCAACTCAACATTCACTCCTGCGTCGGTTGCATTGCACTCACTAAACCGTGCTTTTTTGTCGGCACAAAAAGAACGTAAACTTTGTTTAAATCAATATAACTACAAACTGCCATTAAATAAATACTGTTTAGCGAAAAACAATTAGTAATTTTTACCGAACAGTAATAAAATCAATATAACTACAAACAGCCATTAAATATAAAAACTGTTAGCGAAAAGCAATTAGTAATTTTTACCGGACACCAATAGTTTTTTAGGTGTACTGTATAGAAAAACATGATGGCGGCCCTGAAAGCCGCCATCATGTTACTTCATTTCAATTTCTTCTTTCATATCCAACTCTTTGCCGTTGGAATCGATAAATTTGTATTCCAGGTAAGCAAGACTCTGGTCGGGGACTACACGTACGCCGAAGCCGTACCTGAACTGCCATTTCCGCAACAGCGAAGGCAATCCCTTGTTAATGTATGCCGCTACGTACGGATGTACATAGAGCCTGAATTTTTTTACCCCGACAGTGTTCACCAATCTGTCGATTTTACTCTCCAGCGTGTCTGTGAAGAGTATCGATGAGCGTACTTTACCTTTTCCGAAACAGGTGGGGCATACCTCCTCCACCGGTATGTCTATTGCCGGACGTACCCTCTGACGGGTTATCTGCATCAGTCCGAACTTGCTCAGTGGTAGGATGTTGTGCTTTGCACGGTCTTTTTCCATGTTTTGCACCATGCGTTCGTATAGCGCCTGACGGTTTTCCGATTTGTCCATGTCGATGAAATCGACAACTATAATACCGCCCATGTCGCGCAACCTGAATTGTCGCGCCAATTCGTCGGCAGCACCGAGGTTCACCTCCAGCGCGTTCTCCTCCTGCGTGAGGGCGCTCTTGCGCGAACGGTTACCGCTGTTGACATCTACCACATGGAGGGCCTCTGTGTGCTCTATCACCAGATATGCTCCTCCTTTGTACGAAACAATCTTACCGAACGTAGATTTTATCTGCTTGGTTATTCCGAAATTGTCGAATATCGACAATTCGCCTTTGTATAGCTTAACTATATCCTTGCGCTCGGGGGCAATCAACGACACATAGCTGAGTATGTCGTTGTAGGTGTTCTCGTCGTTCACGTAAATGTTTTCGTACGAAGGATTGAAGAGGTCGCGCAGCAGCGCTATAGTCCTGTTTGACTCTTCGTGTACGACGGTGGGGGGCTTGGTCGCTCTTTGTGTCTTTGCAACCATCGTTTCCCATGCTGCTACAAGTGTGCGTAGCTCGTTGTCGAGTTCTGCCACGCGTTTGCCCTCTGCTACAGTGCGCACTATTACGCCGAAGTTTTTCGGCTTGATGCTTTGGAGCAGTTGCTTCAGTCGGGTGCGTTCTTCGGGTGATTTTATTTTTGACGATACCGATACTTTGTCTTCAAAGGGTATCAGTATGAGAAAACGTCCCGCAAATGAGAGCTCGCCGGTGAGTCGGGGTCCTTTTGTATTTATAGGCTCCTTTGTTATCTGTACGAGTATCTCCTGACCAGTCTCCAAAGCTTCTGAGATGTTTCCCTCTTTAGACTTGTCTGGCTGTATGCTTGCCTTTGCTATGGGGAAACTTCTTTTTCTGTCGCTGGTAATCTGTTTCAGATACTTCTGAATAGAGTAAAATTGTGCTCCTAAATCGAGATAGTGAAGAAAGGCCTCTTTTCCTGAACCTACATCTACAAAGCAGGCATTCAGTCCGGGCATTATTTTTTTTACTCTGCCCAGGTAGATGTTGCCTACCGAGAATGATACATTCTGTTCTTCCTTGTGGTACTCCATCAGCAACTTGTCTTCGGTGATGGCGATGGAGACCTCCTGAGGTTGAACATTGATTACAAGTTCACTCGTCACTATTCTTTGGTTTATTAGGTTATCTCTTGTCCATCTTTTGAGGCGGGACTTCTCCTTTGCAGTGTGAACGCAGATGCGTTCTTCTCTTTTCTTAAAACAAAGAACAAACTTGAAAAGTCTATTAAATAGGTCTTGCAAGTCTGTTCTTTGTGTCTGTTTAGGCAATTACTTTTTGCTCTTATGCCTATTCTTTCTCAATCTTTTTTTACGCTTGTGCGTAGACATCTTATGTCTTTTTTTCTTTTTTCCGCTGGGCATAGTTAATAATTTGTTTTATGAATACTTATGTTATTTGTTTTTTACTTCCTGTACAAATGTCTTCGCGGGCTTGAATGCGGGGATGTTGTGTGCAGGTATGATGAGTGTTGTCTCCTTGTGGATGTCGCGAGCTGTCTTCTCTGCTCTTTTCTTGATGATGAAACTTCCGAATCCACGGAGATAAACGGGCTCCTGATTTACCAAAGACTCTTTAACAACTTCCATGAATGTCTCAACTGTTGAGAGTACAACGGCTTTCTCTACACCGGTCTTCTTTGCAATCTCATTTACAACCTCTGCTTTTGTCATATTGTTTATGTTTTTTAATTATACTGAAATATTCGTTCCATTTTTCGAACTGCAAATATATTGCTTTTTTTGCTTTTGTAGAAATTTAAGAGCTTTTTTTTCGAAAAAAAGCGTTGTAATGTTGCTTGCATATGGTTTTAGCAACGTTTTTTGTGGAAGTAGTAGTGAAAAACAGCAGGCTTCAGTTTTTTATGTATTGTTTTTTTATGTAAAAATAAACAGCTTATAAATATATGGTATATGATATTCTGTTTTTTATTTGTATTTTTGCAGAATAATTTGGAAAATCTGAGCAGTTATGTCAGTAAATAAAGTAATTCTTATTGGTAATGTGGGCAAAGACCCCGAAGTTAGACATCTTGACAGGAACATGGCGGTAGCCAATCTTGTTCTTGCAACCACCGAGCGTGGATATACCTTGCAGAACGGAACCCAGGTCCCCGACCGCACCGAATGGCACAATGTGGTGTTGTGGGGTGGAATGGCAGATGTTATCGAAAGATATGTACGCAAGGGCGATAAATTGTATATCGAAGGTAAGATAAGGACTACGACATACGAAGATCAGACCGGTATACGTCGCTACCGCACCGAAATCCATGCCGACAATATGGAAATGTTGTCCTACAAGTCGGCAAATGCGCAGAGTGGCGAGAATAAATGACCTGTACCGAGTATTTAACATATTGTTTCATTAATGGGTGGTTCTACAAATTATTTAACATAATTGAAGTTGCTTTGACTCGCTTTGCACTTTGTGAACAAGTTCACATTGCGCTCGTTTAATCGCAACTTTCGAGGCTGTTTTTGAATTTATTTCGAGCAGATTGTTTGTTTTTACGATGGCGCAACCTTTGGTTGCAACTGAGTAAAATGAAGAAGATGCCGAAATAAAACAAAAAGCGACCGAAACAGAATACACCCGACAAAGAAATATAGATAAGTATTTTATAGAACCACCCTAATATTTAATTGAATGGATTATTTAGCTGCCGCGCAGCCTGTATATAATATTTTTTCGAGTATAGCTTTTAATGCGCCCTCTTTGACAGGAATAGTTGCTTTTGCGCTTGCAATTTTCCTGTTGATGGCATCGGCGTTCGTCTCAGCCTCTGAAATAGCGTTCTTCTCTTTGGATGCCACAGACATGGAAGAACTGGACGAAGACAAGTCCGTAACCGACAAAAGACTGTTGTCTCTGTTGTCGCATCCCGAACGTCTGTTGGCAACTATTCTGATAGCAAACAATCTGGTGAATGTGGCAATTGTCATGCTGCTGAATTTCTTCTTCATGGAGGTGCTCGACCTTTCGAATGCTCCCCAATGGGTGGAATTCCTATTGTTGACAGTTATCCTCTCGTTCCTCTTGTTGCTCTTTGGCGAGGTGATGCCCAAGATTTATTCCAAGAACAATGTGTTGAAATTTGCACGGTTTGCTTCACATGGTCTCTATTACCTCTTCTACATATTGGCACCGTTCGCGAAACTGCTTGTCCGCATCACTGCTATTTCGGACCGTGTCGTGTCGAAGAAAAATGTCACCCTCTCTGTCGACGAACTTGAACAGGCATTGGAGATGACAGACAACAAGGAGATAGGCGAACAGCGCAAGATGTTGCAGGGAATTATCCGTTTCGGAGATGAGACGGTTACGGATATAATGACATCCCGTCTGGATATGGTGATGCTCGACAAAGATGCACCCTACAGCGAGGTGTTGCGTTGTGCTGCCGAGAATGCCTATTCCCGCATCCCGGTCTATTCGGATAGCCAGGATGACATCTGTGGAGTACTGTATATAAAGGACCTGTTGCCCTATCTCGACGAAAAGGACGGTTACAGATGGGACAAACTCATACGTCCTCCCTATTTCGTGCCCCCCACAAAGAAGATAGACGACCTTCTGTGCGATTTCCAGGCAGAGCGTGTACACATGGCAATAGTAGTCGATGAGTTCGGTGGAGTGGAGGGACTTGTTACAATGGAAGATATCATAGAGGAGATTGTAGGTGAGATAAACGATGAATTTGACGACATCAATCAGCCCTACGAACGTATAGACAAGAACAAGGTGCTGTTTGACGGAAAGGTGTTGCTTGCCGACTTCTATAAGATAATGAACCTCGACGGCGACGACTTCGAGGATGCAGCCGGAGGAGCCGAGTCGCTTGCAGGACTTTTGCTTGAGATAAAGGGAGAGTTTCCCTCACTCAACGAGGAGATTGTCTGCAATGGCTTGACATTTAAAGTGATGCAGCGCAGCAAGAACCGCATTTCAAAAATAATGGTTACCGCACCCGCGCCGACCGAAAATGTGCAGCAGTAGAATGCATTGTCGCGCTCACTACAATGACGGCAGCCTGCAGTGGGGTATATATGAGTATGATGTTGACTTTGCCTCTCTTGCCCTACTTTGCGATTCTTCGCAAGCCGAATATGCTGTGAAGAATTTCAAGAGCGAAAAGCGGCGTTGTGAATGGCTGGCTGTACGGGCGGCTCTGCGCATACTCTCGGGCTGTGATGCAGATGTCGCATATACACCGGAGGGCAAGCCTCTTCGCGTGGATGGCAAAGGGCATATAAGCATCTCCCATTCGGGGTGTTATGTCGCGGTAGCCCTTCATAGGGATTGCGATGTAGGTATAGATGTCGAGTTGCGCTCGTCGAGAATATCTGCGGTAAGAGGCAGAGTGCTTTCGGCGGTCGAGGAAGATGCTCTTGACAGGGAGAACGAGGCAGAAGCATTGTTGTTGCATTGGTCGGCAAAGGAGAGCTTCTACAAGATAATAGGGAACCGTGGCGGCAGTTTTGTGGAGAGTTTCAGAATATCTCCTTTCGAGGTGGAGAAGAACGGCTCATTCGATATTTCGTATATCAAGGATGGGGAGACCCTCAGACGCTGTGCAGTCGACTATGTGGTTTCAGATGATTTTGTGTTTACTTGCTGTGTGGATGCAGAGAAACTGTTGAAGTAATTGCTCCCGCCGACAATCAAAAACAGACAAGAAGATGTTTTTATAATATATAACCATCCAAAAAGTAGAATTATGATGCAGTTGCTGGTCCGCAGCCTCTCGATGGCTGCAATAGGTATTCTCATATTGATGTTCAGAGAAGAGGCTATGCCATTTATTGTCATGTGCGTGGGCGCCCTGTTCGTTATCCCGTCGCTGTTCGCACTTATAGCCACATTCCTGCCTTTCTTCAAACAAAAAGCCGGGAGTGCCGTTTTCCCTGTTGTAACAGCAATCATTGCAGCCGGTAGCCTTGCTCTCGGATTGTGGATGATGCTCGACCCTGCATTCTTTGTGGCTATATTGATGACCATGCTTGGAGTGGTGATGATAGTTGCCGGAGGCTCTCAGGTGCTGGCATTGCTGTCGGCAAGGAGGGTGATGTCTACTTCATCCATGATGTATTTCATTCCGTTGATGTTGATGATTGCCGGCATTCTGGTGCTTTACAATCCATTTGAGGTGGCATCGCTTCCATTCTTCATCATAGGAATAGGTACTATACTTGCTGCATTGTCCGATATTATAAATACCATATATATACATTTGCGCAGACGTAAGATGGCAAAAGATGACACCGTCATTGAGGTTACGGTGGAGAGTGATGGCGACAACAAGGAGTAAAATACAAACAGACAATAAGATGAACGACTTTAAAGGATTCGAAATAATGGCGCCTGTCGGTTCGCGCGAGAGCCTTACAGCTGCTCTTCAGGCGGGTGCCGATTCTATATATTTCGGAATAGAGAATCTCAACATGCGTGCCCATTCGGCAAGCGCATTCACCATAAGCGACCTGCGTGAGATAGCACGCATCTGCGACGAGCATGGAGTGAAGAGCTATCTCACCGTGAACACCATAATATACGAAGAGGATATTGTGCTCATGCGCAAGATTGTCGATGCCGCAAAGGAGTCGGGAATTTCTGCCGTCATCGCAGCCGATATTGCAGTGCTGCAATATTGCAACAGTGTAGGAATGGAGGTCCACCTCTCCACACAGCTCAACATAAGCAACAGCGAAGCGCTCAAGTTCTATGCCCGCTTTGCCGATGTTGTTGTCCTTGCCCGCGAACTGAACATGGAGCAGGTAGAGGAGATTCATCGTGTCATAGTGGAGGAGAATATCTGCGGTCCCAAGGGCGAGCTCATCCGCATAGAGATGTTCTGTCATGGCGCTCTTTGCATGGCTGTGTCGGGTAAATGCTATCTCTCTCTGCATCAGTTGGGACGCAGTGCCAACAGAGGACAATGTATGCAGGTGTGCCGCAGGGGATATATTGTAAAAGACCGCGAGAGCGATATTGAACTTGAGGTCGACAACAAATACATTATGTCGCCCAAAGACCTGAAGACCATCCGCTTCATGGACCGGATGATAAATGCCGGTGTCAGGGTATTCAAAATCGAAGGACGTGCGCGTAGCGCCGAGTATGTGAGCACGGTGGTCAGCTGCTACAAGGAGGCATTGAATGCCTGCATGGAGGGCACATTCACCGAAGAGAAGAAAGAGGATTGGGACAGAAGATTGTCAACGGTCTTCAATCGCGGATTCTGGGACGGATATTATCTGGGTCAGAAACTCGGAGAGTGGAGCGACAAGTATGGCTCGCAGGCAACAGAACGCAAGGTATATATAGGAAAGGGCATAAAATATTTCTCTAAGCTCGGAGTGGGTGAGTTCCTCATCGAAGCGGGAGATATGCGCGTAGGCGACAAACTGCTCATCACAGGTCCCACGACCGGTGCCATCTACCTCACACTCGAGGAGGCACGTGTCGATCTTGGTGCTGTCGATATTGTTCCAAAAGGTTCGTACGTCTCGTTCAAGGTGCCTGTAAAGGTGCGCCCCAACGACAAACTCTATAAGGTAGTAAGCACCGTTGAAGAATCCTGCTCTTCGTGCAATGATTAGGCCTCAACCGCTTGGCAAGGGCGATAAGGTGGCGATTGTCTCGCCTGCCGGCGCCATAAAGGATGCAACCATTGTGGCAGGTGCAGCAAGTACGATTGAATCGTGGGGATTGCGGGCGGTGGTGATGCCCCATGCCCTCTCACGCGATGGCTACTATGCCGGCACGGAGAAAGAGCGTCTCGCAGATGTGGTAGACGCATTGTGCGACGATGAAATAAAGGCAATCCTATGCAGTTACGGCGGCTACGGTTGTCTGCATCTACTCCCCCGCATAGACAGATATATCAGCGAAAATCCAAAATGGATTATAGGCATGAGCGATTGCTCGGTATTGCTTGCGGCTGCCGTTTCGCAAGGGGTGGCAGCGTTGCACTCTCCGCAGTGCAGGGCTCTTGCCATGGATGCCGATGGCGAGGGAGTATCCTCTCTACGCCGTCTGCTCTTCGGGTGGCAACCCCGATATACAGTCGCACCCCATCCGTTGAACCGAAAGGGAAAGGCACAAGGAAGAGTTGTCGGAGGCAACCTCTCTGTGTTGACAGCACTTGTTGGTACACCATACGATATTTTCAAAAAAGGAAACATTCTCTTTATAGAGGATGTAAACGAATCACTATACAAGATAGAGCGTATGCTTTATACGTTGAAACTCTCCGGTGTTCTCGCTTCGCTCGATGCACTTGTAGTGGGTGCTTTTGCCGGATGCCGCGACGATTCTGCTTTTGGCGGTACGGTGTACGATGTTATACGGCATGTGGTAGAGGAGTATGACTATCCTCTCTGCTTTGGCTTTCCTGTCGGGCACTCATCGCGCTGTTACCCTATGCCTGTGGGTGCCGTTGCCGAACTTGAGGTTGGCGCGGGAGGGGTGTCGTTGAACTATATTCCTTAAAGTCTCTCCATTAGAAGCTGTTTGAATTTTATTTCGGAATTATTTGAGAGCTATTTTGAGTAGATTTTCTTTGTTGTTTTGCAGGGAATAGCGGGCTATTTCCAAAAAATAAGAAAGAAAAGATGCCAACAATAGACTCAATCGCCGCCAAACCGAATGCCATACAAGCTTGCTTGATATGGCTGAGGTGCGAAGGAGATAAATTCTGTTAAATAAACCGAAACCTGCTTCGCAAAGAAAGAATTATTTTCCAATAAAATTCAAACAGCTTCTTAATATCTTTTCAACCTCTTCGGCTGTTGGCCGTATGGCAAGTATGGTGCCGTCGCGGTCTACTAAAATGGTGATGCCGCCGGAGTAATTTACTCCGTATTTACTCCATATTTTATTTTCGTCATTCAATTCAAGCAGGTTAAGCCACGGGTAGCCATCGTTGGCAAGAGCAGATGCCATATTCTCGCGTTTCTCTTCGCGGGCAACACCTACGATTGTAAACCCTCGCTCTTTGTATTTTTCATAAACGGGAATCATGCTTTTCGAAGTGCGACGACAGGGACCGCACCAAGATGCCCATAGGTCTATCAGTGCTACCTTCCCGTCAATCTCTTTGCTCAGTGTGTGCCGATTGCCGTCAAGGTCGGGAGCGGTGAAGTCTATGTAGTGTCCGCCTACCTTAACCCCGTGGCTCTGCACCCATATATCCATATACTCTCCCAATGGGTGGTCCTTGAACAGCGGCTTGTAAATTTCATTGAAGAGTGCGGTGCAGAGTGATTCGTCCGGCGAACGCTGCATTGTCTGCCTTTGCAGCATGTGAAGCCCTACAATGGTGCGGTCGTTGCGTATAAAGTCGATAGTGAATTTTTCCATCTCTTCGTATGCCTTGTCGCTTTTGGCCTGAAGTACGTGGTATTCGGGTGTGTAAGCCTCGCCCGATTCATATAAAGCATTAGCCTGTCGGCGCAGTTCCTTCTTTGTCTGTTCATCTTTGGCCGCCTCGAACAGTGTATTCAGTTCCATCATGCGGGGTGTCTCCCATCGTCCAATCTTTATTAGTGAATCTTCCTCTTGTGCCAATGGAGCTATTATGCTGTCGAGCTGTGCATTCAGTTGCAGAAAGCGTCTGTTGGTGGGCGACTCGCTGTGCATAGTCGGTACTTTTTCCTCTGTACGGGAGTAGAAAGTGATGTTTACCGTGCCCTCTTCGGCGAAGAATTCGCTTGTGTACCATGTTCCGCTGTTGTATTCTTCCATTGCAATCAATTCGTATGGCATCACTTGGTCGGTGTAGATGTCGAAACTGAATTTGCCATTTATCACAGGGATTGTGTCAGGGGATATTGCACGCAGGTCGCTACACGATGGGCTGAGCAGCATTTTTGTGTAGGTGGAGTCGGCTACCGTTCCTTCCAGGTGGCAATGTATCTTTTCGTTGTTGGTGGTGCAGGCGGCAATGAGTATTGCTACTGCAAGGAGCAAGGTGTTGTTTTTCATATTCGTTTGGAAATTTTGAGGCAAAATTATCTATTATAACAATATGTATTGATAAATGCGTGGATAAATATTGATAAAAAAGAGCAATTATCAATATTTATTGAAGAAAATATCAACTATGTTTATCTATGTGTAAACTATGCTTTACATTTACAGCATGATCACAATACTTTTATATCTATTAAACCATTTCTAAAATTTACTATTATGAAAAATTTATTGTTTCCTCACAGATTCCAAAGGATAGGATGGGTTCTCTTTGCCATCAGCATGGTTATTGGAGGCTACATCTACCTATTTTACAAAAACTCTGTTTTTGACTGAAAAGCAGCTTGCGATTAAGCCACTTTTTAACCAAAAGATAGGAAAAATTGATTTGGGTGGCGCATTGATGAAGTCAGGGTGGGTGCAGAGGCTGAGATTTCTGTAGATGAAGACACTGTTTCGTTGTGCTATATTTAGAAGCAGTTTGGGCTTTATTGGTATAAGGTAGGCTACGCTTCGGAATGAATTCATAAGGACATCAAGACATTTACCGATACAGTAATAGTAAGAAATAGGGATTTTCCCCTAAAAAATAGGGAATTTCCCCTATTTTTTTTGCTTACGGTATGTTATTTTTGCAGTGTCATCGAGAACTTGTTGTTTCGAGGTGTTACTGCAATCTATATATTAACAAATGTTAAATCAAAAAAAAGGGGGGTGGCTCCGCCAAACACTATTTGATATATATTTGCAGTAGACAGTGGATATAGGATTGCAAGAC
>JAZNKR010000043.1:0-6961 GCA_045578665.1 Bacteroidaceae bacterium | reverse complement strand
CCACCTCTTCCCATCCCGAACAGAGAAGTTAAGCCCAACCGCGCCGATGGTACTGCATTTAGTTGTGGGAGAGTAGGTCATCGCCACTTTTTTTCGAGAGTTCCTTCAGTTCGACAGAATTGAGGGAACTTTTTTTGTATGTCTATATATTTTCTCTATTAACGAAAATAGTGCTCCTTTTTTGTAAAATTTTAAAAAATACAATACCTTTGTGGCTATGCTTGTTGTGTAATCATCCTGCAATCAATATGTAATCATCTATATTATATAATCATGAAAAAGTCCCTATTTTTAACCATGCTTTTCGTGATGTCGGCATTTGTCGGCATCGAGGCAAACAATCCGTGGCAATACTCTTTTTCTACAAAGGATGCCATAAAGGAGAAGGGTGTCTACAACAGCCTTAAGACTCCCCTTATCGAACTTGACGAACCTACAGATGTTATCCGTCTTACAGTCTTCGCTACAAAGAATACCGATGACAATGCCGGATACAGAGCAGAGGGTTATGCCAATGCAAGTTCAAGTTTCCCTACTTTTGCTATCAGTGAGATTCGCATTTACGATGGCAACGGCAATCTTGTCGACCTCACAGAGGAGAATCTCGAGACAAATGCTCTCTCGCTCGATGAGGGTGCGCTCGCATTCCTTGTCGACAACGACCTGAACTCATTCTTCCACTCTACCTATTCAAGAGGCGAGGTGCCTCAGGCATATCACTATATTGATATTGCACTCCCCGAAGCTCTCGACAAATTTACTCTTGAGTATGACTCACGCCACTATTGGTACTTTACCGATCCCACTTATGTGGCTGTTACCGGTGGTACCGAGGCGCTTCCCTGGGCAGAGGAGAATTTCTCTCTCGGTGAGCAGGTTACAGACCTTGCTGCCTTGAAACCCAATACATTCTATGCTATTCGCGGTAACTACTTCGAATATACACGCGAGGAGGACGGACGTTATCTGCCCTCATACGGTGAGGCGTTCTATCACTCTCCCCACGGTGCAGCCATAACACCTTCTGCTGCCAGCGTGATGTTCCTCGAGGATGCAGGCGACGGCAAGTACTATATGCGTTGGTTGAAGAACAACCACTACATTGCAGCTCCGGGTATGGTTACCGAGGGTGCATACGCAGGATGGCACGACGATGTGCGAAATGCTGCTCCTCTCGAATTCTTCAAGTGCGACTCTATCGAGGGTGCCTTTGAGGTAAAGAGCGGCGAGGTGCTTCTCGGTCAGCGCCGTTTCGTGAAGATGAGCTGGGTGAACGCATCCAATATGGTTGCAGAGACATCTACATACAACTATGCCTGGAACATCTATAACATCAATATCGACAACAGCGCAGTCCTTCCTGTAATCAAGTCTTCAATAGAGCTTGCCGAGTCGTTGCTGAAGCAGCAGGGCAACCCCGATGAAGAGAGTGAAGCTACTGATTTCGTGCCCACATTGGAGAAGGCAAAGAAAGCAGTTGCCGAAATGACAATGGGTGCGCAGGAGATGTTCGGACTCAACGCAGAGCTCAGCGAACTTACAACATTGTTCCGCACAGAGTATCTTTTCACCCTGTTGGACTCAATCAACTCAATTCTTGAGGATGATGGAATAGAGTTCTGCGACGCAGAGACAGGATGGATTGAGGGAGGTTATCCTTTGGAGTATAAAGACCGCTTCCAGACACTTCTCGACAACGGTTCGATGCTTGCCGACAACGCAAAGCACTTTGTAATGGTCAACGAGATTATATCTGAAATTTCGGGTGTGATTGCCGAGTTCTGGGCATCGCGTGTTACAGGCGTTTCTACCTATCCCCTTCTCTTCCAGACAGAGAACGGCATGCTTACCGACCAGCGCGACAACATCTACTACTGGACCTCTCCTGTATATTACATGGACCAGCCCACCGATGTCATCCGTATGACTGTGTTCACAAACTCATCGGGTGAAACTGAGCCCGATTTCGGTGTCGGTACACCCTTCTTCGCTCTTGGCGAGTTCATCCTTTACGATGCAGCCGGCAACCAGATTGAACTCCGCGAGGATATGTTTGCGACAAACTCATTGCAGACAAGCGACGGATGGGGCCTTGCAGGTCTGTGCGACGGCAATCCCGGTACATTTTATCACGGATGTTATGCAGTTGATCCCAACAACGGAAGCTATGCTCCCGAAAATGCCGAGAATGGTGAATACTGTTACATTGAGGTTGCTCTCGACGAAGAGATTACAGCTTTCTCATACGGTTTTGTAAGCCGTCAGTATCCCGGCGACTATTACAAACACATCCCCACATACTTTGCGTTCACTCCCGGTACAGTCATCACAAAGGATGAGGCAGATGCCCTTCTCGATGCTCCTGTCGATGAATTCCAGGGTACACTCGGCGAGCAGATTACAAAGCCCGAGCAGATTGTTCCCGGCGAGCTCTATGCCATCTACGGTAACCTCTCCAAACTCAACGAGAACGGCGAAGTTGTGGGCGAGGGTACAGGATTCTACGGCGACTACAAGGTGGTGGGCAAGGATATCCACAGCACATGTGCAGTGGTATTCGAAGCTGCCGAGGATGGTCAGTTCTATATGCGCAGTGTAAACAGCGACCTCTACATAAAGAGACCCGAAAAGTGGTCTGGAATCACAAATACATACTACAAGGAGGAGTCTTTCCCCTTCACAATTGTGGAGAGTACCAACCTCGAGGATGCCTTCAAGTTCTATTGGCGCGGTGAAGTTACCGACTCTCTGGCACAATACTATGGCGAGGGCGAAGTCTACTACATGATGCAGGACTGGGGAAGCTACATAGGTATGTTCACAATCCCGGATCTTGAAAAAGACGACAAGGATGGCGAGAGCGACTGGTACATCTACAAGATGTCGGTGAAGAACCGTGGCATGATGGAGCTCAAGAGTGTGATAAACGCTGTGAAGGCAGTAGGTGTAGATCCCAAATATGTAGGCGAGTCTGTAGGTATGTATAGCGGTGCAGGAGTTGTAGCCCTCATGGATGCGATAGCAAAGGCAGAAGCACTCCTCAGCAGCAACGACGATGCAGCATGTGCGGCAGCGGCGGCAAATTTGCAGAACCTCTTGCAGACAGCTGTTCCCAACCTCTCAATGGTAGAGATTGTATCGGGACAGGACTATGTCATACGCAGTGCCAACGATGAGTTCAAACCCTATCATGGCGACACCAAGTTCGCAATGTATACAGGTCCTTCGAACTATCAGGACACACCGCGTCAGGACGAGACAATGCTGTGGTGGTCATACGAATATCTCAATGGCATCGACTCTACCGCTTATCACTTCACATTCACCGAAGATACAGTCAAGGTAGAGGGAGCAGAGAGCAGTTGGGGCGTCTACACCATCAAGAATGTCTTTGCCGACAAATATATCGTTCCCGAGATAAGCCACGGCAAGAACCTTGTGGTGAGCGAGTTCTCGCCCGAGGATGCACCCCGTATCTTTGTTGCATTGGGTGAGACACCCGGTGTACGTCGCCTTGTAGGTGTCGAAGCATGGAAATCTACTGAAAACATCTACTCATACTTCGAGGTGCGCACAGGTGGTGGTGGATACGGCACAGGCGGTCAGGCCCACTACGGACACGTTGCACAGTGGTACTTCCTTGCAAACACTGCACAGTGGAAGATTATCCCCGTAGCGCAGACAACATCAATCAAGAACCTTGTTGTAGAGGAGCCCGAAGGCGAAATCGTATCCGAGTCGTACTACACAGTGGACGGCATGGTCTCTCCGGCACCTGTCAAAGGCAAAGTTAACATCATCAAGAGAGTCTATGCCAACGGTGTAATCGAGAGCAAGAAGGAGTACATCAAGTAGCATCTTCCTACTCAACAATACATGGAAATATCCCCAGGCGAGAGTTCTATCGCTTGGGGATATTCCATTTACAGGGGGCAGCTATTGCTTCTTCTCGCCGCTTTTGCAGCCACCCGAAGGTTTACACTCGTTGTTGTGAGCCTCATTCTTGCAACCTTTCTGTTCGGTCTTGCATCCTTTGGGCTCCTCTTGCTTCTTTTCGGTTTTGGTACTCATGATAAAATAACAGTTAAACATATCGGCGGAGTCATCTCCGTCTACCCATAAACATGACACTGTGGCAAAATGTTTGCTGCTTATCACAAAAACCATCCGTGTAGCGTGGATATTTCACTTAAAATATCTTAACTTTGTGTTTCAAATAGAAATCATTAACAATTATCAGAATATGAAAAAATCATCACTCTTGTTGTTGCTCCTCGCCGCCATCTTCTCGGCATGTGGCAACAAGTCGGATGTCTTCACAGCCGACAATGTAAACGAGTTGCGCGCACCTGCCTACCCGTTGGTGACCATCGACCCCTTCACCAGTGCATGGTCGTTCAGCGACAAGCTCAACGAATCGCCTGTGCGTCACTGGACAGGCAAAGAACACCCCATGGTCGGTGTTCTCAAGGTTGACGGCAAACTCTACCGCTTCATGGGTAAAGAGGAGGCGCCTCTCGACTTTGTCGTACCTCCAGCAACAACAGAACGCTGGCAGGCGCGTTACACCGAACTGCAGCCCAAAGGCGACTGGACCGCATGCGACTATAACGATGCATCATGGAATGAGGGCAAGGGAGCGTTCGGAACAAGAGACCAGGCTGCCATCTCCACCCCCTGGAACAGCAAGGACATTTGGGTGAGACGCACCATCGAACTCAGCGAAGATGACGCAGCCAAGATAATGGGACTCGAGTATTCCCACGACGATGTCTTCGAACTCTACATCAACGGCAAGCAGATGGTGTCGACAGGTTTCACATGGAAGAACAATGTCCGTGTACCCTTCGGCGAAGAGCATAAATCGCTGCTCAAGCCCGGCAAGAATGTGATTGCCGCACACTGTTACAATACCTACGGCGGCGCCCTTGTCGACTTCGGTCTCTACAAGAAGGGTAATGAGGTAGTATTTGCCGAGGCTGCTGTGCAGAAGTCGGTCAACCTTCTTCCCACCCGCACCCTCTACACATTCGAGTGCGGTCCCGTAGAGCTTGAGATTGTATTCACCTCGCCTCTGCTGATGGACGACCTCGACCTCATGACAACTCCCGTCAACTATATCTCTTATCGCGTAACACCCACCGACGGTGCATCGCACGACGTTGAAATCTACATGGATGCCACCCCCGACTGGGCAGTAAATACCCCCGGACAGCAGGTGTCGTGTGCGGTCTCCACCGAAGATTGCCCTATGCTCTACGCAACAGCCGGAACAGTTGAGCAGGCAGTGCTTAAAAGAAAAGGCGACAATGTGCGCATAGACTGGGGATACTTCTTCCTCGCATCGCCCAAGAAAGAGAATGTTGTGATAGGTGTTGGCGATTACACTCCCATGAAACGGAGCTTTGCAGACAATGGCGCTGCAGCCGTTGCCGGAGCACAGCACAAAGGCATCAACAACAGCCGCTGCGTGCTCGCATTTTCTGAGGATTTGGGTAAGGTCTCATCGTCTGCCGACGGTTATATGCTCGTGGGTTACGACGACCTCTACTCTATACAATACTTCAAGGAGAACCGTATGGCATATTGGAAACACGACGGTCGCGTGACAATGTTGCAGGCGCTCCAGAATGCAGCTGCGGGTTACGAGGATATAACAGCGCGTTGCCGTGCATTCGACAAACAGATGATGGCAGATGCAGAGAAGGCAGGAGGCAAGAAATATGCCGAACTCTGTGCCCTTGCCTATCGCCAGGCAATTGCAGCCCATAAACTCATCGCCGACAAGGAGGGCAATCTCGTCTTCCTCTCAAAAGAGAACTTCAGCAACGGTTCGATAGGTACAGTGGATGTTACCTATCCCTCGGCGCCCCTCTTCCTTATATATAATGTAGAGCTTGCAAAAGGCCTTCTCAATCACATCTTCTACTACAGCGAGAGTGGCAAATGGACAAAACCCTTTGCTGCACACGACATAGGTACCTATCCTATCGGCAATGGTCAGACATACGGTGGCGACATGCCCATCGAGGAGTGTGGCAATATGCTCATACTCACAGCAGCGATAGCAGCACGCGAAGGCAATGCCGAATATGCAAAGAAGCATTGGGAAGTGCTCACCACATGGGCAAACTATCTGTTGGAGAACGGACTCGACCCCGAGAACCAGCTCTGCACCGACGACTTTGCAGGACACTTTGCCCACAATGCCAACCTCTCCATCAAGGCAATCCTCGGCATAGCAAGTTACGGCAAACTCGCAGAGATGTCGGGCGACAAGGCTACAGCCGACAAATATCTTGCATCGGCAAAGCAGATGGCAACCAAATGGCAAGAGATGGACAAGGACGGCGACCACTATAAACTCACATTCGACAAGCCCGGCACATGGAGCCAGAAGTATAACCTTGTGTGGGACCGCCTGCTCGGGTTCAACATCTTCGACCCCTCTATAGCAGCCGACGAGATGGCATACTACAAGACCAAGCAGCAGAAATACGGTCTTCCTCTCGATAGCCGCAAGACCTATACAAAATCTGATTGGATATTGTGGTCGGCATGTCTCACAGGCAATATGGACGATTTCAATGCCCTGATGGAGCCTGTTTACAAATATGCCAACGAAACAGAGAGCCGTATGCCCATATCCGACTGGCACGAAACGACAAACGGCAACTGGGTAGGATTCAGAGCGCGCTCCGTAGTCGGTGGCTACTTCATGAAGATGCTCGAAGCCGAACTTTTGGGCAACAAGTAGTCCGGTATCTATAATTATTACTGTCCGGTAAAAATTACTAATTGTTTTTGGCTAAACAGTATTTATTTAATGGCAGTTTGTAGTTATGTTGATTTAAACAAAGTTTACGTTCTTTTTGTGCCGACAAAAAAGCACGGTTTAGTGAGTGCAATGCAAGCTCGCTTGCAAATTGCCGAACGCGAGTGCTTTATCTAAAGAACCAAA
>JAZNKR010000042.1:0-10901 GCA_045578665.1 Bacteroidaceae bacterium | reverse complement strand
TATGACGAGAATAGCTTACTTAATCACTTCATACTTACTTGCATAAATAACTAGATAAACTTTTACTTTTCTTGTTAGTAAAAGGTGTAAGGTTCTATATTTCAACTGCTTGATGTTATCACATACATTTTCTCTTTTACTTATACATCTTGGTTGATAAAAGTAAAAGTTCCATCCTTTGATTAATGGATTGCTATCAAATAATTATAACTTGCTGTTCTATATACTACAATGTTTTCTTTTGCAATGTCCAAACCTCCAAGATTTTTGATACCATCGGCATATCAAACGGTTAAACCGTTTTAATATCTACATAAGAGAATCAGAACGTGAGTTCTTGCCCTAGTAGGTGAATATGCTAACTTCTTAACAGTTCGTAGTCAATAGGTGGTTCGGTATCATTCAATAGAGCAAGTTGGCACTCGCCGGAGGTGCCCCCGTTGAGATTCCCGACTTCACACGCGGAAGATGGGATGTGCTGAAAGGCGTTGAATTTGCGGAGTAAACAACAAGGCATATACGACAATACGCACAAAAATTAAAATTCCTCCAATATTAAGCGCCCCCAAAAGTGATAAAAAACTCCTGGGGGCGCCTCATTTTTTAATCCAATAAGAAGATTAAACCTTATTCACTCTGCGGATTAACAACTACAGTAACACCTGAAACAATATATGTACCGGCAGGAATTGTGTTGCAGATATTTTTACCCTCAGCCAAAGAGAGCATCTTAAACAAAGTGCCGTTTACCGAATAAACAGCCATCTGCATAGGTTTGCTGCACTCGATGGCAAGTACACCGTCAACCGTGTACACTCTAAGAGCATCGTCAACCGTTCGGCCGATACCCGTAACACCGCTGATGTCAAGCAGAGAGCAACAATCCTCAAGCAGAGTCTCATTGCCGTCGGGCGATGCAAAGCGAATGTTGCTTATTGACAATTTTCCGCTGACATTCATTTCGGCAATCATATTAAGATTAAGAATATTGCCAGCATTGCCACTGAACATAACATTATCGGTCGAATATGCAACCACGCGCATCTTACCATCAGAGAGACGCTCCCATGCAACAGAATGGCTGTCTGCCGCACGGTCCCCCAATGATACTGAAACGACATTCAACCCCTCAGGAATTTCAAAATCCATTTGGAAAGCCGCATAATCATTATCGTTAAACAACTCTATCGGGAGAGTAACACCTTCATTATCGTCGCAGAGAACATCCTCCATGCTTATATATTCAGTTGCCAACGCCACTCCGTTTCTCCTCTTGACATATTTTACAATATAATCATCGGGATTAAGAACAATATTCACTATTCCCACAACATCGCCTATTGTTATCCGTTTATCTTGATTAACATCGGCTGCATCAAAATTGAAAATACCAGAAGCCCTTCCGAGAAGATTGTTTACCGTAGCAACAACATCACTTATGCTGACAATGCTGTCCATATTGGCATCGCCGCGTTTCGTACCACGCATAAAGACAGCCTCGCGCGTCAATTTCTTATCTTCGACATTGCCTGCCGAGTCAATGGCAACTACGCAGAATCCCATGCTCAAATTATCTACATAACTGAGACGGCAGGATGTTCTCAGCGTATCGCATGGGAACTTAATCCACTCATCTACATTGCCCGGCTGTACATAGAGGTCGTACTTCCACATACCCGAACCGACATCCTTGCCCTCCCAACTTACTTCAATCACACTGTCGTTGATTGTTTCAATCGCTGCAATGGCTGATGTAGGCTTGACATTGTCGATGATGTTTCTCCACACAGGGGTAACAACCGCAGTCTCGTTATCGAAGATAATGGAAGCCTTGTTATCAACCTCGGTGCCATCAACAAGCGCACTCTTCAGCTTAATATTGAAGCCGAACTCAGCCTCGCCGTTGCCACCATTGTTTACGGGCAATGCACCCTGCATCGGGTCTTCTGTAGGCTCCATCGTCATAGGGTCAAGCGATAATATGGTCCATGTGGCGATACCCTCAGCCTCGTTGTAGTCGAGTGTAACTTCGGCAACAACATCTATTGCAGGGCGCAGGTCCATAGTCTTTACGAATGATTTTTCGCCGTTGAGTTCCATCATCACACTGCCAATCTTCACACTTGTAGCTGCAAATGCCGAAAGGTCGAATTTGCTGCCGTCGAGCGTGTCGGTTACTATTATAGTGTGTGCAGCAGCAGTTGCAAATACAGGGTCATTCTCGCTGCGTATAGTGTAGTGAACATTCTCGAAACTGCTCGGAACGAATCGGCTGCCACTCTCGGCGGCGAAGCCCACAATGTCGTTGGGTTCGCATGGAGTAAGTATTTCGATAGGTTGCGGGGTTGGATTACAATCCTGATTTTCGGTTAATTCATCCATATAATCATTAAAAGCATCAGCAACCAT
The DNA here is from genome assembly GCA_045578665.1 of Bacteroidaceae bacterium. Lineage (GTDB taxonomy): Bacteria > Bacteroidota > Bacteroidia > Bacteroidales > Bacteroidaceae > HGM04593. The sequence goes on along the minus strand of JAZNKR010000042.1, from coordinate 8,492 downwards.
ATTCAATTGTCTGTTAGAAATACAGTCGCCAAGAACATCGCGCAAAATACCGTATGGATTTTGCAAGCGTATTCTTCTGTAAGGCCACTCCAATCCCAACGCCTCAAAATCGCTACCGAACGCAGCCCACCTATCAGCCTCAGCCTTGTTCCATTGAGCTGCAAAGGCATTTGCAAACATCCTAATGTTTGCTTCAGCAAGCGAACAAGTGCAGTCTGTTGCATCGTTGCTTAGTTCGGGAAGAATATCTCCAACCATATCACACAAATCCGGTATACAAGTTGTTCCCGGCAGTGCACGTTCGGTCGTTCTGCTTTTATTGTGATTGTTCTGAGAATAACCCAGCAAAGGCTTTCCTATCATGGTGTATATATTGAAACTGTAATTTCCATCAGTTTCAAATGCAGGAGTAAGTTCAATAGTCTCGCCCGAAGAGAGCGACGCGAGTATTGCAGGCACAACAACACCGGACTTGCCTTTTCCGAACAAGTTATCTGTATCGTATATAGCCTTTAGTCCATTATCGTGCATCTCTTTTGATATTTCCACAAGAAAATCATTGAAGAACAAATTGTTTATGCCCTTACTATTATCGTAAGCAATATATACCGGAACTAATGAATATCCTACATTGCCGGTGTTTGTCAATTTTATTGTTACCGGATAGGGACTTGCCATACGTTGTCTTGTTTCGTATGACACTTTTATTTCTCCGAATATAGGCTCTTCAAATGTAACAGCATCTTCAACTGTCAGCATTTCCTCGGCATCTCCATCATTAAAATAGAGTGTAAGGTCGTATTTGCCTAATTGATAATCGTAATTTTTGAATGTGAAAATAAGACGAGCATTGCCGTAGTCTGCGCAACTTACTGTGTCTGCAACCAATTTGTCGTTGCCGTTGGACAGTTCGGCCCTCACAAGTTTGTCGTATCCGTTTCCAAGCAAGTTCATTACAAACATACTCGGAGCGACTCCTGCATTCTTGGGGGTATAATCGAGTACAACATATTTATCCAATTGCAATGTGCTTATGCTTACCTCTTTTTTTGTGGCAGTTACATCATGTACGGCAATATAGTATTTACCATCCTCCCAAGCGTGTATGCCGTCGAATGTTACAGACTCTGCTCCGGATACAGCGTAGACCTCTTTGCCCGATGGTGAGAATATCTGTATGGTGCAGGCAGCGTTGCTCTTTATGGCAAGCGTGTCGCCTGTTTGCATTTCTATTCCCATCCACTCAATTTCGTTCTTGCCGGGTGCTGTAAAGGTCTTGCAATCTTTACCTCTGGCAATAGATGTTACACCCTCCACTTTTTGCGAGACATTGTAGTCGATGTACTCTCTCGAACAATCCGTCATTCTGCCGGAGGCATCGAAAAAGCGCATATTGAAAATATTTTTTGCAAAAATCATAGGCGCACCGTCCTTTATTTCAAAGTGGAACAGTTTGCTGCGCAACGGCACGCTCTCCACAGGCAGCAGCGAGGTTATCTGCAATGGATTCATGCGTTTTTCGAGTCTCTTTACAACTTTTATGCTGTCATCCTCATTGAGCCAATAGTGATATTCGGTAATACCGTTGCCACCGACTGGGATTTTTGTAAAGAAGGCTGTGCGCATTTCTGTCGTTACACCATTGTCGCCTATCAGCATATAGTTCAGATTGTGCAGTCCATCCTCAAGCGACGAGACATCAATGTCGAAGTGAAACACTCCGTTGCTGTATGTTCCCGCCTGCACGCTGTCCTTAGCATCATCGACAACGTAGCAACATTTGAGTCCGGCAATCTCCGTCTCGGAAACTGCACGTATAAAGAAACGCTCCTCGATGTTTGTTGCTGCACCTGTGGGAGTAACAACAAACGCTTGCAACAGGTGTGCGCCCTGCGAGAGTGATGATACATCAAAATCAAAATTCAGCACTCCTCGTGTAGATGCAATTCTTTCTTCGTGAAAGAGTGTATCATCGACCATCAGCATACAGGTGAGATAATCTACATTCTCTGTCTGCGGCACTTTTATAAAGGCACGCTCAACAGGTTGCGATGAAGCTTGATTGTGGACCTGCATATAAAGGGTATGAAAGCCGTCGCTCATTTTATTAACATCCAACCAGATAATGCCATTGTTGCATTTTCCTATGACGGTTGTTGCGCTATCTTCGTCGAACCAACATGAATATGTTGTCTCCTCGCTGTCTGTAGTGCATTTGTAGAAACTGTGAGAAACGGGCGAGCTGTAAGTGCCGCTTCCGTCTACCACCTGCATGAAAATTTCGTGGAAACCTGTCGGCAACTGCTGAACATCTATAGGTTGTCTCCATCTTCCTATGGGAGCCTGCACCTTTTTTGTCTCATTGTGATTGCCGTCGAACCAGTAGAAATATACAGCATCCGTGCTTTCGGGTGCCGCCTTGTAAAATTCGTGAACAACGGGCAAGCCAAGCACTCTGCTGCTATCCATCGTCTGAATGTATATGCGGTGGAAGCCTGTGGCAAGGTGCGTAACATCTATCAACTGCCGCGATTCTCCGGTAGCGACCTGCATAGTTTGCAGTTTATCGTGGTCTCCGTCGAACCAATAGCGCAGTTGATGCCCCGTCTGCCCCATCACTGCTGTTTGCAGTAGCAGGAGCAACGTAAAAAATATAGCTTTACGCATGATATTTATGTTTATTCTGCGCTTCTTACCTCAATATCAACGCTTAATTTACCATCGGCTGTGGAGCGTGGAGCCACCTTGCACTTTGTTATCTGGGGATTGGTGGGAGTGGGCGAATAGGGCAACATTCCGCCATGAATACCGACCTCTGTGCCATCGTTGCCAAGATATTTTGTCTTTATTGAGTCGATAAGTTCGAAAGTCTCTGTGTCGGTGTATGTTCCTTTGTATGTCTTGAACACATTTTCATACTCTTTGCCGACAGTCTTATTTGTATTATTGGGGATATTTGTAAAAATAGAGAATCCGTTATATCTATTTATACCAATGCAATTATATGCATGGTTTGATGATGGTAATATATTATAATTACCAGCAATAACATTTCCAATTAAGATACAGTTATTTAATGTACTATTGTAGAATGAACTAAAATTATTATTTCTTATAATGCAGTTTGTAAATATACCCAAGAAATCGCGTTTAACAATATTTGAGAGATGGTTAATGAAGCAATTGATAAAGTATAGATTTGCTGAAAGTACATTAATTTCGCTGCCTATTTTGCATTGTATAAAGCGGTGGTTTTTAAATTGTATGCCTTGAGCATAACTAACAACATTAAATCTACTTTTTATAAACATAGCGTTATCAAATCCACCTTTTACATAAAGGTAAGAATTATGAAAAATACCCTCTATTGTAAGTTTCTCTTTTACGCTGTCGCCTATTTGAATATTCATATCACCTTGAATGATAGTAGGAAATGTATTACGTACCGAGTCTACCTCCATGCCTGCACCACGCAAGGTGATTGCCTTTGTAATATCCACTGCCTTGAATGTTCCGCTCGAAAGTGTAATTGCATCGCCATGCTGTGCTTCAGCGTGAGCCTCCTTCAATGCATCACCACCGTAGAATACCGATATTTCGCCATCGTGGTTAAGTGTTGCAATTGTTGAATTTTGTGCAAAGAGTGCTCCCATAGATATTGCGAGGAGCATCAGACTAAGAAAAAACTTTTTCATTTTTTTGAATTTTTCTTGCTCTCACAATTCCCCGATGAGGGCATGTAAATATAAAAAGAGGCGTGGGAACTATTGTCTAATACCAATTTGAGGCTCTGGACTGCCCACTACCATGTAATAAACAATAGCCCACGCCAAATGATATATAATCTACCCGATGGGTATTATATATAACACTGACGTGAGCACCTTGCTTAATATCCATGATAGTTGAAATTGTCCAGATTTCAAATTGAGGATAAAAACAAAACGCTCTATAAATTATGACCTTCCGGCACATACAATATGCGGAATTGTCGCAAAATTACAAAAAAGCGTTTGTATAAGCAAGTTTTAAATTTACAATCATGACATACAATCATGACTTTCGACGCGAAGATAGCAACGATTCGGGAAGTTTAAGTTGAAGAATCAACAAAAAACACAAAAAGACAGTTATTTCTCCTGTATTTCAGGAAAAAGCATAGTTGACATCAATCATTTAAACACTTTCTTAATAGAGATAAAAAAGAGAGCAACCAAAATTTCTTTCAGTTGCCCTCATAATATGCTTTATTACAAACTATTTTATAGTTACATTCTGGCAGTTCTCCATCTTCACATAATCCTTCTTGTTTGCCATGTTGTTCTCTACAACAATATTCTCGGCATCCTTCAACAGTATAGCAACATCCTTGTCGGTATCGAATACATTGTTTCTGATGACAATATTCTTGTTGAGATAGGGAGGAAGCTCGCGTGCCTCGGTGCTCAGTGTGATACATGAAGGAGTTGAAGCACCGGCAGCATAACCGCAACCTGTGATGTAGTTCTCCTCCACAAGCACATTCTCGGCAGGGCCGCTCTCGCGCCAGCTGAGCTCGGCACCGAGCTTGATGGCTGTGATGGTGCTGTTGAGGATGCAGTTCTTAGCAATGACAACATCGCGGCTCTTGATGAGGAACGAACGTGCAAGGTGGCTGTGTACTGAGTTGTTGTAGATGCGTACTTTGGGGAAGCGTGTATAGTTCCACATATAGCAATTCTCGAACATATCCTCGGCGATGGGTTTGTCGAGTCCTATCACCACCTTCCAGTCAACAGAAGAGGTGTCTACGCTCTGAACAGTGTAGCGTCCCTGCTCGGACATATTCTTGTTGTCGATTACAACCATGGTGTCGCCAATCTGAGGATAGTCGAGCGAAAGGGCGTGAAGGTCGGCACCTTCGATCTTAATCTCTATCTTGTTGTCAGCCTCGGGATACATGCGGTAGTAATATCCGTGGATGTTTGTACAGTCGTCGCCCTGTCCCTTGAACTTTGAGTTCTGGATGGTGATTGTACCCGAACATGATGTGAAGTGTGTGGCATCGGTGTTAGAAGAGATTACGCTACCCACTTCGGGAACCACCTGAAGGTTGTCAATCATAATGTCCTTTGTAAGGTGTCCGACGATACCCATACCGGGCTGGCTGTGAATCTTCACATCGCGGAAGGTAACATTCTCACACTCCTTGACCATGATTGCGGGACGGTAGTGTCCGCCGTGACGAAGCACAAAGTAGTCGCCCACAGCGGGAGCGCTCTTCGACTGGAAACGGATCTTTCCGGGAGCTGTAAGCTCTTTCTTCGAAGCCCAACCTGTGTAGAGTCTGTTGCGGACAGGGTCGAAGAAGTGGAGACGACCAGTAACCTTCTGGTCGATGAAGCGGTAACGCTCTGTGTCGAACTCGGCATCGAACCACTCCTCGTTGCTCTCTGTTACGCGACCGATTGTTGAAGGGGGGCGGTTGTAGAGGATAGAGATACCCTCGACTGTGATATTCTCGGCACCCTGCATGGTGATTACCTCGTACCAACCGTGCAGGAAGAGTGTTGCACCATGTGCCTTTACTGTGGTGTTGTCGCAGTCTCTCAGGTCGAGAGCTGTTACGTAGGGACCGTCGGGTCTGAAGAGTGTACCCTGGACATTTTCGCCATATGCACCGCTGATAGCCTCGAACTCTATTTTACGGGCTTTCTCGTTGTCGATGTCATACTTTCCGGGAGGGAAAAAGAGTGTTGTACCGGGATTTTCGCGACAGTAGGCAGTTGCCTTGCGGAGCGCGTCGAAATCGTTCTTACCGTCATTGGGTACAGCGCCGAACTGCTCAACAGAGACTTCGGGGGCTGTTGTACCGCCACACGAAACCATCAGAGCAGCGGCTGCACATAGTGCCAGATTAATTCCTTTTCTTAAAATCATTATATATAAGTTTTAAATTTCTCTAATTTGCGAAGATAAACAAAAATTAGAAGTATTTCTAATTTGAACACATTTTATATGCATTTTAAGTGCTTTTTATGTGCATTTTACATACATTTTATGCTATAGATACAACTATTGCAAACAAAAATATGTATCTTCGCATCTACCATAGACAAAAGTATCATAATGAAACAATTCAACAAACACAAAACACTATTGACAATTCTGTTGTCGCTATTCGCATTAACTCATACCATTGAGGCGCAGGAGAGCTACCTCAGATATTTCACACAATTCAATGCCATAGCAACAGATGGCGACAATGCCCCTTTCTGGTTGACAGCCAACCGTCAAGGTCTTACATCAACTGAGATGAACAGCAACTACGGACGCTACGGTCTCGAATATGGCGGGAAATTTAAGAACAGCGACTTTTCCTATAAATGTACCGGAGACATTGCAATATCCCGCAACAGCAATGCCGACTTCTTCGTGCAGCAGCTATTCGGCGAAGTAAGCTGGCGATGGCTCACACTGAGCATAGGCAGCAAGGAGCGCTTCTCGGAGACACGCATACACGCTGACCAATTCGCAGGCACAGGAATAGCCGGGAACAAAGTCAACAATTGGTTGCCAAATCTCTACTACAACAACCTCACAATGCTCAGCAGCGGCGGAATGACATACAGCGGCAACAGCCGTCCCATTCCACAGGTGCGTCTCGAAATTCCCAAGTATATTCCCTTCCCCTGGACAAAAGGTTGGCTGAGGATTCGCGGACACATTGCATACGGACGTGCCACCGACGACAACTTTCAGGAAAGTTTCACTGCCGGCAACGACATTACACACTACGGCAAGAACATACTCTACCACAGCAAGGCGGGCTTCATAGAGATAGGAAAAGCCGAGAAATTCCCTTTGATATTCGAAGGAGGACTCGAAATGCAATCACAGTTCGGCGGCGACATATACACTCACGGCGAAGGTCTGAAACTGACAATGCCCAGCACACTTGCCGACTATTGGAAAGCCTTTATTCCCTTGAGCGGAAGCGACGACACCCCCGAAATAGAACAGACCAATATCTCGGGCAACATGATAGGCAGTTGGCACGCTGCATTCACAGTCCCCACAAAGAATATGGACATAAGAGTGTACGGCGAGCACCTGTTCGAAGACTTCTCGCAGCTCTTCTTCTTTGAATACCAGAGCGACCGATACGGCAAAAGAAACATCATCTACTATCCGTGGAAAGACATAATGCTCGGAATAAGACTCACCAACAAGTCGCAGGTATTACCTTTTATATCGGCAATACAATATGAATACCTCACCACAATGGACCAGAGCGGTGCACTCTACCACGACCCCAGCGACAACTTCAGCGAACAGATGGACGGAGCCGACAACTACTACAACCACGGCATCTACCCCGGATGGCACCATTGGGGCAACGGCATAGGCAACCCGCTGATAATCTCACCCTCATACAACAGCAACGGAAGCCTCAAATTCCGCAGCAACAGACTCATAGCCCACAACGTAGGAATCAATGGCACATTCGGCAAAAAAATCCCCATCGCCTACCGCCTGCAATACACCTACAGCGAAAACTACGGAACATATGCCAACCCATTCGAAAGCAAGAAATACACAACCTCGTTGCTCGGAGAATTCATATATGCCCCCAACGGCAGCCCGTGGTTAGGACGTTTGTCCATTGCACACGACAAAAGTGATTTCATAGGCAATAACACAGGATTTATGTTCACACTCACCCGAACAGGAGAAATATTCAGCAAAAAATGAAAAAGATAATTACAACAATAATATGCGCCATAGCGCTCACTGCCTGCGATAAAGTATACATTAACGGCGAACTTGATGGTATGTGGAGAGTCAGTCAAGTGGAATACACCGACTCAATCTGTCAACCTACCGACATATTCTACTCGTTCCAACGCCACATGACGCAGATAAGCAAGCACTACGAAGAGGAGATTCCAATGCGCTTCATAGGCAACCTCACCTACCGTGGCGACATAATAACCATGAGCGGATTCCGCAAATACCTCGAAGAGCACCGCGTATGCACCCCCGAAGAGCTAAAGATGTTCCATCTGCACAGCGACAGCACCATCTTTACAATAGAAAAGCTCGACGACGAGATACTGATAATGAAAAACGATGTAGGAAAATATATACTTCGCAAATGGTAATTGATTAGCTTGGAAGTAGAGGCTTCCAAGCTAATTTCATTTTTGAAAAATGATTGTCAAATCTATTACCTGAAAATACAATCCCTATCCTTCGTTCCTCCGCGTTTTGAAGATGGAGGAGTTTGAAACTTTTTGCTTGTGTCTTCATTCGAACTCCCTCCCCCTTCGGGTACTCCCTCTTATCCAAGAGAGCTTTATTGATTTAAATGATTATCAAATATATTACCTAAAATGCAACGTTGCATTGCAATGTCGGTGGAAATAAGTAACTTGAAAAGTTGTCCCACTTTAAGCTAATCTTTGGACACATCTTTCAGTTTTTATATTTTGCTAATCTCTTCAAAATAA
>JAZNKR010000041.1:0-30597 GCA_045578665.1 Bacteroidaceae bacterium | reverse complement strand
GTATTGATAAATGTGAAGATCGCCAGCGCGCCGATACCCGGCTTGATCATCGGGAAGACAATCTGGGTAAAGGTTCGCACCTCGCCTGCGCCATTTCTGTTTAAAATATAGTTTATCTGTTAGAGTCTAACTTTGATTACTTTGTTGCCTGCTTTTACAATGTAGTTGCCTGCGGGCAGTGCAAATTCGCCTGCTGTGCCTGCTGCTACCTTGTTGCCGCCGATTGTGTAGATTGTAACTTCTGCATCACCCGATACGATAACCTTGCCATCCTTAACGATAACCTCTGAGTCCTCAACTGTTGTAGAGATGCTTGTGAGGTACTGTTCGTATGTGATGATGTTGCCGAAGTCTTTCCACTGTTTCTGTGCTTTGTATGCTTCGATGGCAGTTTCGTTGGGAACAACGAGTGTTGCGCTTGCGAGGTCGGCACCGTCGAATACCTTAGAACCGAGTTTTGCAGGTGTCTCACTCTCGCAGATTACACATACAATGGGGCAACCCTTGAATGCGTTACGTCCGAGCTCTTGTACTGAGGCGGGGATGGTAACTCTTTCGAGTGCAGTACAGCCGCTGAATGCGTAGCTTCCGATAGAGCTTACGTTCTCTCCCATGAGTACTTTGGACAATTTGGAGTTCTGATAGAATGCGTAGTTGTCTATCTTTGTGATTCCTTCGGGGAGGTAAACTTTGTTGATGTCTACTCCAAAGAACATTCTCACACCGATGATATTGTCCTCTGTTGTGTAGTCGCCGTAGTATTCGCCGGGACCTGCTACAATTTCAGCTTTTCTCATATCGAGAACGTTCAGTGTCAAGCTGTCGCGGATGAATGAGATGTCGAGACCGCTGAGACGACCGCCGAGTGTGATTGTGCTGATGGTGTCGATGGCTGCGTTGGGAACAATGTTGGCAAGTGTACCCTTGATGCGTACTGTGTAGGGGTTAACTCCGTCTACTGACTTGATGAAACCGAAGTTCACTGTCTGTGTTGCAATCTCATTGCCTTTGTATTTCATCACCAATTTAGCCGATGACTCTGAACTCTGGTATTTGTCTGTGATGTTCAGATAGAGCATGAGTGTGCTGTCAATTCCGTTTGCATCGGCAAGGCGTGTTACTGTGAGAACATCCTTCTCTTCGCCAAGCTGTGTATATGCATTGTCGGCAATATCAATGTCCTCCAATGTAATCTCTACGGGCATTCTTTCGTACAAGGGGTTGTGGATTCTTACGGGAATTGCCATGCGGCTCTTCTCCTCGTCGAAGTCGTATGTGTATACTTCTGATTCATTGCCAAGAATTCTGCCTTCATTTACGAATGCGGGTTTCTGGTTGTTGCGCCATGTATTTATCTGCTTGAGGTCGATGATGTTGGCATTTGCAACGATTCCTGTCTCGCCGTCAATGAGCATTACGATGAGTGTTGCCTTGTCTGTGTTCTCTATGCTTGCGGGGATGGGAATCTCTCTCTCGTGGATGTACTGCTTGTCGTACTCGATGGTGTCGGGCAATACATCTGTGTAACCCTCTTTGCCGGGGTACATACCTCTTGCGAGACTGTTGTATTCAACACCGTCGATCTTTACACCGTCCTCTGTGTATGCGAATGCATATCTGTAGTCCTTGCCTATGCTTGCCTGGTAGAACTCTGTGTATACTGTTACAGCCATTGTACTGTCCGATGTGAACATTGCGTCAACATCCAACTGTGTGGGTGAGGGTGTGTTGAAACGCTCTTTGTAAGCGTTGGTCAATGCTGTAGTAGAGATACGTCCGGTGACGGTGTCTGTACGGTCGAGGAGCACACCGGGTATGGTGCTGAGTCCTTCGAGGTGGTTCTCGCCTTCTTCTTCTGTGTCGGCTGTTACGATGCATATCATGCTCTCGCCATATTTGTTGGTCGTGTCAAGAGCTTTGAGTGTGCTGATGATGTTGGTTGCCTGCTCGTTGTGCTCGCCGAGGCTTGCCTCAACAATGACACGGCGAACGGGCTCGCTGGGTGTGAGACGACCTTCGGGGTGTACGTTGATGTATGCTGTCATCTGGTGTCCGTATGCACTTGTGGGCACGGGAGCTACTTCGAAGAATCCGTTTGAACTACCGTCCCATCCGAGGTTGAAGTGGAAGAGACCGTTGAGGTCGTATCCGTCGCATACGTATGCGTGACCGTTGTATTTGTCGGGGTCGTTGCTACCTTTACAGAGCATGGGGCGACCCTGGCTCAATTCGTCGGCAAGCATTGCTCTGAGTTCGTTGGGTCTGTCGAGGTAATTGGGGCATACGATGGTCGAAATGTTCTTGTCGTATCCGAAGTATGTTGCATATTTGTGTGCGTCTGTTACTGCACCGGTTCCACCGAGTCCATAACCAGCACCGAGTGCTACACCGCAGTGGTAGAGCATTTTGGAAACAGCGTCAGCCTCTTCTTTTGTAAATGATATTCCGCTACGGTATGTGGGAAGTATGTTGTCCCAGTCGTAGTCTCCTACAGAGTCGAAGTTTACAGAGAGTGTCATCTCCTTATCTACGGTAGAAGAGTATTCATAGCTGAATGTGTATGTCTTGCTGCCGTGTGAATGTGCCGGGTATTTCCAGTAGCGGAGAATCATGCCGAAAGCTGTTGCAGAGCAACCTACAACGCACTTGCCGGTCTTTACCTTGTTGCCGTCCATTACCTTGAGAGTAGGACATTTTCTGTTGTAAGGATCGCCCTGGTTGAACTTGATTTCTCCGAGCAGGGGCTGTACGCTCTTGCGCACTGCAAAGTTGCTGTTGAGGAATGCCTTTGCTGCTGCCTTTTTCTCGGCTTTTGACTCTTCGGGGTAGTCGGCTGCTTTTTTTGCTACCTCTGCATAGTATGCAAGCCATGCTTCTGCTGCGGGGGGCATGTCGTCAATGTCGATGCATTCGTCGTATGAGTATGCGAGAATGTCGCTCATTCCCTCTTGACCGCCTACGATTACATAGCCACCCTTCTGGGTGTCGTTGAAGATGTAGAAAGGTGTGATTTCACCTGCTTTCTCTGCACGTACTTTGTTGATTTTTGGTGCTTTGGTTATGTTGAATTCATAACCGTTGTTCTTCATGAAGGCATTGGCTATGGATGCAGCCTCTGCCTCAGAACGCTGCTGTGCAATAGTGGGCAATGCTACTACTGCAAGAAGGATTGAAAGTAGAAGTTTTTTCATAAAATATGGATTGGTTTTGTTTGTTCACAATATTTCATGTTGCAAATATAAACCTTTTATGTCAAGTTTCAAAAAAAAACTTTGTCATATTGGGCTGTGGAGGAACATATTGACGAGCATTCCTTATCTGCAGCCTATAACTTCTCCTTCAGGTATAAGCCTGTTGCCGATTGGGGATTTGCAGCAACCTCTTCGGGAGTGCCTTGTGCTACTATCCGACCGCCGTTTTCGCCTCCATCGGGACCGAGGTCTATCAGATGGTCGGCACATTTTATTACGTCGAGGTTGTGCTCTATCACCACAAGGGTGTGTCCGCGTGCCACTAAACGCTCGAATGAGTCGAGCAGTTTCTTTATGTCGTGGAAGTGGAGACCTGTGGTGGGCTCGTCGAATATGAAGAGGGTTGGGGTTGTGTTTGCAAGGCTCAGGTAGTAGGCGAGCTTTACGCGTTGGTTCTCGCCGCCCGACAAGGTTGATGACGACTGACCGAGTTTTATATAACCCAGACCTACATCTTGGAGGGGTTGCAGGCGTTCGGCGATTGATTTTTCTTTGTGTGCGGTGAAGAATTCAATCGCTTCGTTCACAGTCATTTCAAGTATGTCGTATATATTCTTGTCCTTGAACTTCACTTCGAGGGTGTCGCTCTTGAAACGTTTTCCGTGGCACGATTCGCATTGCAGTTTCATGTTTGCCATGAACTGCATCTCCACGGTTATTGTTCCTTCGCCCTTGCACTCTTCGCATCTGCCTCCGTCCGAGTTGAAGGAGAAGTATCCAGCTGTGTATCCCATCTGTTTGGCAAGAGGCTGACGGGCAAATAGCTGCCTTATCTCGTCGTATGCCTTCAGATAGGTTACAGGATTGGAGCGTGAGGACTTGCCGATAGGGTTCTGGTCGACAAACTCAACAGCTTTGAGCTGTGAGAGCGCTCCTTCTATACCATCGCACTGTCCTGGAGATTCTGTGCCTTCGCCGAAGTTCCTTTGCAGTGTGCGGTAGAGTATGTCGCGTACCAATGTCGATTTTCCCGACCCGCTGACACCGCTGACCACTGTGAGTACGTTCAGGGGTATCTCTACATCTATCCCTTTGAGGTTGTTCTCGCGGGCTCCTTTTATGGTTATTGTGTTGCGCGAGGTGCGGCGATGTCGTGGAGTCTCTATCTTGTCTGTTCCCAAAAGGTATTTGACAGTGTAGCTCTCCGTGTCGGGCGAGAGTTCTTTCATATCTCCCTGGTATACAATCTCTCCGCCCAGGCGTCCGGCTTTGGGACCAATGTCTATTATGTAGTCGGCGGCGCGTATTATGTCTTCGTCGTGCTCCACAACCACAACAGTGTTTCCAAGTTGCTGCAGGCGGCGCAGCACCTTTATCAGTCGCTCTGTGTCGCGGCTGTGCAATCCTATGCTCGGTTCGTCGAGTATATATAGCGAGCCTACAAGACTGCTTCCGAGTGAAGTTACAAGGTTTATGCGCTGGCTCTCTCCGCCCGAGAGTGTGTTGCTCAAACGGTTGAGCGTGAGATAGCTGAGACCTACATCCATCAGGCACTCTATCCTGCTGTTTATCTCCTTGAGTATGCGTGCAGCTGCTGTTGCATCGTTGCCTTCGAAAGTGAGTGTGTCGAAGAACTCCTTAAGACGTGAAATGGGCATGTCGACAAGCTCTGTTATGCTCTTCCCGCCTACCTTCACGTAGCTTGCCTCTTTCTTCAGCCTCTTTCCGCCGCAGAGTGGGCAGATGGGTTTTCCACGGTAGCGGGCAAGCATCACACGGTATTGTATCTTGTATTGGTTCTCGCGCACCATGTCGAAGAATCTGTCTATGCATATATTCTCGTTGTATTCGGGGATATATGGTCCTTTGTGCCACAGATAGTCGCGTTGTTCTTCGGTGAGGTTGTAGTAGGGTTCGAAGATGGGAAAATCATCGGCTGTCGCGCGACGGCAGAATTCATTTTTCCATTCGCCCATCTTTTCTCCGCGCCAACAAAATACAGCTCCGTCGTATACGCTGAGCGATTTGTTGGGAACAACAAGATTCTCGTCTATGCCCACAACTCTGCCGAAGCCTTCGCATTCGGGGCAGGCTCCTATCGGTGAGTTGAAAGAGAACATCTGCTCGCTCGGTTCTTCAAACTCCATACCGTCTGCCTCGAAGCGTATGCTGAATGTGTGCATCTGCTCCTCGTCGAGGAATTTCATGGCACAGGCGCCGTGTCCTTCATAGAAGGCGGTCTCTGCCGAGTCGAGCAGGCGGGTGACGGTCTCCCGGGCACTGCTTGCCGTAAGTCGGTCTATGAGAAGGTAGGGCTTTGTCTTTTTCTTGTGCTTGTAATCTTCTATGCGGACAATCTCATCCGAGACATAGAGGCGGGTGAAGCCCTGTTGCATATATATCGACAGCTGCGTGTCGATGTCGCGCCCTTTTTGCAGTTCTATAGGCGATAGCAGTAGGAAACGGCTGCCTTCTTCGTGTGCCAGCATGCAGCTGACAAGGTCTTCGGGCGTCTGTTTCTTTACGAGTGTACCGCTTATGGGCGAATAGGTCTTTCCTATTCTGGCATACAGCAGTTTCAGGTATTCGTATATTTCGGTCGAGGTGCCTACGGTGGAGCGGGGGTTCCTGTTGTTTACCTTCTGTTCTATGGCGATGGCAGGGGGAATACCTTTGATGAAGTTGCATTCGGGCTTGTTCATCTGTCCGAGGAACTGACGTGCATATGACGAGAGTGACTCAACGTAGCGCCTCTGCCCCTCGGCATAGAGTGTGTCGAATGCCAACGACGATTTTCCCGAGCCCGAAAGTCCGGTGATGACCACAAATTTTCCGCGCGGAATGTCAATGTCTATATTCTTCAGATTGTTGACTCTTGCTCCGCGTATCTCTATGTTGTTCTTTTCTGCCATTTGCTGAATTTGAAAAATCGCGTAAAGTTACTGATTATTTATGAAAGGGTAAATGATTGCAGGTCCTGTTTTGCATCCGCACCTGTTTTGCATCTGCACCGGTTTTGTGTTTTGTGTTGGATAGGTTGTACTGTACAATAGGAATATGAGACGACAAATGACATCGTTATGATGTCATTTGTCGTTTTAGCTCTTCGAGAAGTGCGAATAAGGCACGGTGCTTCATCATCGAGATTGTGTTCTGCACACGTAGTGTCGGGAGGTTTCTCCAATCCTTTTCGTTGCTTTTTACATATTGCCAAATTTGGTCGGCAGCCTCCATGGTGGATTTTCCTTCTATAACAAGAAGTTTCAGCAATAGTCTGTCGCGCTCGTTCAACTTTTCGTACGCTTGCCATACGGGTAGAGTGTCGCTCTCTTCCTCCGCGATGAAAAGTTCCAGTTGGTCGGCAATGTCTTCACAGTCGAGGCTAACGGTGTATTGCATGCCGTTATCTT
The DNA here is from genome assembly GCA_045578665.1 of Bacteroidaceae bacterium. Classification (GTDB taxonomy): domain Bacteria; phylum Bacteroidota; class Bacteroidia; order Bacteroidales; family Bacteroidaceae; genus HGM04593. The sequence goes on along the minus strand of JAZNKR010000041.1, from coordinate 23,996 downwards.
TTTTCTTCTTTTTCAGGAAGTGCCGGACGGTGCATAGCGACAGGTAGGTGTTGAGCGATGCATTGTTCTGGTTGCGGAATTTGCGCAATACAGCCCAATCGTCCTGCGAGACATATTCGTAGAATTCGCCGAGTATGTCATCGGCACACTCTTCTCCGGCAATATTTGTTGCAATGTAGTCGAGAAAACGTTTGCAACGTCTGTTGAAGAAATAGTTATGTGCTTCCTGATTGACAGGTTTTGCTGTCAGGTATCCGATAAGTTCTTTATCGGACAGTTTGGAATAGTTGACCCGGCAACCGTTGTACATTATTATACTATAATCTTTAATTGTTTGTAAATGTGAAGTAGTATGAACTTGAATTGGGAGAGTCAGCAGTGTATGTTATGCTGTTTGTGGTCTCCAGTATTGCAAAGTTACGGCTGATTGGTGAGATGTTGTATTGCATTCCGTTGATGTTGCCGTATCCGCTATAGTACTCGCCTTCGAGTTTGTATGCCGATGTCTCGCCAAAGAGGTTCATTGCAGCGTATATCTCGGGCATATTGCCGTATATGAATGCCAATGTGTTGAAGCCGTAGTCGTTGCTTAAGTCACGGTTGTTGTATGTGTAGCTGTACACCTGCTGCATTATGCTGTTGTTCTTGCCTTGCTCATAGACAGTTGTCTTGTTGAGACGCGAATTGCTCCAGTCGTAGCGGTATGTTGTCTTTGCGGTCGATGTGTTGTATGTGCTTCCGGTGCAGTACTTGTCGGTGTAGCTGAATTCTCTGCTGTTGGAGTATATCTCTTTTGTGCCGTTTGAGTAGCTGCGCTGTCCTGTGGTCTTTATCGACTGCACAAGACCCGAAGCAAGTCTTACATCCTCCTTTATTGTGTCGCTGTAACTCTCGGTGTTTGTGATGTCTTTCACTTCATTGTTTACAATGAGGTCGTTCTGTATCCATCTGTTACCTGTAGCATCGGTGTAATAGATGAGTTTGCCTGTGTGGCTTTCGGTAATCTCTTTTCCCTCTTTTGTTGTAATGGTGTTCTGGTATTTATATGCCTTGATGGTGTTGTCGGCATTATAGGCGATCTCCCATTTCTTGTCGGTCTTTGTCTCGTTGTTGTCGAGGGTGCTGAATGTTATTGTCGTGGGGTAGAATGGGCGCTTCTCGCGTGCACCGTACGGGTCGAAACTGCTGCTGTCGTCACAAGAGTTGAATACAAGGGCTGTCATTGCAGCCAAAATGAATGTGTATGCTTTTTTCATGGCGTTTTATATTTTACGTATTTGATAATTGTTTTCGGACTGAAAAGTATGGACTATGTGTCTAATTTGCAAATATAAGATTAAAAAAGGCTGTTTAGTGTATGAAACGGTTTAATTTTTATTAAAATTTTGCGAACAGTGTACCATTTAGGTATATGATATTATTATTGCCGATAAAAAATCCTTGTCTTGAAATAACAAAATAAAGAGCCTATTAATTTTGTCGTCCTCCTATCTTGTGCTATTTTTGCATTGTGTTTTATAATAGTATAAGATTATGAGAATAGGAGATAAAGTTCGTTTTATCCACGAGACGGGTGGCGGTGTCGTTACCGGTTTCCGTGGAAAGGATATGGTTTTGGTTGAGGGTGAGGATGGATTCGAAATTCCTATGCCCATCAGCGAATGTGTGGCTATAGATACTAATGAGTACAATTTCGAAAAGAAGACGGTGGCTCCGAAACCGGAGAAGCCCAAACAATCGTATGGTGGCATTTCCGGTGCAAAATCTGCGAATGTACGCGACGATGAGCAAGAGCCTGTTGTTACCTACCGCCCCAAAGAACGCCCCGAAGGTGAGAAACTAAACATTCATCTTGCTTTTGTGCCAATGGATGAGAAGGCACTGTCAAAAACCCGTTTCGAGGCATATCTCATCAACGACAGCAACTATTCTGTATATTACACTTACTCTTCAGCAGAAGGCAAATGCTGGCGAGTACGCGGCTGCGGACTCCTGCAACCCGATTCGAAATGCTTTATTGAGGAATTTGGATATGACGACCTCTCTTTGATGGAGCATGTCTGTGTGCAGATTCTTCCTTTCAAGGAGGATCGGAATTTTGTTCTCAAATCCGCAGTGAATGTGGAGCGGCGCATAAATACAGTCAAGTTCTACAAACTGCATCTTTTCACTGAGAATCCATTCTTTCATGAGGGGGCGTTGCTTTTCGATATTATTGTCGATGATAAACCTATTAAAGAGGTCTTTACCGATGCCGTGGAGATGCAACGTATCATCATAGAGAAGAACAAAGGCGACAAGAGTCCCCGAAACCAGGTACAGCAGAAACTTCAGAAGGGTAGTGATATTCTCGAGGTCGATCTTCATGCCGACTCAATATTGGAGACAACTGCGGGGATGAATAACTTCGATATACTCAATTACCAGCTTGGCATAGTGCGCAAGACACTCGATGCCCACATCAGAGAGAGAGGCAAGAAGATTGTCTTCATTCATGGTAAAGGCGAAGGAGTGTTGCGCAATGCAATCTATCAGGAACTCCGACGTAAATATCCACGTTGTATATCTCAGGATGCATCATTCCAGAAGTATGGCTTTGGAGCCACAATGGTGATAATCAAGTAGATTAGAAATATATTAAGGGAGGTTCTATAAATTAGTTAACATGATTGAAGTTGCTGTCACTCGCTGTGCAATCTGTGAACAAGTTCACATTGCGCTCGTTTAACCGCAACTTTCGAGGCTATTTTTGAGTTTATTTTGAGTAAATTGTTTATTTTTAGATGGCGCAACCTTTGTGTTGCAACTGAGTAAAAATGAATAAGATGCCGAAATAAAACAAATGTTCGTATAAGCGAGTGAATAAAAGTTTGCTTTTATTTCCAACGAGCGCAAAAGAACTTCGGAGAATCCAAAAGCGACCGAAATAGAATGCACCCTGCAAAGAAATATTTATTAATAATTTATAGAACTACCCTTTAACAGGTCGGGCCACTCTCCGTTGCGGGGCATCAAATGTGCCTCTATGCCAAGCGATGCGGCAGCGTCGCAATTCTCTGCCGAGTCGTCGAAGAATGCAGCCTCTTCTGCTGCAATACCTTCTGCATCGAGCAGGCGCGAGAATATTTTTGTGTCGGGCTTGCGGCAGTGCATTTCGAAGGAGAGGTAGACTCCGTCGAAATACTCTTCCAACTGTATGCCTTCGGAGTCGGCTACTATCTTTGTGATTTCCTCCCAATGTATGGCATTTGTGTTGCTCAGGAGGATTATCCTGTAACCCTTTTCGCGCAACGCTCTCAGCCGTGCTAATTTCCATGCCGGTGCTGTGCCCAGCAGTGCGCACCATGCGCTCCTTATCTCCTCGGCAAGTTGTGGGGTAAGCTCTTTTCCCATTGACGCGGCAATGGCTGTGTAGAGCTCTTCGGGGGTGGAATCTCCACACTCCATGCTGTGGAGCAACGGGTTTTCAAGCGTCAGCCCGTCGGTGATGAGCTCTTTGCTCACACCCAACGCTGCAAGAGCTTCTGCTGTCGCAGGCGGGAATATGTCGAGCAACACACCGCCCAAATCGAATATAAGGTTTTTTCTGTCAAGCATATATCTGTAGTTGATGTTGTCTTGTTTGCAACTTAAGTGTGCAAATGACAACAAATTTATTTGCGAAGATACAATAAAATTACATCTTTTTTGCACAAAATTTGCCTGAAACGCTTGCTTCGTTTCAAGAAACATGTTATCTTTGCACTGTATTTCAGAAATGAGGTATCAGGAATGAAATATGTCGGGCTTTTAGCTCAGTTGGTTAGAGCAACAGACTCATAATCTGGAGGTCCTAGGTTCAAGCCCTAGATGGCCCACATGGAGAATCGCTTTGCGATTCTCTTTTTTTGTATGTGCTTTCCCCTGCGGTTATCTCCTTCGTTTATAGTTTGCACCGGCTTCGCCGACATCAAACACTCAGTCGATGGGTCTCTTCGAGACGAATCTCAAGCCCTCGCTACGCTTGCTCAAACAGTCTTCGCCTCTTTCCAAAAGTCATTGGCGCAGTCTGCCTAAAAGCTTAATGCGCATCAATGAAGCAATGAACCTCTCAATGAAGCAATGGGGCTTGTAGCAACTTAAAAAATAGAACCTTAAGGGCTTAAGCATGTTTACCGGACACTTATAATTCTTTTTCTATTTTCTCATGTCCGATAATCGGCTATATCAGTTTTTATCTACTGAATTACCGCCCATATGCCTCAACAAATCGAGAGGCAGTTTCAAATATGGAACTGCCTCTCGATTTGTTGGGATGATATTCTTACAACTCTATCAATCGTTATTTATCTCCTTGATGTCAACCTCGGTCTTCGACTCGCCGAGCAGATAGCGGCTGAAGTGGTCTGCCATCTTCCAGAAGAAGTATTCGTCCATGTCGGTGAATCCGTGACGCTGTCCGGGCAACAGGAGAATGTCGAAACGCTTGTTGGCTCTGATGAGAGCGTTGATGACGCGGATGGTGTTTGCGGGGTTCACATTGTTGTCCATGTCGCCTGTAACCAACATTAGGTGTCCCTTCAGGCGGCTCGCAAGCTCCTGGTTGGTGCTGATGCGATATGCAAATGTTGTGTCGGTCTCGTTGATGTTCTCCTTGATACCATGATGCTTCTCGCTCCACCAGCGGTTGTAGATGCGGTTGTCGTGGTTGCCTGCGCAAGATACCGCTGCCTTGAAGAAGTCGGGGTAGTAGAGGATAGCTGCTGTCGACATGAATCCGCCACCTGAGTGACCGTGGATACCTACACGTTCGCCGTCGATGAACGAGTGGCGTGCAATGAGCTGCTGGGCTGCGACCTTCTTGTCGGCAAGACCATAGTCGCGCAGGTTACCGTAACCGAAGTTGTGGTACCACTTCGAACGGTTGGGGTGTCCGCCACGGTTACCGATTGTGATTACGATGAAGCCCATCTGTGCACACGGTCGATGCGGTTCATGCCCGATGACCAGCTCTCGTTCACAGCCTCAGTCTGAGGACCGGGATATACATACTCAATCAAAGGATAGCACTTTGTAGAATCGAAGTCGAAAGGCTTGTACATTACACCGTAGAGGTCAGTGATGCCATCGGCAGCCTTCACCTTGAAGCGCTCAGGATATTTGTAACCTGCATCAAAGAGACGCGAAAGGTCGGCTGTTTCGAGGTGGTTCAACTGCTTGCCCGCAGCATTGTAGATGATAGATGTAGGAACAGTGTCCACGCGCGAACTGTTTGCAATGAATGCGCTACCATCCTCCGCAACGTGGAAGCGTCCGTTAAGGTCGCCCTTGTCGAGCTGTTTCAATCCCTTGCCATCGTAACCTACGCTGAAGAGGTGGCTATAGTAGGGATTCTCGTCCTTGTTGTAACCCTGGGCGGTAAAGTAAACCTTCTTCTCCTTGTCGTTTACAGCAACAACCTCATCCACGTGGAATGCACCCTCGGTGATGGGATTGATAAGATTGCCGTTCATGTCGTAGAGATAGAGCATTGCCCATCCTGTACGCTCGGACCACTGTATGAAGTTCTTGCCATTGTTCACAACCTTAATCTGACGCGATTCGATTGATGTATTCATCTCCTCGTGCACGATGGTGATGGCACTGTCAGTATCCACGCTCACGCGGCAGACTTCGATTTTCTTCAGGTCGCGGCTTGTACGCTCGAAGTAGAACTCCTTGTCTGTACCGAGCCATACGCGGTTGCGCGGTCTCTTGTACATATTTTCAAGTTTCGAGGGCTGCTGGAAGAGAGCAACAGTCTGCTCCTTGAATTTGGCAATGTTGATAAATTTGCTGCTCTTTGTCTCCATGTTGAAGAGCTCCATTGTGGTGATGGGACCGGGTTCTCCGGGCATCTGATACTTGTAGGTCTCCAATGTGGGACGGGGTGAGCTGAGTGAGTTTATTACCCAGAAATTCTTTACCATAGAATCCTTCTGATGGAGCATCACAAAGTGGCGCGAGTCGGGCGACCAGAGACCATTGACGCCGAAACGTGCAGTGCTGTCAACCTTCTCTGTACCTACGGGGTGCCATGCATAGCAACGTCCGGGGCGACCGTTGGTGGTGAGACGGTGCTCTACAACTGTCGAGTCCTTGTCCCAGATGCGGAGCTTTTCAAGTTCCTCTATTGACATATACCAAAGATCCCAATTCTTCTCGTAGATAGCATATTTGCCATCGGGCGATACGTTTGCCCAATGGGGGTATGAGGGATAGAGGTCTTCAATTTCGTCGTTTGTGCGCTCGATGAGTTTGCCTGTCTCAAGGTCATACTCGAAATGGAAGAACTTGTTCTCTTTCTGGTTCTCCTTCTTTATCTTCTCTATCTTTGCCGAGTCGTTGCGTTCCCAACGTTTGAGCTGCTTGGGTATTTCGAGTTTGGACTGTATGCCGATGCGTATGTAACGGTCTTCGCGCAACTGCATGTTTCTGATGGGGAGGTGCTGTGCATCGTAGGGGTCGCCTGTCTTTTCGGTAATCTCGGCTGCGAGCTTTGCCATATCCCACATCTCCTTCTTCTTGCCGCTCTTGGTGTCTACAATGTAGTACCGTGTGCCATCGGCATATGTCCACGAATACCAGAATCTCTTGCCATCGGAGAACCAATGGGGAGTAATGGAGGTGGATTTTACCATACGACCGATTTTGTTGGGCGAGAATCTCTCGGCAAGTGCATAATTAGGACGTACACGCTTGCACTCCTCATTCTTAGCCTCGCTCTTCGCCTGCATAGTAGTTGCAAGCAGGGGGAGGGCTAAAAGTAAAAAAAGTTTCTTCATTTCTTGTTTGTGTTATGTTATTTTTTCTTTTTGAATTCGATTTTTGCTATTCCTCCGGTAGATGTCTCCTTGTAGAGGGCGGGAAGGTCGTGACCTGTGTCGCGCATCACTTCCACTATGTGGTCGAAGGTTATCTTGTGCTTGCCGTCGGAGAGCATGGAGTATGTGCATGAGTCGAGTGCGCGTGATGCCGCAATGGCATTACGCTCTATGCAGGGTACCTGAACAAGTCCGCACATGGGGTCGCAGGTGAGTCCCAAATGGTGTTCGAGTCCCATCTCTGCGGCATACTCTATCTGGCTTATCGTTCCTCCGAAAAGCTGGCAGGCTGCCGCTGCCGCCATTGCGCAGGCTACTCCCACTTCGCCCTGGCAGCCTACTTCGGCGCCGGATATGGATGCATTCTCCTTTACAATGTTTCCTATCAGTCCCGCTGTGGCAAGGGCACGCAGTATGCGCGGCTCGCTGAACTGGTAGTTGCCTGCAAGATGGTGAAGAACGGCGGGGAGCACTCCGCACGAACCGCAAGTGGGAGCTGTAACCACTGTCGCACCGCTTGCATTCTCCTCGGATGTCGCAAGGGCATATGCATAGACTCTTGCTTTGCTGCGCACCGACGAGCTGTATGAGTTCGACTTCAACAGATATGTGCCAGCCTTGCGTTGCAGTCCAAGACCGCCGGGAAGCACTCCCTCGTGCTCAAGACCGCGGGCTATGGTTGCCTGCATGGTGTCCCAGACGGTTTTCAGGAAATCCCATATTTCGGGGCCTTCGTGTTGCTCTACATATTCCCAGAAGGCGCAACCTGTCTCGTCGCTCCACTGCATTATGTCGTGCATGGTGGTGAGCGGGTAGATGTCGTCGTCGTTCTTTACAGTCTCTTCATTGGCAAGTTCACCGCCTCCGATGCTGTATATTACCCATTCGTCAATGACCTTGCCCTCTTTCAAGCCTTCGAATTTCATTCCGTTGGGGTGGAAGGGGAGAAACACTTCGGGCTTCCATATTATTTCGAGCGGGGCTATCGGTTGCAACACATTAATTATTGCTATATCTGTCATGTGTCCGTGTCCGGTGGCGGCAAGGCTGCCGTAGAGTGTAACTCTGTAGGCATCTGCATTGTTGCACCTTTCGGCAAACTGCTGTGCTGCGCGGTTGGGACCCATGGTGTGGCTGCTTGAGGGACCAAGGCCTATGCGGAATAGTGATCGGAGAGATTTCATGGTGTATATTTTGAAGCTATGAATTAGTCGTCAGTTATTCTTTGTGTGAATGCTATGCCACGAGCGTTTTTGGATTACATTAGCAGATACTTGAGTACGCTTTCCCAGTCGGGGAACTCGGGCGAACCGAATTTTATCCACTCGCCCTTGAACTCGCTTGCTCCGTTCTTGCCTCTGTCGTCTATGAGGTAGTCGCCCTCGAGCAGGTCTTTTCTGTGTGTGATTATAAGGCGCTTGTGGAATACATCATCCAGATGTTTCTTCACCCACTCCACCTTATCCGATGCTGCTGTGGGGTTGTTCCACGGCGATGTGGTGAGAATGAAAAGGTCGTAGTTGCGTGCAAGCAGTCTTGCCACCTCTATTGCTCCGGGTATAGGGTCCATCAATGCAAAAAGTCCGGGAATCTCGTCGAGTCTGCCACTGTATTGCTCCTTTACAGCTTCGTCGACCTTGTTTAGTCCTGATTCAAAATCGACAAGTACGCCGTCCATGTCGAAATATATTCTTTTCTTGTTCATGGTAGTGTGTTTGCTTATATGGTTGAAATTCTAAAAAGTAAAACAGTTTTTATATATTTGCGAAGTTACGATTTTTTTTCGAGAATATAGAAACTGTTTAAATTTTATTGGAAGAAGTTTCTATATTCGCGCTTCTATTTCGGCTTTATATTTCGTATTGACATATACATAACGACAATCTATCTGCTATTTCGACAACACCGATTTTCCTTTAAACAGTGATTTAATGAACTTCTTTATGTTGAACAGATTGCGTTCGACAAGGTAGAGATAGACATTGTGCAGGTCGTGCATCGACTTTGCAGGTCGTATAAGTACATCCTTTTTTGGCGCTTTAGGGTCGAGACGGTCGAGACACGAAGCAATGTAGTTGAACATGTTGTAATCCTCCAAGACAAGTTCTTTGCTTTTGCAGAGTGCTTCTGTACGCTTCGAATAGGCATCTTCGGCTATCAGACGGTCTATAATCTTCACAGCTCCATCGAAATCGTGGATGTCTATCTTGCAATACGACTCTTCCGAAAAATAATCATCGACATTGGTACAGCCGTAATAGATTGGCAGACAACCTGCAAGATAGCAGTCGGATAGCTTTTCGGTCCAATAATACTTCGACTCGGAGTTCTCTATGGCTATATGGTATTTGTATGGTGCAAGCACATCCCACTTGTCGTCGAATCCGCAATATCCTCTGCCGAAGACATCGAGCTTGTCGCCGTAATAGTTCTTCAGTTTCTCAACGAAATCGATTCTGTCCTGATGCCCCTGTGTGAAGGCTTTGTTGCTGGTAACCACAGATATGAGTTTGCTCTTTTGCGGGAGGGGCATAGCCTTGAAGTCGTCGTAGTCGATGGTACTTCTGACTCCTCCCTTGCCGAAAGCTGCACCCACGAACCAGAATATCATTGCCGGAGTGAACACTACATTCCTGTGCTTCAGATTCTCCTGGCACGAGCAGACCATTCCGAACTGTCTGCAATAATCTGCTGGATAGGCAAGCACCGAGTAGGGCTCGCTGGTTGAGAGCACCACATTTTCGGGGGCTACGTTGAAGTGTGTCTCGCGTTTGAGCGACTTTCCTCTGATTACTACAAAATCGGGGTCGGGAATCATTTCGTTTACATAGAATTTATATTTTCCGCATCGCGAAATACCCTCGTGTTTATGTGTCTGGCGAAGAATCCATCTGTCCTTTTCTCCCTCACCGCTTAGCAGCAGAACTTTATACATATTTATATAATGTTTAATATTACGCAAAAATAGTCTCTTTAGAGTTACCAAGCAAATTTAGCTCTTCCTTAATTTGCCAAATAGAACATCTTATACTATCTTCGCATGGATAATAATCGAACAGAAACATTTGCAATATATCTGAAATGAAAAAAAGAAGACTCGTAATAACACTCCTTAGCATAGTCGCTTCCCTTGCTGCAATAGCTGTCATCAGCAGTGGAATAATGTACCACCTGGTAAAAAGCCCGCAGATAGAACTCTCCGAGACGGCATATATCTACATATATCCTCATGATACATCGGACAGCATAATAAACAAGATCAAGGCTGTGGCATCTCCATCTTCTACTCTCGGGTTCAAGATTCTTGCCAAGCACAACAAATTCGACGACAGAAAGAGAAGCGGAAGATTTGCCATCAACGACAAGGATTCGTGGCATTCGATATACGGTCGCATAGTCCGCAAGGAACAGACACCTGTGAAGGTTGTCGTTCCCTCTACACGCAGTTTCGGACAGCTGTCAAAGACCATAAGCGACCAGCTTATGTTCGATTCGCTGAGCATTCAGGAATTCTTCGACAGCAAGATATATATGGAACAGCTGGGATACACCTATGAGACTTATCCTACACTTGTAATCCCCGATACATACGAGTTCTATTGGAATGTGAAGCCCGAGCAGTTCATGATTCGTCTGATGCAGGAGCGTAAAAAATTCTGGAACAAGGAGCGTCGCGCCAAAGCCGAAGCATTGGGCATGACTCCCGAAGAGGTTGCTACCCTTGCTTCCATTGTTGACGAAGAGACCAACAACAATGCCGAAAAGCCTATCGTCGCCGGACTATACATTAACCGCTTGAAGAGAAACATCCCACTGCAGGCAGACCCTACGGTGAAGTTCGCTCTCGGTGATTTCGCACGCAAACGCATACTTCTTGCCGACCTCGAGGTGGAGTCGCCCTACAACACATACAAGAATGCCGGGCTGCCTCCCGGTCCCATCAGAATAGCTTCGAAGGCGGGAATTGAAAGCGTGCTCAACTACACAAAGCACAATTATATCTACATGTGTGCTAAAGAGGATTTTTCGGGTACGCACAATTTTGCCACCACTCTTTCGGAGCACAATGCCAACGCCCGACGCTATCAGGAGGCGCTGAACAGGCTGAATATAAAGAAGTAGATGATACAAAAATTATTACTCATAGTATAATCAATACTTCGTTTTTGAATCCGAACAAATAATGTCTATTCCTAAAACCAAAGCGGACTAAACTTATTTTTGCGTTGGCAGCACTCAAAAAAGATGCTGACGAAAAGAGAAAGACACTCATTCTTCTTTTTTCGCCAGCATTTATCTTAAAAGTTCAAAAAAATACATCCAACCTTGATTTTTGGGTGTAAAAAAGAGTGTAAATCTCGTAACTACTTGATTTACGCCCTTTGCTGCGGAGAGGGAGGGATTGACTTTGTCCATCCCTTGCGCTGCCGCGGGCATCCTTGCAAAAAGAAAAAGCAGACAGGATTTTTCTGTCTGCTTTTGCGGAGGGAGGGATTCTTGCTTTTGCAAGCGACTTCGTCGGTTACGAACCCCTACTCGAGTGTTCTCATCCTGCCCTAACGCAAGAGAAGGATTATGGCCCAATTTTTGCGATATTCTTGCCCTTTTTATATGTGCTTCATACTGTCAATAATACGCATTCACGATGAGAAATTAGGGTAAATTATCTGCTTTTCACCTTCTCAATCTTCTCATACTATTCTATCGGTCCCACCTCGGTGCAACTTTTTTATAGCAAAAATGCACCAAAAATCCCCATGTTTACACCTGCCTAAACTATTGATAGCCAAAATAATAATTATTATTTCGCCAATACGCCTTTTCCCCTCTTGAACGCTTCTTCTCAATTTCTCATTAATGAGATGCAATAAGTGTTTAGATAGCCGAAATACTTCCCAAACGGCGGTTCAACATATCACTAACAACAGCCACACTTTAGTGCATATTATTGATCCATTATAGTGTGGCTGTTGATTTGGTATCTATTATTGTATCCTCTGCATAATGCTTTGCCATATCCACCACACTGCATAACTCATAAACTTGAAGCCACGTGTCTCGTCATAATTTTCGGCAGCAGATACCAATCCTTCATTACCTGCGCTTATAAGTTCTTCCATAGGCAAATTATAACCTTTGAACATTTTTGCGACAGCAGTTACAAGGCGTAATTTTGAATAAGAAAGTTTTTCTATTGCAGTTTTTCTTTCAATCCCTCCCGATTTTATATCCTTTATAAGTTGCAACTCATCTTCAATAGAACAATACTGCTTTTGCCCACACATCTCAGTTTTTCTTTTTTCCATATATTACTGTTTTTTGGCTTTTCTATAATATATACGAAAAGAATCTGTCTTTATGAGCATTGAGCGGAAAAAGGTGTGCAAGAACTTTGCATACTAATGCTACCTTTTACTTATATTGTGGATTAAGACAATCGGGATGAACAAACGAAATATAAGGCGACATTTCCTCAATATTCAAACCGAGGGTTTCCATTTCTTCTTTCCATATTCCCATCCATCCTTCAACCGATCGAACTTCGTCTTTTTTCCTTCTATATCCATTTATAAAGCCTATGTAGACTAACTTTGCCTTAATGCCACATTCTTTGCAGAAGTATATGAAGGCCAATCTGTTTGCCAACTGATAGCAGTTGGTATTAATCCAATCTACAGTTGAGGAACCTGTTAGCTCTTCCTGGGTCTTTTGTAAAGATTTTCTAATTATTTTGAAGCTGCTCTCAGAACTGGCACAGCATCTTTGGAATGATTCTTCTCTGTGTGCTTTAGCCTCTACAAAGAACCAGATATCGCCAATCTTAAATACACCGTCCCAATTCATAGAACTCCCACTCTGTGGCCAAAAATCCTTCCATTTCTTGTTTATTTCCTCGTAGTTGGCTAAATGTCCCTTAAAACACTCTATCCCTTTCCATTCGCCATCACCTGAACAACGATTTTCATTTACAGGAAAATCAAGCCACTCAATTACACCTTCATTCTTAAGTGAATCCTGGATGATTCTGTTCAAATAATTGCGGTGGTGTCCAAGAAAACGCATCAACTGGAATTCACTACCATAACCTAAACCTATTTCTGCCATAATCTCATTTATATTTAGTTAAACATTCTTTTAGTCTTCTTTTTATCTCCTCTCTCAATTCAACAGGTTCCAGCACTTCAACATTCTCCCCCATAGCAAGTATGTGTGTTGAGAGTTCAGGGGTCAAGCACAGTTTGTATTCAAACTCGCAAAATTCTCCATACTTTGATGTGCTCTCTTTTTGGGAACGATGAAGTGGCAAGGAACGCAAATATTCTATCTGATTGCCATAAGCCCTTATCTTTACTTTAGTGGGTTTAAGTTCCTCATCTACATATATTCCAACCGAGTGGGCATAATATTTCTCTGCATTAAAATTCTGTGGTAAAGTAAATGATATGTCCGACAAATTCATTTCAAGAGTGCGGTCAAGTGCTATATTCCTTATACCCCCAAGTTCTTTGATATAACCAACAACATACCAGCGTTGGTGATAAACCTTCATTGCATAAGGGCAAATATTGAATGTTTCTCTACGCCCGTAAAAACGCTGATAATCAACAATCAGTTCTTTTGACTTTTGCATTGCCTCAATAACAGTTTGCAGATATTCTGTCCCAGAAGGTATCTCCTCAAACAATATTCGTTCTTTCATATTATGCCCTGCCGTTATCATATTGGAAAGGGTAAATGAGTTCAAGAGCCATTTGCGTATACTGTCGTTCTTCAAAGTGTCGAGAGTAGAAATGTAATATTTGTACCCGTTTGAAGGGTTGCATTTTATTTCAACCCCAAACATTTCCTCTACTGCATTTTTATGCTGGTGAAATGTGCGCAACGGCAACGGAGTGCCATCGCCTAAACAACTCCCCATCCACAACACATTTATCTCCTCAAAGGTCAGTTGCTTATATTGAAGGAGAGTATTCAAGAGCCAAATATAACGGTTAAATGTCTTGCTTATCATAACTTATATCCGCGATTTACCGCAAATATAATGAATGGCTATGCAAAATCATTGCATATCATTAAATATTATTCCCAAATTGAAATTTTTGCTACGGTATGCAGTGTTTTTGCACATATCTGTATTGTTTTATATTGAAGGCAATAGAAACTTTCGTATTTATATTACAGCAACAATACAATACTATAATGAAAAACAAACATCAAAAAAAACAAAGCAATACGGTTAAGCAAAAGGCAATGATTGATTCATTGATTTTTCAAACAAATTGGGGAATTAAAAAACTTTATAAAACCCCAAGTGATATAATATCAACATTAGTAAAAGTTGAATTGGACTATATTATAGAATTGAATTTATTTGAAGACCTATTGCGGTTGAAAATATTTATAGAAAATGTAAAATCAGTATTCGGGGTTGAGCCTATTGCTGAATATGGCGATTTTTACAGAAGTCTTGTAGCCCTTGCTTTGGGCATTGGAAAAGTTAATGATATTGAAAAAGTGGGGATACCTATAGCGTGGCACGAATTTTTAGAAAAAAAGATTCTCTGCATATACTACACTAATGATATTCGTAACACGATTGTTGATTATGCAAAACATAACGGATATAATGTTTCAACATACTTGGGAAAACCAATAATTAAATTGAGTAAGATTTTTGTGTTGTTGGACAGAACGAAATGAATAAATAATCAACAAAATAATAATAATTTTTTGCGTCGCACAAATAAAAAAGAACAGCCACCATTTCGGCGGCTGCAATATGAAGTTAGTTTTATGTATTTTTTCGTGCATTTTTTTACAGAAAATGGCAGAAAAAATACACGGCGCATTTCGTGCTGTCAGGCAGATACCTTATTATATATGTCGCATATGAGGATAGAAAGTATGGATGTATGGGATGAAAACACCCACAGGAGTGCGTATGGGCGGAATTCTGGTGCATTTTTGGTGCATCTTTTTGGGTATAGAAATAACCTACAAGATTGAAAATCAATATCTTGTAGATTTATTTCAGCGGAGAGGGAGGGATTCGAACCCCCGGTACCTCTCAGTACGTCGGTTTTCAAGACCGGTGCAATCGACCACTCTGCCACCTCTCCAATTTTTTTATGTCTGTCAAACGGTGCTTTCTTGTTTGACGATGCAAAGGTAGTGCTTTCCTTTGATGTGTGCAAATATTTTTGGTGTTTTTTTTCTAAATATTTTTGTTTCTGTTCTTTTGTTCTTGATTTACAATATATCAGCGACGCAGGGTGAATACGAATTCCAGACCACCTCCAATGTTCTGTCGTGCAGAAATGGTGCCACCATGTAGTATTATTGCATTTTTGACTATTGCGAGACCCAATCCTGTGCCTCCGAGTTTGCGGCTTCGTCCTTTGTCTACACGGTAGAAACGCTCGAAAATGCGGTTGAGGTGTTCCTGGGGAATACCTGTTCCGGTGTCGGAGAAGCTGAAGTAATAGTATTCTTCGTCGCTGCGATAACAATTGATGTGTATTTCGCACTTGCCCCCACTGTATGAGAGTGAGTTGTCGAGCAGGTTGCGGAAGATGGAGTAGAGCATTGAAGGGTTACCGTTCATAGGCAGATGGTCGGGTAATCTGTTATTGATGCTTATCTGCGCTTCTTCTATCTTGTCGTTGACCTCAAGCAGCAGATTCTTTATGATGGTGCTCAGGTTGAGTGTCTCCTTTTCGATATATTGCGAGTTGGCACTTATTTCCATTAGCTGAGACATATCCTGAACAAGGTTGTTCAGGCGGTTGCTTTGTGAATAGCAGCGCTGAAGAAAATGCTTCATCTGCTCCCCGCTTATATTTTCGGGGTAGTTGGTCAGTATCGTTTCAAGGTAGCCCTGTATGCTGCATACGGGAGTCTTGAATTCGTGGGCTATGTTTTGTGTAAGTTGCTGTTTCAAGCGTGATTGCTCTTCGCTCTGTGTGGAATCGTTGATAGAAATCTCGAAACTTTTGTCCTTGAAACGTACGCACTGCACAGTGAAGGTCCTGCCATCTTTCTCTATCTTGTCGGCAAAGATTGGTTCGTTTGTCTGTTTTTCATCTTCGTTCTTGTCGAGGAACATGCGCACGTTGTATAGTTCCGGGCTGTATATGATTTCTGCGCTGTTGGCGAGATATTTCGATGAGATGAGGTCGGCATATTTGCTGAACAGTTTGTTGGAGAGTATGAGCCGGCGGTTCTTGTTGTATATGGCAAGTCCTTCCTGCGATATTCTCAGGTGGGCGAGAAGTTTCTCTTTTGCAGTATTCGATGCTTTCATGCGCCACAGTACAAGATAGATGAATATTACGAACAGCAGGGTTATGGTTATTTCAAAGATAAGAAGATTGTGGTTGGCTGGGTAGATGTTGGTGTTCTTGATGTTGTATGGAATGGAGCTGCGCACGATGTATGCGGCGTTCCTGTTATATGTGGCGCTATAGAGATTGTCGCTGTGCGGGGGATGTGTGCCGTGTCTTCTGTCGTATCCGCTGCCTGTGGCAAGAGCTTCGGTTATTTCGGGGCGCTGCAGGTGATTGTCGTTGACGGGAGCATCGTCGGAGGTGTCGAACAGCAGGGTGCCGTCATCTGTGGAGATGATTGATATTCTTAGGGATATGTCTGCATAGTCCTGTAGTATCTCCTCAATCTCTGCTCTGCAACTGTCGTTGTATCTGTTCTCGTACTTGAACTCGAGAAGTGAGTATATCCGGTCGTTTATGCTTTGCAGCTCGTTCTGCAGTGATGTTTTGTGAATGTGCTCTTCGTGGTTGTATTGGTACGCCATGAATGTGCCCGACAGCAGCAGGAACAGTATGAGCGAACCTATTATCAGATGCGATTTTGTGAAGGACATTCTCTCTCTTGTGTTGAGTTTACTTTGTAGCTGTTTCGTCGAAGCAGTATCCGTATCCGCTGCGGGAAATGATGTGTGGAGCATACTCCCGTAGCTTTTTGCGCATGCGTGCAATGTTTACATCAACGCTACGTTCAAGGACATTTGCGTCGTTGGGCCAGATGAGTTTGAGC
This sequence comes from Bacteroidaceae bacterium, assembly GCA_045578665.1. Classification (GTDB taxonomy): domain Bacteria; phylum Bacteroidota; class Bacteroidia; order Bacteroidales; family Bacteroidaceae; genus HGM04593. Next base: position 7,101 of record JAZNKR010000041.1, on the reverse strand, counting down.
AGTTCCTCGCGTGAGAATACCTTGCCAGGTGAACCGAGTAGGGTGTGGAGCAGTTCGAATTCCTTTTTGGTCAGTGAGAGATCGGCGCCCTCTATTGTGGCGCGTTTGGACTCTGGGTTAAGGGTGAGATTCCGGAAGGTGGTTTCTGTGTTTTGCTCGGGCTGCATCTTTGTCGAACGGCGAAGTACGGCTTTCACACGCATAATCACTTCGTTGATGCTGAATGGTTTGCGTATGTAGTCGTCTGCTCCGATGGTGAAGCCTGTCATTGTATCGTTCTCGCTGTCTTTGGCGGTGACGAAGATGATGGGTATATGGGCAGTCTCTTGTTGCTTGCGAAGCTGTGAGGCAAATGTGAATCCGCTTATTTTATACATCATCACATCGAGCAGAAAGAGGCTGTATGAAGCAAGGTCGAACTGCATTGCCTCTTCTGCTGAGTTTGCTGTGTCCACTTCGTATCCGTTGTTCTCAAGATTGAACTTGAGAATTTCGCATACATCTGTTTCGTCGTCGACAACAAGAATCCTGGACATCTTTGCTATTTCTGCTGAGGTTGGTACTGTCCGAAGAATTTTATGCTGCCTCGGAGAAGGTTTCGTACCTCGCTGAGAATCTCATGCGATTCCTGTATAAGGTTCAGGTAGACGAAGTCCATCTTGAGGCTTCCGCTCTTCTGGTGGAGTCTGATTGTCTGCTCCTTGCGCAGTGTCGCTAACTTGTGCTTGATGTCTTTGGCACGTTGCGAAACTGCTTCAGAGTTGGTATAGTCGTTGCTTTGTATCATTTGTGCAATGTCGTCGAGCACATGGTATATGTCGCGGCAGTAGGGCGAGAATTCCTCAATATATGCTTCGGAGAGCGGGGTGAAACTGTTGTCGGTATGCTCCTTCATGGGCTCTGCTATGCGGATGAGGGTGTTGAGCATCTGCTGGCAACTGCTGGTGCACAGGTGGTACCATGTGGTGCGCTCGAGGGCGAGTATGCTGTCTATGCGCTGGAAGCCTTGTGTCTCGCTGCGTCGCATCTTCTTGAGGACATTCTTTTCTACCACAATCTTTATGAGCGAGTTCTTAAGGGGGCGGAGTTCCTCCTTGGCAAACGCTTCGAAGATTGTCTTGTATGTCTCTGCCGAGAAACCGACAACGTTGTTCAGTGTCTCTGTGGTGTGTCCCTGAAGTGCGGTCCATACCTCATCTGCATCCTGCGACTTGAGGATTACCTCCATCTTTTCGTCGGTCTTGTTCTGTTGCTGCTTCTTGTTGTATCTGATGTGGCTGTGGATGAGCAGATAGATTACGAGGGCAATCATAATGAACATTGCTATCTGACCACCGAAATACATTATCGATGCAACTGTTGCTGCTATGAGGAATGCTGCTCCTGCAGTTACGAACCATCCGCCTACCACGGATACAACACCGGTTACGCGGTATACAGCACTTTCGCGGCTCCAGGCTCGGTCGGCGAGCGATGAACCCATACCTACCATGAAGGCTACGTATGTTGTGGAGAGGGGGAGTTTGAGTGATGTACCTACAGCAATGAGAAGTCCTGCCAAAACAAGGTTTACAGATGCGCGTACAAGGTCGAATGCTACTACTTCTGTGCGGTCTTCGAGTGGGCGGAAACGGCTGTTCACCCAGTCTTTGACATTCTGTGGCACCTTGCGTGCTACATTGTCAATCATATTTGTGGTAGAACGTACGATGTTGCGTGCAATGGACGACGAACCGAACATTTCGTTCTCCTCGTTCTGCTGGCTGGTGAGGTCGATAGATGTCTGCAACACTTTTTTTGCTTTCTTGCTTGTGTATAGAGCTATCACCATAATTGTTCCGGCACCTACAAGGAACAGTGGCGAGGTCTTTGCCGATTCCGACAATGAATTCATTACAAATTGGTCGGCACTGAGTCCGCCGGCATTTGCTGTGAAGTCAAGGAATGACGAGAAACCGGCGAGTGTTACACCTATGAAGTTGACAAGGTCGTTTCCTGCAAATGCCATAGCAAGCGAGAATGTTCCGATAAGGACAATTATCTTGAATACATTCACTTTCATCCAATGTAGCACCTGCATCAGTACAGTGAATACTGCGAATGAGCCGAGGAGGAGTATAAAGGTGTTTTCGTTAATCCATGTCATTATTTCAGGGGTTACGAGTGCAGAACCTTTCAATCCCTTGATGAGCATGAAGTAGAGGATTGATGTTACTGCAATTCCTCCGAAGATGCCTATCTTGTATCCTACGTTCTTGCGGAAGTGGAATGTGAAGATTATACGTGAAATCCACTGCACTATAAGACCGAACAGGAATGCTATTGCCACTGACAGGAAGATGGAGATTATCATTGTCAGTGCCTTGTCGGAGTTAAGCAGGTTGGCTATTGTGGGCATTACTCCATTCATTCCTTCCACTACAGGGAAGTTGCCTGTGGATATTTTTATCAGTGATACAATGAATGATGCTCCCAAAAGTTCGAATACCATCGACACGGTGGTGGAGGTGGGAAGACCGAGTGAGTTGAAGAGGTCGAGCAGGAATACATCGCTGATTACCACGGCGAGGAATATGCACATCACCTCTCTGAAATAGAAAAAGTCGGGGTTGAAGATGCCGTGTCGGGCAATGTCCATCATGCCGCTACTGAATGAGGCTCCGATAAAGATGCCGAGTGCAGCTACAAGCAGGATGTGTTTCAGTTTGGCAGCCTTGCTGCCTACTGCCGAACTAAGGAAGTTTACTGCGTCGTTGCTGACACCTACCGTCAAGTCTATTGTGGCGAGTGTGAACAAGAAAATAACGATAATCAGATAAGCTATTTCCATAATAAGTCTTTATTGTGTTTTTCGTCTGTTTTTGTGTCGCTGCTTTTCTCATTGCTTTTTGCTCAGAGTATCTGCATCGGACTCTTTGATGTTACAAAGTAAATAAGTAACGGTTACCTCTTTGTTGCAAAATTGTTACATTAATGTTACAAAATATAGCTGCGCAGGAGGGCGATTTCTTCTTTCCACCTTTCCTCGTCAGGTGTTTCGAGTATGATGGGGATGTCGTCGAAGCGTGTGTCGTTCATGAATCGTCTGAAAAATTCCAATCCGAGTGTGCCGTCGCCTACCGAGTCGTGGCGGTCTACTCGCGACGAGAGCGGCTTCTTGCTGTCGTTCAGGTGTATGGCGCGCAGATAGCCGAAGCCTATCACCCGGTCGAACTCTTCGAACACTTCGTCGTATCCGCCTACAATGTCGTATCCTGCCGAATATGTGTGGCAGGTGTCGAGGCATACTCCTACGCGGCTTTTGTCGTCGACTTTGTCTATGATGTGGCGTATCTCTTCGAATCGATTACCGACGTTGCTGCCCTGTCCGGCGGTGTTCTCTATTACTGCTGTAACACCCGTGGTCTTGGTAAGTGTCATATTGATACTTTCGGCTATTTTGTCGAGGCACTCTTCTATGCTTATCTTCTTGAGATGGCTGCCGGGGTGGAAGTTGAGCATACATAATCCCAGCTGTTCGCAACGTTGCATCTCGTCGAGGAATGCGGCACGCGATTTCTGCAGCCCCTCTTCGTCGGGGTTGCCCAAGTTGATAAGATAACTGTCGTGGGGTAGAATGTATTTGGGATCGAATCCTCCTTCACGGCACCGTTGCTTGAATAGTGATATACTCTTTTCGCTCAACGGGGCAGATACCCATTGGCGCTGGTTCTTGGTGAAGAGGGCAAAGGCATTTGCCTCGATGGCAAGTGCATTCTTGGGTGCATTTTCCACACCGCCGCTTGCCGAAACATGAGCTCCTATATATTTCATGTTGTTGTTAATGTTTCTGCGGTAAAGAAACTTTTCCGCAATATAATTTACGATTGCGAAGTTAAAAAAAAAGTCAAGACCGACAAACGAAAATTCAATATTTTTGTTTTCAGCCTTGACTTTTGTTGAGCATCCTCCTTAGAAGTTGAATTGTGCCGATAGATTCACACGGTTGGCATTGTTTGTGTCTCCCTCGTAGTCGACGCGCCATCCGTGGAGATATTCAACACCCAACTGCAGATTGTCGGTGAGGTTGTAGCACATGTTTGCAGCTACATATTGTCCGCGTTTGTAGTTGTCGGGGTTGGCATCGTTGTATCCGTTGCGCGAGCGCACCGAACACTGGCTGTATGTTGCCGATGCAAAGAGCTTGGGTGTGAAGTTGTATTGCAGACCTGCATACCATCCGTCGGTGAGCATCATCATCATGTTGCCCGGCTTGTTGGGGTTGGGGGCAATGTCTACACCTACGTTTGAGATGTCGTTGAAGAGCGAACCTATGCCTTCTCCTATGCTGTATTGTCCGCGCAGTTGCAGCTTGCCGAATGTCATCAGCGTGGTGGCTTGTGCACCCCATGCGAGTTTCTGACGGTTCTTGTTGCTCAGGAGGTCGTCGTATGAGAGGTCTCGCAATATACCGCTTATTCTTACATGGTTCTGGTCTGCCCATGAGTAGCGGAAATATATAGGTATATTGGGCATGCGCTGTTTGCCTACTGAGGCAAATTCGTTGCTTGTTCCCTTTACATCGGGCGCCTCAAATGCTATACCCATCGACAGCCCCCAGTCGAATCCGTAGTTGAAAGCAGCCTGCACAGTGCGGTAGAATACCATTCCGCAGGGTCCTGCATAGTCGAGTGTGAAGGGCACAGCCGCTTCGTCCATGAAGTTACCTGTGTTGTAACCGATGGTCATGTATTTGAACTTCATGTAGGCATTGTGCAGCTTGAAGGTGTTGCCGCTGCCGCGCCATGTACCTGCCGTGTACACGGTGAAGTCGCCCAGCCATGCACTGCGTCCTACTAACTTCAGAAAGAGCAGCGAGGTGCTTGCATCCATCTGATAGCGGCTCGAAGCCTGATTGCCTGTGGAGATGTACGAGGGCAGGAAGTCGATGTTGTCCACAATTCCTCCGAAATCGTATTCGGCTTTTGTCTGCACATATCCGCCGATGCCGAGTCCCCATTTGCCCTCTTGGTCAACAAAGATGAAGCGTGGAGCCTTGGGGTCGCGGAAATATCCGCTGTGGGTGTTGTTGAATACAGCTATTATGTCGGGCTGTTCATATACATTCTCTGTGATGTAGATGGTGGGAGAGGAGTTGTCCGACGATTGGGAATAGTTCTGCGCCTGTGTGCCGATTGCAAATGCACAACTCAGGATAAATGAAAAGATAAATACTTTTTTCATAATGTTACATTTTGAAATTCTTAAAATGAACAAAATGAAATGTATTTAGGTTTAGAAACTATTTGAATTTTATAAGATGACAGTCGGTTCCTTCAATCTTACAACAATGAAAAGCAACTCCTTAATGGAGCTGCTTTATGCCGTTGGGTGTCTCTATAATTCCCGATTTTCTTGTGTTGCGGCGTATTGCGCGGTTTTTCTCTATTGATTCCTTTGTCTTGTAGGGACGTTTGTGGTCGAGGTGCAACACTATTGCCGAGTAGCGTATCTGCTTGGACTTTATGCCGAGGTTGAATAGACGCTCACCAAATTCGCGGTCCTGTCCGCCATATTGCATCTCTTCGTTGTATCCGTTAATGCGCATCATGTCTTCGCGCCAACCCGATGCATTGCAGCCGTTCCATGTGGCTTTGGCAGGGGTGATGAAGTTCATGAATGCTGCGAATGTGGTGCTGCGCAACAGTTTGGTGCATTTGAATGAGGTGGGCATCTTCTGTGCTCTCAGCCAAGAGAGGTCGAATGCGCGTTTGCTCGAAACATCCTCGTGTGTCAGTTGTTTGCTGATGTCCATCGGCAGCTTGAAGTAGCCGCCGGAGAGCAGATACCCCTTTTCGGCAAACTTTTCGTGTGTGGCTATGAAGTCCTCGCGGGGTATGCAGTCCTGGTCGGTGAATATGAGGTATTCCGACTCCGAGGCAATGAGGGCGCTATTGAGTATGCGCGACTTCTGGAAGCCGTTGTCCTCGTGCCATACATGTTTTATGGGCAGACGGTCGCGGAAGCTGTCTATCAGCTCTTTTGTGTCGTTGCGCGAACCGTCGTCGGCGATTACTATTTCGTCGGCCATACGTGTCTGGTAGAGGTAGCCCCACAGTGTCTTTTCGAGCCACGCGGGGTTGTTGTAGGTGGAGATTACCACTCCTATGGTTTTTGGCTTGTTCATCTTTGTTGCTGTTTGTGCTGCATTTGCGAAGATACGGCAATCTGTTCTATCCGGCAAATTTGTGTGGGATTTTTTCTTGTTATATCCTTTATGAGTTAAAATGTGTTAATCCTAAAAAGGGCGGCGAACAATCGGATTTATGTATGTGTTTAAAGTATGTGTTTTTCATAGTAATAGATTACAGGCTACATCTGCTCGTGATGAGTCGATGTCCGACGGACAAAGGCGTTTGTCCGGAAAGAAGCTGCTTCCTCTCCCCTGGGAAGCGGCTTTTTGCATTCAGAGTGTTCGCTATCCTAACGTTAATTCAAGCTGTTGAAAGACAAAGAAAGAACTCTCCCTCTTGGAAGTGCCCCCCCAATATAAAGATATAGAATATTATGATGTCGGTGTAGCAGAGTTTTTATGCTTTGTATGTATGAATGTGATTATTTTGGCTATGATTGTTATTTTTTAGAATAAATATATTATTTTTACGTTTTAAACATCTATAATACCAGAAAGCTCCTTGGATGCAGCACTTTGTAAATGAATAACAATAAGCAAACAAGATTAAGAAGCTGTTTAAATTTTATTTCGGGATTATTTGAGAGCTGTTTTAGAGTAGATTTTCTTTGTTATCTTGCAGGGAATAGCAGGCTATTTCCAAAAGATAAGAAAGGAAAGATGCCGAAAACAGACTCAAAGAAACCGAAACCAGCTTCGCAAAGATAAAAATATTTTCTAATAAAATTTAAACAGCTTCTAAATATGAAACCAATTTTCTTACGTTTTCTCGATGAATTGGAAGTTCAGTACACCACGCAATATGCAACATCTACACACGACGAACATCCATATAAAAATACAATATACGGGCTCTCCTCTATGCTCGACAAGTATTCAGTTTCCAATGTGGCATTGAACCTTAACGATAAAGAAGAATTTCTGAAGTT
>JAZNKR010000040.1:0-11500 GCA_045578665.1 Bacteroidaceae bacterium | reverse complement strand
TTGTCTGTTTGATGCTGACCGGATTCAATCGTATATAAAGGTTGGTAAATACTATTTCTGTCAGCTTACGGATGTAAGCTGCTGTTTTTGACGGTTCGTATTTTTGTTCCTGTATATTTTCACTACAGCCTTCATCTTTTTTAAATGAAGACCGCTGTACTGCTATGTCTGTATGGAATGTTTTCAAGGATCGTATGCTTTGGTTCGAAACTCACTGCGAGTGTGTTTCTTGCCGAAAGCGAGTGCAAAGGTACAACCTTTTTCCGAACTACCAAACTTTTTGCAAAGAAAAATTTAAAGAAAATTCGAGAAATTTTACAAAGCATTGAATTCCAATATTTAGCAAGAAAAACTTTTTTTGCTCTGTTTTGAACTTTTTGGCGGCAGACGACAACAGCGCCTAAAAATCGAATATAAAAATTCTCGACGGCGCGATAATTCATCAAATAAAATTCCGAATGCAGACAAAATTCAATAAATTTGCAGAAGAAACCTGAACATACAATAAGGATGATAGACAGGAGCACGATAGAAAGAATTTTGGATGCCGCTAAAATAGAAGAGGTGGTATCGGACTTTGTTGCATTGCGCAAACGCGGTGTCAATCTCATTGGTCTATGTCCTTTCCACGACGAAAAAACCCCCTCGTTTACCGTGTCGCCGGCAAAGAACATCTGCAAATGTTTCGGTTGCGGCAAAGGCGGCACTCCCGTACATTTTATAATGGAACACGAACAGCTGAGCTATTGGGAAGCTCTTCGGTGGCTCGCAAAGAAGTATCACATAGAGATACAGGAGCGGGAGATGAGCGACGAGGAGCGCGCAATGGAGAGCCTGCGCGAGAGTCTTTTCGTTGTCAACCAGTACGCCCACAAATATTTCATCGACAACCTGCACGAGACAGAGGAGGGCAAAGCTATTGGTCTGCACTACTTCCGCCACCGCGGCATCAACGAAGAGACGATAAGGAAATTCGGGCTCGGCTACTCCCTGGAAAAACGCGACGCGCTTGCGCGCAAAGCGGCAGCCGACGGCTACAACCCAGCGTTTCTCGACAAGACCGGACTATGCTTCACCACCGAGGACGGCAGGCAGTTGGACCGTTTTTGGGGCAGAGTGATGTTTCCCGTGCATACAGTATCGGGCAAGGTCGTCGCATTCGGAGGTCGTCTCCTCAATACCAATCCCAAAGCCGGCAAATATATAAACTCGCCCGAATCGGAGATATACCACAAGAGCGACCATCTCTACGGCATCTACTTTGCCAAGCAGGCTATCATACAGAAGGACTGCTGTATAATGGTCGAAGGTTACCTCGACGTAATCTCACTGCATCAGGCAGGAATAAAGAACGTTGTAGCATCGTCGGGCACCTCGCTGACAATAGAACAGATACGTCTCGTCCACCGCTTCACCAACAACATGCTTCTGTTCTACGACGGCGACAAGGCCGGAATAAAGGCATCGTTGCGAGGCATAGACATGCTGTTGCGCGAGGGACTCAACATAAAAGTGGTACTGTTGCCCGAGGGCGAAGACCCCGACAGCTATGCCCAGTCCCACTCCAACGAAGAGATTGAGAAATTCCTCAGCGACAATCAGGTAGACTTCATCACTTTCAAGACCAACCTGTTGCTCGACGAAGCAGGGAACGACCCCATAAAACGTGCCGCCCTCATAGGCGACATTATCAAGAGTATAGCTGCCATACCCAACGACATCCTGCGCAGCGAATACACCAAGAAGTGCAGCGAAATGTTGCAGAGCAAAGAGCAGGTACTGGTATCCGAAATTGCAAAGATTCGCCGGCAGAATGCCCAGGAGCAGTACAGACAGCAGACACCGAAAGAGGATGCCGACACAGAAAGCACACAAACCGCGGGCAGCTCGCCATTCCTCGAAGAGAGCAATATCATATATAATAAGGAACGCGCGATAGTACAATTCATTCTGCGTAACGGCGAAAAACTGCTGCTCGTACCCGAGAATCCCGAGAGCAACACCCCCGCCTTCACCGAGAGTGTAATATCCAACATCCACTACTCCATCAACGGCGACGGCATAAAATTCTCGCACCCGCTATACAGAAAGATATTCGAAGAGGCAGCAGAATGTTGCGAAAAGCCCGGTTTCATAGCCGAAAAACATTTCCTTGCACACCCCGACGCGGAAATTTCGCGCCTCACTGCCGAACTGTGCAACGACCGCTACATACTGAGCAGGGCATTTGCCGAGAACGACACAGAGGAGCGCAACGAGACAGCAGTACTCTTCGAACAGGCAACACGCCTGACAATAAGCTACAAGCAGAGCCTTGTAGACGAAATGCTCAAGGATACGATGCGACAGCTGAAAGACCCGGCAACCATGCAGAATGCCGAACTTGCAAACGAAGTGATGCTGAACTACAAATATCTGAAAGAGACACAGCAGGCACTCAACAATCTGCTCAAAAGCTACGGGTTCGGCGAGTGCGCACTGAATATATAAAAAAGAGGGGGGGGAGCTATAAAAGAAATGCGGCCATACAGCCGCACACAAATTCAATACACCTTCAAGAAACAGACAAAGGACTATCTGTTGCCTCTTATAAGATTCATGAACTCCTCCCTTGTCTTTGCCTGATTGAAAGCACCGCAAAAATCAGATGTAGTCGTTACGGAATTCTGCTTCTTTATTCCACGCATCTGCATGCAGAGATGCTGAGCCTCCACCACTACCATCACACCTAACGGATTGAGAGTCTCCTGAATGCAGTTCTTTATCTGCAACGTCAGTCTCTCCTGCACCTGCAGACGTTTTGCAAAGACATCCACCACACGTGCAATCTTGCTGAGTCCGGTGATATAGCCGTTGGGAATATATGCCACATGCACCTTGCCGAAGAAAGGCAGGATGTGATGTTCGCAAAGAGAATAGAAATCGATATCCTTGACAATAACCATTTGCCTGTAATCCTCCTTGAACATTGCAGCGCGCAGTATTGCATGAGGATCCTCGGCATAACCCGAAGTAACAGACAGCATAGCCTTTGCCACGCGCTCGGGTGTCTTCAGAAGTCCCTCTCTTTCGGGGTCCTCGCCAATCAGCTGCAACATACTGTGGCAGTTGGCTTTGATACCCTCTATAATTCTCTCGTCATTCTCTCTTTCGGACATTGCTTGAATTGCCATATAACTTATTTATAATCAAAAAGGAAGGTTTATAAGTCCCTTCTTCACGGAAATCTCCTTGAATTTCTTTGTTGCCTTCAGTTTATACATCACCGCCTCAGCCTCTTCGCGCGTACGGTAATCGCCATACTGACACGAACGGATGGGAGGATCAAACTCGACATAAACCTCGGCACCGGGGAAATTCTCGCGCATGAACTGTGCCATCTTGTTGGCCTCGTCGCGTGCAGCACGCGAATTGTTACCCGAATATACAAGAACCCTGTAACCCTCGACCTGACGCTTCTCGCCCTTCTTTGCAATAGAGCCCATCAGAGCCGACAGCCCCTCGGGCTGTGTAATCCTGACCTTGCCCTTTCCCGGGACATCGCGTCTGAGTTCTTCGACAATATTGCTCTGCGCCGAAACTGTGAAGGCGCAGAACAATATTGCAATCAGTGATAAGAGTATTCTCTTCATTCTATTATTTGAATGCGTCGATAATACCTTTGAAATCCTCAACCTTGAGAGCAGCACCGCCGATGAGACCACCGTCTACGTTGGGGTTAGCGAAGAGCTCTTTTGCGTTAGAGGGCTTGCAGCTGCCACCGTAGAGGATAGAAGTATTCTCTGCAACCTCGGCACCGAACTTCTCGGCGATAACCGAACGGATGTAAGCGTGAATCTCCTCTGCCTGCTCGGGAGTAGCTGTGAGACCTGTACCGATAGCCCAAACGGGTTCGTAAGCAAGAACAATCTTAGAGAAGTCCTCTGCAGAGAGGTCGAAGAGTGAACCTGCGAGCTGGTCGAAAACTACCTGATTCTGGATACCCTGTTTGCGCTCCTCGAGAACCTCACCGATACAGAAGATAGGTGTAAGACCGTTTGCGAGAGCAAGCTGAACTTTCTCCTTGAGAATCTCGGGAGTCTCGTGGTAGTAAGCACGACGCTCAGAGTGACCGAGGATTACATATTTTGCACCTGTTGAAGCTACCATCTCAGCAGAAACCTCACCTGTGTATGCACCTGATACCTTGTCGGCACAGTTCTCGGCACCTACACCGATGATTGAAGCGTCAACGGCGGGAACCACAGAAGCAAGGTGAATGAAGGGTGTGCAGATGATTACATCGCAATTGGGTTTGTCAGCTGTCAAAGCTGCGTTAAGATCCTTTGCAAGAGCGATACCCTCCTGAAGGTTCTTGTTCATTTTCCAGTTTCCTGCAACAATGTTTTTTCTCATTTTCGTAAAATTTTAATGGTTTATATTAATATTCCGTATTTATCGTTTACTCCTCCGGCACCTGCTCTTCATCTACAGTCTCCCGACCATCTGAAGCAGGCTGTTGCGCCGGCTCTTCTTTTTTCTCTTTCGGCCGCGTTGCGACATCGAGAATAAATATCAGCAACAACGGTGTAAAGAGCATGAATACCCAATGGAACAGCGTATTGAAAAACGTTTCATTCACTACCCCCCGCATAAAGAGAGGGGTTCCATCGGCAAGCTGCTCATCCGTAGCCGATTGTCTGTCATCGTATATATCGGGCAGGTCTACGGCATTCCATTTTGCCACCACCTTGCCAGCCTTCAGCACCAGCATCCCCGGGTTGGAACGCACCATAGTCTTCAACAACAGATTGTCTGCCGAATAGAAGGGATATTCGGCACCCGTATATTTCCGCCACTTCTCGACATCTGCATCGAGCGAAGAGGTCAGCGCGTAGAACGCTATCCCATTGTCGACACAATAGTCGTACATGTCGTTTATCTTGTCCACCCTGCTCTCGTCTGCCCTGTCTACATTCTCAAGCACCAGCAGACATATATGGTTAGTGTCGCTCAAGAGCGTCTCACCTATGTCCTCTCCATTGTCCATGCCCGCGAACCAGAAATCGGGTATCCTTGCAGGCTGTCCTTCACTGAGCATCTCGCTGCGCGTGCCCAGATAGTTCCATGTTGTATCGGGCGCTGCATCTGTCTCCGTCTCAAGTATTTCGCCATCCTTCTCATAGCGATAGAGCACACGGAACTCGGCAGGCACATCGCGTACCCCCTCGTTGAGGTCGGCACCCACGGCAAACGGTCTGAAGTCCATCACCGGCAAATGGGCAACACCCATATATTGCACATAGCCGATATACATCAGTGCAAACAGCGTAACAATCCTGCTGCTGCGGGTGCTCACAAAACGGACAATCCTGCTTCGCTTCACCCACAGGAAAGATGCCAGCATCAGTAGAACCATATTCTTGGCAAACGTCTCCCAGTTGGAGAGCTTGAAAGCGTCGCCGAAGCAACCGCAATCGTGCACAGGCTCCCAGATGGCAAGCACCATTGTCCACGGCGTAAAAAGCAGCATCACCATCAGCGCCGCTATTGCCGAAAGCCGTCTGTTGGTGCCCATAAAAAGCCACACGCCCAAAATGAACTCCGCAGCCGAGAGCATAAGCGCAGCGGGCAACACAGCATCGCCCACCCACGAATCCTCAATAGCGAAGACCGAGGCATATTCCTGCAATTTATACATCAACCCCTTGGGGTCGACAGCCTTGACAAAGCCGGAGACAATAAACACCACCGCCAGCAACAACCTGCAAAGGTTGGCTGCAATGAGCGCCGTCCTGCTCTTTATCTTATTCGCCGAAGCCATTTTTTATCAGTCCGAAGACCGCATAGTTAATCATATCCATATAATTGGCATCGACACCCTCGGAGACCTTTGTCTCGCCCTCGAGATCCTCAATCTGTTTTGTGCGGCAGATTTTTGTGAGGATAAGGTCGGTGTACGATGTTGTACGCATACCCCTCCACGCCTCGTCGTAGTCGTGGTTTTTCTTCTTCATCAGTTCGAGAGCCTCAGCCGCCATCTCGTCGTACATAGCCATCGCTTCGTCGGCGCTGATGTCGCAAAGATCGGAATATCCGAGCTTCAACTGCACCAAAGCTATTATGCCATAGTTGACAATCCCGATAAGTTCCGAGGGGATGCTCTCGCCCACAAGATTCTCGCCTGTTGTCTCAAGCGTGCGTATACGCTTTGCCTTGATGAAAATCTGGTCGGTAAGCGATTCGGGACGCATGATGCGCCACGATGCACCATAGTCGTATAGCTTCTTAGCAAACAAATCCCTGCAACGGGCAATGACACACTCGAACTGTCTGTTGGTATCTTCTGCCATAATATTTTCTCTTTTATGCATTCTTTTGGGGATAGCGTTTGAACCAGCTGCCAATCTTCAGGCTGATGACACCGAAGAATGCCTCGCTGAATATTCCGCCGCTCATCTTTGAAACACCGAGCACCCTGTTCACAAAAATCACAGGCACCTCTTTGATGGTGAATCCACACTTGTGGGTAACGAACTTCATCTCTATCTGGAAAGCATATCCCTTGAAGCGGATAGCATCGAGGTCGATGGTCTCCAGCACCTTGCGACGGTAACAGTTGAATCCTGCCGTGGTATCATAGACCGGCAGGCGAGTAATCATGCGCACATATTTCGAAGCGAAATAGGACATGAGCACGCGTCCCATAGGCCAATTGACCACATTCACCCCCGTAACATAACGGCTTCCTACGGAGAGGTCTGCACCCTCCTCGGCACATGCCGCATAGAGCCGGGGGACATCGTCGGGATTGTGCGAGAAATCGGCATCCATCTCAAAAACATATTCGTAGCCCTCCTTGAGAGCCCATTTGAAACCTGTTATATATGCAGTGCCCAATCCCAACTTGCCCGAACGTTCGATAAGGAATACCCTGTCGGGAAATTCAGCCTGCAATCCTTTGACAATGGCACCCGTACCGTCGGGGGAACCATCATCGACCACAAGCACATCGAAACTGTGTTCAAGAGCAAGAAGAGTACGGATCATCTTCTCTATATTCTCCTTCTCGTTGTATGTCGGTATGACTATTACGCTATCACTCTTCGCCATATTTGAATATCGCCAATTCTAAATCTTGTAAATAATCGCAAATTTAGCTATTTTTACTTGCATTTCGCACATTATGCAAATAAAAAAAACTAAAAAGCCGCAAAAAGCACAGCCCGACCACAGACAAAAGCATTTTTACGCGACATCCGATGCAGATATATGCCGGAAATGGAGTAAATTTGCATCAAACAAAGGCATCATGGAGATAAGCGAATTACAAGACATATACGCATCACACCCCGGAGTGGAAGCACTCTCGCGGCTTACCGACGAAAAGTTCAAAGGCAAGGCAAAACTATGCGGGCTCACTGCAAGCAGCGCAGCAATTGTCGTGGCAGGATACATGAAGCGGCAAGAGAAGCAGACACTATTCATCGTAATGAACGACGCCGAGGAGGCGGGATATTTCTACCACGACCTTGTGCAGCTGTGTGGCGAAAAGAGAGTCCTGTTCTTCCCCTCCTCCTACAAACGCGCACTCAGATACGGACACGAAGACGATGCCAACCGCATACTGCGCACCGAGGTGATGAGCCGCCTTTCGAGCAAGAGCAAGAGACAAGGCACCGTCATCGTAACCCACCCCGAAGCGGTAGCCGAAAAGGTGGTGTCGCAGTCGGGAATGGAGGAGAACACTCTGCAACTCTCCATAGGCAGCACAATATCGCGCGACGAGATGGAGAAGAGGCTCGCCAAACTCGGATTCAAAGAGGTACCCTACGTCTACGAACCCGGCGAATATGCCACACGAGGCAGCCTTCTGGACATATACTCATACTCCTCGGAATATCCCTACCGCATCGACTTTTTCGGCAACGAGGTGGAGAGCATCCGCACATTCGAGCTCGAGACACAGCTATCCAAAGAGCGCGTGGACGAAATAGCCATCGTCCCCAGACTGACCTCGGCAGATAATGTCCCCATAACCTCGTTCCTGCCTCGCGGCACTATATATATTGCCAAAGACTTTGCCTTTGTAAAAGACCGCATAGAGAAGACAAAGAGCGAAGGCTACTCGCTCCAGGCACGCCTCTCCGAAGAGGAACTGCCCGAATTCCCCGACCTGATGTCTGCCGCAGAGATGCAACGCTACCTGCAATCCTCCACACAGTGGGAAATAGAGGCACAGTCCGGCGGAAGAGACGAAGAGGGAACGACAATAAAATTTGACACCACACCCCAACCGCTCTTCCACAAGGAGTTTGACCTTGTAAGCAGCAAATTCAAAGAGTATCTGAGCCGCAACTACAAGATAATACTGCTCACCGACGATGCCCGGCAGGCACAACGCCTGAAGACCATCTTCGACGAACGCGGCGACGAAATAACCTTCACCGCCACCAACCGCACGATACATGCCGGATACATAGACAACACACTGCACCTGGCACTCATCACCGACCACCAGCTCTTCGGCCGTTTCCACAACTACCGTCTGCGCAGCGACCGTGCACGGGGCGGCAAGGCAGCACTCACCCTGAAGGAACTGAGCGAATTCCGCATAGGCGACTACGTTGTACACATCGACCACGGCATAGGAAAATTCGGCGGACTTGCCCGCATCCCCAGCGGAAATTCCACCCAGGAAGCGATAAAACTATTTTACAAGAACGACGACATTGTATTCGTCTCCATCCACAACCTGCACAAGATATCGAAGTACAAAGGCAAGGAGGGTGAGGCTCCCACAATAAGCAAACTGGGCACCGGCGCATGGGAACGCATAAAAGAGCGCACGAAGAAAAAGATAAAGGACATTGCCCGCGACCTCATAAAACTCTACTCCGAAAGAGCCGGCAAAGAGGGATTCGCCTACTCCCCCGACACCTACCTGCAGCACGAACTGGAGGCAAGCTTCATATACGAAGACACCCCCGACCAGCAGAAAGCCACCAACGACGTAAAGCAGGATATGGAGCGCACCCGCCCGATGGATCGTCTCATCTGTGGCGATGTTGGATTCGGAAAGACCGAGGTTGCCATACGCGCCGCCTTCAAAGCCGTAACCGACAGCAAACAGGTAGCAGTGCTTGTGCCCACAACCGTACTCGCCTACCAGCACTATCTCACATTCAAAGAGAGGCTCAAGGATTTCCCCTGCACAATAGAGTACCTGAGCCGTGCCCGCAGCGCAAAGGATAGCCGCCGCATACTCAAGGAGCTCGAAGAGGGCAAGATAGATATAATAATAGGCACCCACCGTCTCACAGGTAAGGATGTAAAGTTCAAGGACATAGGGCTACTCATCATAGATGAGGAGCAGAAGTTCGGTGTGGCAGTGAAAGAGAAACTACGACAACTGAAGGTGAACATAGACACCCTTACCATGACAGCCACCCCCATTCCCCGCACGCTGCAATTCTCTATAATGGGAGCGCGCGACCTCTCCATCATACAGACACCGCCGCCCAACCGCTACCCCATCCACACAGAGATAATGCGCTTCGATGCCGAGAGCATAAAGGAGGCAATAAATTTTGAACTCAGCCGCAACGGACAGGTCTTCTTCATCAACAACCGCATATCGAACATGCCCGAAATAGAGCGCATGATAAACAAACACATCCCCGATGCCCGCGTCTGCATAGGCCACGGACAGATGTCGCCCGAAGAGTTGGAAAAGAAGATCTTCGACTTCATGAACCACGACTACGATATACTCATAGCCACCTCCATCATAGAAAACGGCATAGACATACCCAACGCCAACACCATCATCATCAACCAGGCACAGAACTTCGGTCTGAGCGACCTGCACCAGATGCGCGGTCGTGTGGGACGCGGCAAGCGCAAAGCCTTCTGCTATCTGCTTGCCCCGCCCAAAGATGCGCTCCCCACCGACTCGCGCCGCCGTCTCGAAGCCATCGAGAGCTTCAGCGAGCTCGGCAGCGGCATTAACATAGCCATGCAGGACCTGGACATACGCGGCGCAGGCAACCTGCTCGGAGCCGAGCAGAGCGGATTCATCGCCGACCTCGGCTACGAGACCTACCAGAAGATTCTCGCCGAAGCCATGAGAGAACTGAAGAACGAAGAATTTGCCAATATACTGCCCGATGAACCCACCACCGGCGACAACGGCTACGTAAGCGAATGTCTCATAGAGAGCGACCTCGAACTGCTCTTCCCCTCCACATACGTCCCCGACAGCAACGAACGCATACTCCTCTACCGCGAACTCGACTCGATAACCAACGATGCCGACCTCGCAAAATTCCGCGACAAGATGCTCGACCGCTTCGGTAAGGAGATTCCGCGCGAAGCCGAGGAACTTATCCGCACCGTAGCCATGCGCCACAAGGCAAAAGAGCTTGGTATAGAGAAGATACAGTTGAAAGCCGGCAAGATGAACCTGCAGCTTGTAGGCAGCGACAGCCCTTTCTACGAGAGCGACCTTTTTGCCAAGATACTCTTCAACATGAACACAAGCCAATTCAAATGCCTGATGCGCGAGAGCAACGCACGCCGTTCAATCATAGTAGAGAACGTAAGGAACATAGAGACCGCCCTTGCCTTCATCGAAGAGCTTAAGAAAGAGCCGGAGGGAATTCCCCACACAGAATAGGGAAATTCCCCGCAGAAATAGGGAATTTACCCTTGTCCATACAAAAGCCATACACTACCTTTGCAACAGACATTACAAACAGAGACAACTAAAACCATTATATCATGAAAAGCATAAAGAACCTGATGCTTATAGCCATAGTGGCAATGAGCATACTGTCTGTACCGCAACAGGCATACAGCCAAGAGAGTAGAGCAAAAGAGGCACCCGAACAGCGCATGAAGAAACACCCCCGCAATATGCGCCGCGGTGCACGTGTGATGAACGAGAAAGACTTCTCCATGATGTACGAAATTGTCAAGAAGTCATCTTTCGACAACAACAAGATAGACATCATACGCGTAGCCTGCATAGGCAGCTACTTCAACAGCAAACAGTGCGCACGGCTCCTGTCACTCTTCTCCTTCAGCAACAGCAAACTGGAAGTTCTGGAGGTTGTAGCACCCCGATTGTTGAATATAGACGATTTCGACAGGATACTGGAAGCCTTCTCATTCTCGTCAGACAGAGAGAAAGCCATCAAGATATTGGCTCGGCGAAAAGAGAAAAAGTAAAATTGCAAGAGAAATCAGACACATCACCGTTATCGCCCCGGCAAGCCGGAGCGATAACTTTATTATGGGAATAAAACAAGTAAAGTTGTAACAAGCATTATACTTGTAAACCATTTATGTTATTTCCGCAAACATAAAAATTCAGTCTTATAATATATAATGATTATGCGATATTATACCTAAAAAGTACACCCCATCCTTCAATGGATAAAAAACTATTCTAAAAAGTTCCTGCCCTTTAAGCTAATCTTTGGACACATTTATTTTAAATCAATATATGCTATGCTTT
>JAZNKR010000039.1:0-12955 GCA_045578665.1 Bacteroidaceae bacterium | reverse complement strand
GTGTCATCGAGAACTTGTTGTTTCGAGGTGTTACTGCATTTTATGTATTAATTAATGTTAAATTGGGGGGGGTAACTCCGCCAAACACTATTTGATATATATTTGCAGTAAACAGTGGATACAGGATTGCAAAACAAACTTGTTCCGCGGGTTTTCAAACTCCTCCGTCTTCAAATTATTAGTGTCCGGTAAATTTTTATTCTGCTTATATTTTGAACTCCTCCGTCTTCAAAAACAAGTTTTTGAATCCACCTCCTCTTCAAGAGGAGGAATGTAAATCGCTGAAAATTATTAATATATGACATTCTCCCTCTTGAAGAGGGAGTGCCCTCAGGGCGAGGGAGTTCCAATCATTGATTTAAAATTATTACTGTCCGGTAAACATTTCTAATTGTTTTTCGCTAAGCAGTTTTATATTTAATGGCAGTTTGTAGTTATATTGATTTAAACAAAGTTTACGTTCTTTTTGTGCCGACAAAAAAGCACGGTTTAGTGAGTGCAATGCAAGCTCGCTTGCAAATTGCCGAACGCGAGTGCTTTATCTAAAGAACCAAAAAGCTCTGCGCATGGGCGCTTTCTTAACGGCAGCCTCAGCTGATGACTTTTGGGGCTGCGGAACTCGTCCGCATAAATGCGGACTCAAACAGTCCTCGCCTCTTTCCAAAAGTCATTGGCGCAGTCTGCCTAAAAGCTTAATGCGCATCAATGAAGCAATGAACCTATCAATGAAGCAATGGGGCTTGTAGCAACTTAAAGAATAGAACCTTAAGGGCTTAAGCATGTTTACCGGACAGTAATAAAAAACAAACAGTTATCCCCCCCCGGGAAAGCAAAAAGAAGAATTGAACCTTTGAAAAATCAAATATAGTCGTCGAAATCCTTATAGTGTTCTAAAAGTTCGTGGAGCTCCATTTCATCGATTATATTACGGCGCTCGCGTTCCTTGCGTGAGACAGTACGCATCTTGCCGATACACATGAAGATAAAACCGATAATCAATACAGCCAAAATAACCAACCAAATCATAATCAACAAATTTAGGAAGCCTTGGTGGCTTCAAGTTCCACAAAATTATAATTCAAACAAGGCGATACAGAGAGCACAATCAATCGAAACTGATGATAGCCCTGCGCTTCACAGCATCCGTATCGAGCAAAATGTTTATAAACTCCCTTGCCGAAGCCTTCTGATAGGCACCCTTCAGTGTAAGCATTGACGCCTCCATCCTGTTGCCAGGTTCTCTCAGAGGAATAGCCTTGAAACGACTGTTACCGAAGACTGCCGAAGAAGAGAGAACGGTGATGTAGTTGCCAGTTGCAACCATCTGCAAAAGAATGTTGGTCTCGTTGAGCTCCACCTGCGAAGAAAGTTTGAAACTCTTGCCCTGCATAAGCCTCTCGAGCATCATCCTGGCCTGCAACTCCATCGAAGGCAACACAAGCGAATAGCCCTGCAGTTCTTCGAGTGTTATGCTCTTCATTGAAGCCATGCTGTGATTGCAACTTACAACAGCCGACAGAGAGTTTTCGAAGAGTGAAATCGTATCAATCTCGGGAGTCTCGACAACAGGCTTATAGGAGAGAACGAAATCGAGCTTACGCTCCTTCAAGAGTTCGAGGAGACGGTTCACTGTCTCGTAACAGATCTCAAGTTTCACATCGGGATATTGTCTCATGAAGCAGAGAAGCCCCTCTGTGAGCACCGAGCTGAGGCTGTAGGTAACACCCACACGCAAAGTGCCCGCCTTCACATTCTGCAAATCATAGAGTCGTTGCACACCATCCTCGGCATCCTGGATAGTCTTTTTGGCAAACGGCAGGAACTCCTCACCCGCCTCAGTAAGCACAATGTGACGGCTGTTGCGGAGAAAGAGCGGGAAACCAAGCTCAAACTCCAACTGCTTTATCTGCTGCGACAGCGTACTCTGAGTGATAAAAAGATGCTTTGCAGCCTCCGAGAAATTAAGAAACTCGGCACTCATCACAAAATATTTCAACTGTCTCAACTCCATTCTTCAAAGCTTTTGGGTAGTTCTATAAACAAATTTCAGTTGGCGAATATAATAATTCCGCCTCACAAAACCTTATTTTTTGCTAAAAAAGTTTGCGAAGCGGAATTATATCCTATATAAAGTCCTATGTAGATTCTACATTAGAAACCGATAAATATCAACATTGCATAGCCGAGTACAATACCCAAAAGACCTACGATGATACCTACTTTCATCATATCCTTCTGATCGATGAAACCGGTTGAGTGTGCAATGGCATTGGGAGGTGTACTGATGGGAAGAATCATTGATACAGAAGATGCAATGGCAATACCTACCAACATAGCCTGGGCACCACCTACTGCAGAAAGGGCATCTGACATACCTACAGCAACAACACCGAGTACGGGAACCAGCAAAGATGTTGCAGCAGAGTGAGAGATAAAGTTAGAGAAGCCGAAGCAGATGAGACCTGCGAGAATCATCACAGCAATGGGTGAGAAATTACCGAAGGGAACTGAGCTTACAATCAAGTTGCTCAAGCTCTCGCAACCTGCGCCCTTGTAGTTAAGAGCAACACCGAGTGCGAAACCACCGGCAACCATCCACAGAACACTCCAGTTGATCTCCTCGAGGTCGCGACGTGTAAGGATACCTGTTGCACAGAAGATAGCGATAGGCAACATGGCTACTACGTTGGTATCAACACCCCAAAGGTCTGTACCGAACATCCACATGAAGATTGTTACTGCAAAAGCTGCAATCACCGACCATGTGTGGAAGTTCCACTCTATATCGCCCTCAATCTTAATTTCAATGTTCTTCTGTTTGAAGGGAAACAAGAAACGGAGCAAAAGCCATGCGAGGAAGAGAAGTACCAATACGAAAGGAGCCATCTTGATGGTCCAGTCAACGAAGCTGATGCCCATGCCAATAGATGAAAGATAGTCGAGAGCAATCATATTGGGAGGGGTACCGATGGGGGTCATCATACCACCGAGGTTGGCACCGATAGGAATTGCCAAGGCAAGAGCGATACGTCCTTTACCGTCGGCAGGCAATGAACGTAGCACAGGTGTAAGGAATGCCAACATCATGGCAGCTGTAGCTGTGTTACTTACAAAAGCCGAGAAAATAGCTGTTACAAGAATGAAGCCGAGCAAAACAATCTCAGAACGTGTGCCGAAAGGCTTCAAAAGGAAACGAGCAAGAGCAACATCGAGTTTTACCTTTGTCAATCCGATGGCAAGCACGAATCCACCGATGAAGAGCATGATGGTAGGGTTGGCAAAACAAGCCATAATGCTCTTGAAAGGCACCAATCCGGCAGCAACTGCCTCATCCGCGGGACGCAGAAAACTGAATGCACTTGTAGAGACAGTGAACAACATCACTGTTACCACAACCATTGAAGTTACCCATGAGGGCATAGCCTCGGTGAGCCACATTAAAGCAGCAAACACAAAGAGTGAAATGATGCGCTGATGAATGTCTGTCAACCCCTCGATACCGAAAGTCTCGTTGGGCAACATTGCAACTACAATACTGATGATTGTAATTACCAGAATCTTGACCAGCTTGGCAGGAATCTGTTTTTTCTTTTTTTCCTGCTTGTCCTTCTGGATTTTTTCCAAGACTGAAAAGCCTGCGAAATTTTTAAACATAATTTGTCGGTTTTTATAAGTTTTAAGTTATTATTTTAATAAACTGCGCAAAGTTACTTATATTATTACAATAATATCCATGTCAAATATTCGATTTTAGCGATAGCATCTATCGAAAAAACCGATAGATAAGAAAACTCGCCACTACGCGCGCAAGGTTTGCAACTATTTTCGCAAAAAAGCACTATCTTTGCAAAAACCGCGTTCTATAATAGAAACAGACCTTGAATAAAAAGACTTGAATAATAAGAAAAGATGAGAAACAAGATAAGAGCAAACATAAACAGATACCTATTCGCACTGTTGGCACTGTTGGTTCCGGCACTGCAAAGCGCCAATGCCCAATCGCTGATAGAGGCACCTGTACCAGAGGCAAGCATCACCGACAAGAACGGCGAAGAGACATTGCTCTCCGAGAGCGACACCTACACAGGCGAAGCACCATTGAAAGCACGCTTCATGGCAAATGCCGAGGAGTATGAAGACTACACCTGCGTCTGCACATGGCGCTTCACACGCGACGAAGAGCAGACACCATTCCTCACACGCTACGACAAGGATGTAGACTACGAATTCGAAGAAGCCGGCTCATTCATGGTACAGCTCTATGTAACCTATTCGCACAAGACAAACGAAAAGCTTGTCCTCGAATACGAATACGAGCCCTTTCAGATAGTCATCAGCGAATCTTCACTGAAAGTACCCAATGCCTTCTCGCCCAACGGCGACGGTATAAACGACTACTTCAACGTATTCGAAGTAAAATCCATAATCTCATTCTCGGCTGCCATATACAACCGTTGGGGACAACAGCTCCACAAATGGGGTATCGATGAAATGGAATGTGAGACCTGCGGATGGGACGGCACCTACAAAGGCTCCCCCGTGAAAGACGGAGTCTATTATGTTGTGGTGCAGGCCAAAGGAGCCGACGGCATCAACTACAACATACGCCAGGCGGTCAACCTGCTCAGAGGCTACATAGAAGAATCTGCCAACAACTAATCGGAAGAGAACGTGGAAGAGAACAATGGAAGAATAGAAGTCTGGGGCGCACGTGTGCACAACCTCAAGAACATTGACGTGCAGATACCCCACGATGCACTCACCGTCATCACCGGACTGAGCGGCAGCGGAAAATCGTCGCTTGCCTTCGACACAATCTTTGCCGAAGGACAACGCCGCTATCTGGAAACATTCTCGACCTATGCCCGCAACTTCCTCGGCGGCATGGAACGCCCCGACGTGGACGAGATAACAGGTCTCTCTCCTGTCATATCAATAGAACAGAAGACAACCAACAAGAACCCCCGCTCGACGGTAGGAACCACCACCGAAATATACGACTACATGCGACTGCTCTTTTCGCGTGTGGCAGATGCCTACTCATACCTCTCGGGTGAGAAGATGGTGAAATACACCGAAGAGCAGGTTCTCGACCTCATACTCAAGGACTACGACGGCAAGCGCATATACATGCTTGCCCCACTTGTGAAATCCCGCAAGGGACACTACAAGGAGCTGTTCGAACAGATGATGCGCAAGGGCTATCTCAACGTGCGTGTCGACGGCGAATTGCGCGAAATGACACACGGCATGGCACTCGAACGCTACAAAAACCACAGCATAGAGGTGGTCATAGACAAACTTGCAGTTGATGCAGCCGACACACAACGTCTGAAAGAGAGTCTGAAGATAGCCATGCACCAGGGAAACGGACTGATAATGCTGATGGAAATGCCGTCGGGCGAAGTGAGATACTACTCTAAAAGGCTCATGTGTCCCGTAACGGGCATAGCCTACAACGAGCCCGACCCTCACAACTTCTCGTTCAACTCTCCTCAGGGTTTCTGCCACAAGTGCAAAGGTCTCGGCGTCGTAACACAGGTCGACGAAGAGAAAATCATCCCCGACAAGACGCTCTCCATTTACGAAGGAGCGCTCGCCCCATTGGGTAAATACAAGAAGTCTACAATCTTCAAACAGATAGAGACCATACTGCACCGCTACGATGCCGACCTCGAGACACCCGTTGCCGAGCTGCCCGAAGAGGCTATAGACGAAGTGCTTTACGGTTCGCCGGTGCCCCTGAACTCCACCGGCAGCGAAGCCATATTCGAAGGGTTCACCACCTACGACGGACTTGTAAAATACATACAAATGCAGTACGATGCCGGAGCATCGGCAAAAGAGCAACGCTGGGCAGAGCAGTTTTCCGTAACAAAGGCTTGCCCCGAATGTGGAGGCACACGTCTCAACCGCGAAGCGCTTCACTATCGTCTTAACGGCAAGAACATACACGAACTTGCCACGATGGACATATCCGAACTCTACACATGGCTGCTCGACCTCGACAAGCATCTCACCCCCAAGCAGCGCACCATTGCCGAAGAGATACTCAAGGAGATTGTATCGAGACTGAAGTTCCTGCTCGATGTAGGACTCGGCTACCTATCGCTCAACCGTTCTTCAGCATCGCTGTCGGGTGGCGAAGGGCAGCGCATCAGACTTGCCACACAGGCGGGTTCGCAGCTTGTGAACGTACTCTACATACTCGATGAGCCCAGCATAGGACTCCACTCACGCGACAACGACCGGCTCATAAACTCGCTGAAGACCCTGCGCGACAACGGGAACACCGTAGTTGTCGTAGAGCACGACCGCGACATAATGATAAATTCCGACTACATAGTAGACCTCGGACCAGGCGCGGGGCGCAAAGGAGGCAACGTGGTATTCCAGGGAACACCTGCCGAACTGCTCAAAAGTGATACACTCACAGCCGGTTACCTCAACAACACCCGCAAGATAGAGGTACCTGCCGAACGTCGTCCCGGCAACGGCAAGAGCATAAAGATATTCGGAGCACGCGGCAACAACCTCAAGAACATCGATGCCGAATTCCCGTTGGGTAAGCTGATTTGCATAACAGGCGTATCGGGCGGCGGAAAATCCACACTCATAAACAGCACCCTGCAACCCATTCTCTCGCAACACTTCTACCGTTCGCTGCAACAACCCCTGCCATACGACAGCATAGAAGGGATAGAGAATATCGACAAGATTGTAAATGTAGACCAATCACCTCTCGGTCGCACACCGCGCTCCAACCCTGCCACATACACGGGCGTATTCTCCGACATACGAAACCTCTTCGTGGAGCTTCCCGAAGCAAAAATCCGCGGATACAAAGCGGGACGCTTCTCATTCAACGTCTCGGGCGGCAGATGCGATGCCTGCGGTGGAAACGGTTACAAGACACTGGAAATGAACTTCCTACCCGATGTAATGGTACCCTGCGAAGTGTGCCACGGCAAACGCTACAACCGCGAGACGCTCGAAGTGCGCTACAAAGGAAAATCCATAGCCGACGTACTCGACATGACAATAAACATGGCTGTAGAGTTCTTCGAGAATGTCCCCACCATACTCAACAAAATAAAAGTCCTGCAAGAGGTGGGACTCGGATACATAAAATTAGGACAGCCCTCCACCACCCTTTCGGGAGGCGAGAGCCAGCGAGTGAAACTCGCCACAGAGCTCTCCAAACGCGACACTGGAAAGACGCTCTATCTGCTCGACGAGCCCACCACCGGACTCCATTTCGAGGACATCAGAGTGCTTATGAATGTAGTCAACCGTCTGGTAGACAAAGGGAACACCGTCATAATCATCGAGCACAACCTCGATGTGATAAAACTTGCCGACCACATAATAGACATGGGTCCCGAAGGGGGACGCGAAGGTGGACAAATCGTCGCCACAGGCACCCCCGAAGAGGTTGCCGAAGCAGGCATTGGGCTCACAGCACCCTACCTTGCGCGCGAACTCGAACGGTAAAACGTGTACAGAAACAAGCCGAATTTCGGGCTTATTGCACATATATTTGTCTAAAATACCATATTTTACACAAAAACTTCGTATCTTTGCGAAAAGTCGCGAAGATAGGATGCGGCTCGGACAACAAATTCAAGCGAGATTGATTTGTTGTCTCACGCCTTTTGTTATCTTTGTGTTACCGCAATAAAACTATGCAAGACACCCGACCTGAGCAATAATAATATTAACTAAATAAATCAATTTAATCTATGTTTGAAGGACAACCTAAAGGCTTATACGC
Source organism: Bacteroidaceae bacterium (assembly GCA_045578665.1). Lineage (GTDB taxonomy): Bacteria > Bacteroidota > Bacteroidia > Bacteroidales > Bacteroidaceae > HGM04593. The sequence continues at coordinate 5,181 of JAZNKR010000039.1, read as the reverse complement.
CTTGGCTTTGGCCAACACAGGTGAGCGTTTCGGATACTACACCATGCTCGCCGTATTCGTGTTATTCTTGCAGGCAAACTTCGGTTTCTCAGCCGCTGCCGCAGCATCAATCTACTCAACATTCCTGGGTCTTGTTTACTTTATGCCTCTCTTCGGCGGTATTGCAGCCGACAAGTTGGGTTACGGTAAAATGGTAACAATCGGTATCTCAATCATGTTCTTGGGATACGTGCTCCTCGCACTCCCCTTGGGTGCAAACACATTGGCAATCATCGCCATGGGCGGTGCATTGTTGCTCATCTCTGTCGGTACCGGTCTTTTCAAAGGCAACTTACAGGTAATGGTAGGTAACCTCTACGACGATCCCAAATATGCCGACAAGCGCGACGCAGGTTTCAGCGTATTCTACATGGCAATCAACATCGGTGCGATGTTCGCTCCCACAGCAGCCATCGAAATCATGAAGTGGGCACAGACCTCACTCGGCGTAAGCGAAGCTGACTCTTACCACTTCGCATTCGGCGTAGCCTGCCTTTCATTGATTGCATCAATCGCTGTTTACTACGCATTCCGCAGCACATTTGCCCACACCGACCGCAGCAAGGCATCAGCAGCAGCCGGCGACAGCAATGTAAAAGAACTTACACCCGCTGAGACAAAAGAGCGCATCGTTGCCCTCATTCTTGTATTTGCAGTGGTAATCTTCTTCTGGATGGCATTCCACCAGAACGGTTCAACATTGACATTCTTTGCACGTGACTACACCGCAACATCCTCTACAGGTATCGAGAGCATGGCATTCGACGTAGTGAACCTCGTATTCTGCATCTTCCTTGTTTACGGTCTCTTCGGTCTCTTCCAGAGCAAGACAGGCAAAGGCAAGAGCATCGCAGGTGCCATCGTTCTGGCAGCTATCGGCGGTCTCTTCTACAAATACAGCACACTTCCCGAAACAACAGAGGTCAGCGCACCTATCTTCCAGCAGTTCAATGCTTGCTTCGTAGTAATGCTCACCCCCGTATCTATCGCCATCTTCAGCGCATTGGCAAAGAAAGGCAAAGAGCCCTCTTCACCCATGAAGATTGGTTTGGGTATGTTGGTAGCCGGTGCAGCATACGTATTGCTCACAGTAGGTTCACTCGGCTTGCCCGCTCCCGAATTTACAGGAGATGGACAGCCCATACACATGGCAGACGTTTCACCCAACTGGTTGATTTCGACATACCTCGTGCTCACATTTGCTGAGTTGTTGCTTTCACCCATCGGCATCTCATTCGTAACAAAGGTTGCTCCTCCCAAATACGCAGGTATGATGATGGGTGGCTGGTTCGTAGCTACCGCCATCGGTAACTTCCTCGTGGCAATTCCCGCCCTCATGTGGGGTGCTTCGCTCACAGTGGTTTGGGGTGTTCTCATCGCAATCTGTCTTGTTGCAGCTATCTTCATCTTCGCTATCCTCAAGCGTTTGGAGAAGGTTGCCAAGTAACAACTACACTACAATAACAATCAGATAAAAAGACAAGAGGCTGTTTGGCAAAGTATATTTGTTGAGCAGCCTCTTGCAGTAAAAAAGATGAAAAACATATCAATAGCATCAATAATCATGCTGCTCGTCTTTGCGGCATGCACCACAAATGCAGGCAAGGAAGAGACAATTACAAGCGGCAATCCCCTCTTCGAAGGCTGGTATGCCGACCCCGAAGGAATCATCTACGACGACACATATTGGATATACCCCACATGGAGCAAACCCTTCCACGAACAGGTATTCTTCGATTGCTTCTCGTCAAAAGACCTTGTAACATGGGAAAAGCACCCACGCATCATAGACACCACCGAAGTAAAATGGGCGACAAACGCAATGTGGGCACCCTCGGTGATTTCGAAAGATGGAAAATACTACTTCTTCTTCGGTGCCAACAACATACAGAAGAACGGACAGCCCGGCGGTATCGGTGTTGCAGTAGCAGACAAGCCCGAGGGTCCCTACAAAGACCTTTTGGGCAAAGCACTTATCGATACAATCGTAAACCACGCACAACCCATCGACCAGTTCGTGTTCCGCGACAACGACAGCACATACTACATGTACTACGGCGGCTGGGGACACTGCAACATGGTTAGACTGAGCAACGACTTCAAGTCGATAGTTCCTTTCGAAGACGGCACACTGTACAAGGAGGTAACCCCCAAGAACTACGTCGAGGGTCCCTTCATGTTCAAGAAAGATGGCAAATACTACTTCATGTGGAGCGAAGGCGGCTGGACAGGACCCGACTACTCTGTGGCATACGCCATTGCCGACTCACCATTCGGCCCCTTCAACCGCGAAGCAAAAATCCTCCAGCAGGACTCAACCGTTGCACGCGGTGCAGGCCACCACTCAGTTATAATAAAGCCTGAGACCGACGAATACTACATAGTATACCACCGTCGTCCCCTCGGCGAAACAAACGGCAACTACCGCGTAACCTGCATCGACAAGATGACATTCGACAAAAACGGACACATCAATCCCGTAAGAATGACCTTCCAGGGTGTAGAGCCATCACCAATCAAAAAATAAGCAATATTTTCAATAAAATTTATACCATGAAAAAACTATTTATGTTCTTCTCCCTGCTGCTCGCAGCAGGCGTGGCAAATGCCGAGAACTACCTTATCTCAACAGCAAAGACCTCTTTGCTCGTTACAGCAACAGAAGGCGAAAGGCCCAAGTATCAGTACTACGGTGCACGCATCGAGCAGAGCGATGTTCAGGGCATCTTCGACTCAGGCCTCGCGCTCGACGTAGAGAGCTACCCTGCATTCGGCCTTAAGACAGCCAACGAAAAGGCTATCGCAGTTCAGCACAACGATGGCAACATGACACTCGACCTCGCAGTAACAGGCGTACGCCAGTTCAGCGCAGAGGATGGCGACATTACCGAAATTACCATGAAGGACAAAGTATATCCCTTCGTTGTAAAACAGCTCTTCAAAGCATACAAAGGCACAGACATCATCTCTACATGGGTGGAGATTGAGAACAAAGGCAAAAAGCCCGTAACCCTCTACCGCTTCGCTTCGGCATTCTTCCCCTTGCAGCGTGCCGACAACTGGATGACACACTTCCACGGCTTCTGGGGCTCGGAGCACACAATGGCCGAAGAGCAGTTGACAAACGGCCAGAAGACAATCTCAAACAAGGACGGTATGTGCAACACCGAGCAGGACAATCCCTCATTCCTTATCTCAATGGACGGCAAGCCCGGCGAGGAGACAGGCCACGTATTTGCAGGAACTCTTGCATGGACAGGTAACTACCTCATCAAGGTAATCGCATCAAACACAGCACTTTCAGTGAGCGCCGGCATCAACGAAGAGACCTCTTTCTACAAGCTCGAAAAGAACGAGACATTCACCACTCCCGAATTCTGCATGACATACAGCACCACAGGTAAGGGCGGTGTAAGCCGCGCATTCCACCGCTGGGCACGCAAATACAAACTGTGGGAAGGCGATGTTGCCGAGGATATTCTCCTCAACAGCTGGGAAGGTGTTTACTTCAATGTAAACCAGAAAGAGATGGACAACATGATGAAGGAGTTCTCAGCCATCGGTGGTGAACTTTTCGTAATGGACGACGGCTGGTTCGGCGACAAATACCCCCGCAACAACGGTTCATCTTCACTCGGCGACTGGATGGTATGCAAAGAGAAACTGCCCGAAGGCATCGGCGGTCTCATCGCATCTGCAAAGAAACACAACATCAAGTTCGGTATCTGGATTGAGCCCGAAAGCTCCAACACCAAGAGCGAGCTCTTCGAGAACAAGCCCAAGTGGATTCTCCGCGTCGACAACCGTCCCGTATCTACAGGCCGCGGCGGCACACAGGTAATCCTCGACCTCTCCAACCCCGAAGTTCAGGACTTTGTATTTGGCGTTGTAGATTCACTCATGACCAACTTCCCCGAAATCAAGTACATGAAGTGGGACGCAAACTGCTCTGTACAGGACTACGGTTCATACTATCTGCCCAAAGACAAGCAGTCTCACATCTACATTGAGTATCACCGCGGTCTGCGCAAGGTATGCGAGCGCATCCGCGCCAAATATCCCAAGCTCGTTATGCAGGCATGTGCCGGTGGTGGCGGCCGTGTAAACTACGGTTTCCTCCCCTACTTCAACGAATTCTGGACAAGCGACGACACTGACGCATTGCAGCGCATCTACCTGCAGTGGGGCGTATCGACATTCTACCCCGCCATTGCAATGGCATCACACGTAAGTGCCGACAAGAACCACCAGACAGGCCGTACAGTACCCTTGAAGTTCCGTTTCGACGTTGCAATGTCAGGCCGTCTGGGTATGGAGATTCAGCCCAAGGATATGTCAGAGAAAGACAAAGCATTTGCAAAACGCGCCATCGCAGCCTACAAGAGCATCCGTCCCGTAGTGCAGTTCGGCGACCTCTACCGTCTCGTTTCACCTTACGACAACAAAGGTCTTGCATCGCTCATGTACGTTACACCCGAACAGAACGAAGCAGTATTCTATGCATACAAGACAGCACACTTCATCAACTCAATCATCCCCGTTGTGAAGATGGCAGGTCTCGACGCAAACAAGAAATACAAGGTAAAAGACCTCACACCCGTAAACGAGAAGAAGCCTTGCGCTGTAGACGGCAAGATATTCAGCGGCAAGATGCTGATGGAAGAGGGACTCGCTATGAGAAACCTTCTGAAGACAGAATACTCAAGCCTTGCACTGCAGCTTGTAGAGGTTAAGTAAAAATATCAATAAACTACACCCAAGCAGGGGATATATCGGCAATGGAAGATATATCCCCTGCATTTTTGTTTTCTGATAATCCCTATAGCAAGGAATAGGGATTTTCCCCAAAATAATAGGGAATTTCCCCCATGTTTTTTGTATGGGATGTATTATTTTTGCACTATGTTCCTAAACAACAACTATGCTACGAAAACTGCTACATACCCTCGCACTGCTGCTGTTCGTCAGCACAGCCGCATTTGCCCAATCCCCATTGGATACCCTTGCCATGCGAGCAATAATGGTGAACCAGCTGTTTCCGCAAGAGAGAGTGTACTTGCACTTCGACAACACCGCCTACTACTTGGGCGAGACAATGTGGTTCAAGGCATACTGTGTGGGTGGCAATGGCACGACTCATGC
>JAZNKR010000038.1:0-5124 GCA_045578665.1 Bacteroidaceae bacterium | reverse complement strand
GTGGAAGTGGAACAAGGATTTGTTTTGAGCGACCCTGCGCCTTTGGATGACACTCCTTGGATTTAACCGATTAAAACTGTACGAATCATGAAGAAGAATTTGCTTTTATTAGTGCTGGCCCTGATAGGGATGGGCGGCTTTACAGCTTGTAACAACGATGACGAGCTGCTGGTACAGGAACAGACCAACACCAAGCCGGTGGTTATCCGTGCTAGCATTGGTAATGTGTCGCGTTTGGCCTTGGGCGAAAGCGAAGATGGTAAAACCAAGTTGTCTTGGAGCACAGGCGATGCCTTTGCTTTGACGATTGACGAAAAGTCTTATACTTTCGAATGGCAGGAAGGCAATAATTTTGTATATGACAATAACAATGGCGATTTTCCCGAAACATTCGCAACCGCCGGTATCATTACTGCCACCTATCCGGCTACAGCAGCAGGCGAGCTTTCAGTACAAAGCGGAACCAAAGCGAATGTAGGCAACTACATGCAGATGACTGCCGAGTTGGAGGTAAATGCAGGCGATGCTACCGATGACTTGAACTTGAGCTTCGAACACCTGACATCGGTGGTGGAGATTACTCTGGAGAACGACCAGTATGCCAGACTGGAGGCTGTTGTAGAGTTGCGCACCCAGGCAGAAGCCATGTACTCAACTCCTACCGAAGATGCGCAGAAGGTGCAGTTCGATGAATCGGGTAAGCTGACTGTCTATTTTGCCGTTTCGCCTACCGATGCAAAAGTTAGCGGTTGGTACATCGGCTTGTCGTATGTCTTTTCGGGTGATACTTATTACGACGCTGCCCCACTTTCCGATTTGAAATTGGATGCTAGCAAGATGTATAAGGTAAGCAAGGGTAGTAGTGACCTGAAGATGGCCTATAAAATTGATGATGCCGCCCCCAACACCGTCATCGCCCACAATGCCATCGGCCTCTACAAATGGGCAGAAATGGCAACAGAAGACCTGTCCGTAAACCTGAAACTGGGCGATAACATTACTCTCCCCACAGACGGCATTACTTTGGACGCTAACGGCTTGCCCGACAAAGGCAACTGGACACCGGTGGGAAATAATTCGACTATAAATACAAATTATAAAGGCAACATCGATGGAAATAATAAGATCATCAGCAACATGTATATTGTAAACAAGACCAACACTTCAAACTATCAAGGCTTTATAGGATATAGTGGTGAAGTTACCATTAAAGATTTGAAGTTCGATGGCGCAAAGATTGTTGTGGGTAAAGCTGGTGATGCTATTGGCGGTGGCGGATACGTTGGTGTCATTTCCGGTGGTTCAAGAGCCAATTTCGAGAATTGCCATGTAACCAACAGTACGCTGAAATGCTTGGCTAATGGTGCGGACTCAGGAATTATGGGCGGATTGGTCGGAAGTTTGTCTCCTGGTGAACCTGGAAAGATTACCAATAGCCGCTTTAATGGTACGATAGATGGCCGCAGCCGTGTTGGTGGTATAGTAGGAGAACTTAAAAAATCCGGTACCTCCTACTTCGCTTCTGTTACCAACTGTATAGCTGAGGGTACTATCGAAGGGATTAATCTTGTCGGAGGTATTGTCGGTTGGAGCAATTGTTACATAGAAGAATGTACCAACGAGGCTACCGTTATGGGTGAAGCTTCCGGTGGCATTGTGGGACAAATGGCTGCTTACGCATGTACCATAGGTTGTACCAATGAGGGCGAAATTGTTGGTTCTGGCTATGATGGCACCGGTGGCATCGTGGGACTCATAAAAGGTGATGATGTGGGCAATGATTCCAAGAGTTATGTGATTGGTTGCAGAAACCTTAATGCCAAGGTAACATTGACTGGTTCCAGAAACCCCGGCGGCATCGTGGGTTATCAAGATAGACAATTGTCCGGTGTGTATGGTTCATACACTGTAAAGAGAGATGAGGATAATGAGGATAATGCATATACTGCCTGTGTTGGTGTTAATTCTGGTAGCGCCACTAACGGCACTAACGATGTTTTTGATTCTGCGACGGGTACTGACCTTACTGAATCAGCGGTTGATGACCTGAATACGTCTATCGAAACGGCGTTCGATGCTATGAATACTACGTCACCGAAGAGTTCCTATGTAAGCAAAGGTAATTATAATACTTACAAAGCCTACCGCTGGTCGTGGACTCCGGGCAGTGGCATTTGGCCGGAGTTCAAAGCTCCGGTTGCACCTTAATGGACAATCCGCATCAAAAAAATAATCTTTAAAAGGCTGCACTTCGGTGTGCAGCCTTTTTTATATTCCTCAAACAGTGTAATTAAACGGGGGGATAAATTGGTGTAATTCCCCGATAATCATTATTTTTGTGCATGATTAAAAATGAACAGCAGGAGAAAATTTCTACAATGACCAGGTTGTTACAATAGATAATCCTCAGAGATTAGGTTCTTATAGCTATACAACCAATGCTGGTAGACCTATGACAGTTCCAGTTGTTAACGGTAATATGAAGTAATCGCACACAACCACGCAGCAAATCAATCTTCCCCACGCAGCATACGAGTGCTATGCTCGCAGCAAACGATTGCTAAGCTGTGGGCTCAAACCAATATGCTTCGCGCTCATTCCAAATTGCTTTGGGCGAAGGGGCGGAGTAACTCATCGAAATGATTGTTCTTCATCTTCTTTTGATGATGATTCTTCTCTTCTCTATTCTTCTCTTCTCTTACGCGCACGCGCGAGGAAGCACACACTTCATTGTTGTTCAGATAATTATCTATATTCGGCATCTTCTGCGTAGGCTCTGTGTAGCTCCTGTACAGACTCTGTGCAGCTCCTAAGCAGACTCTGCGCAGAGCGTGTTTAGGACATGCAGACGACGATTGCAGAACAGAATTCGTTTCCTTAAACGATGAATAATCGTTATTTTTGAGATATAAATAGAGACATATTGGCACTATCGTTCTAAAAATTCGCCAACTTCTTTTATCTTTGTGCCATGAAAGAAGAAGTAAAGCTACATATCTACTCGGCCGACCTTACATCCGAGCTAAACCTTCCGTATGTTGATGGTGGCATTAAAGCTGGATTTCCCAGTCCTGCTCAAGACTATTTGACTGAATCGATAGACTTGAACAAAGCTTTAATATTCCACACAGAAACTACTTTTTATGCTAAAGTATCTGGCGATTCCATGAAGGATGCCGGCATTAATGATGGCGACTTGGTAGTTATCGATAAATCATTAGAGGCTCAAGACGGCGATTATGTGGCGGCTTTTATTGATGGTGAGTTTACATTGAAGCAATTTAAGTTGGACGAAGCGAATAATTGCGCATGGCTAATACCCGCTAATGAAAGCTATAGTCCCATTAAAGTAACTGAAGATAATGACTTTATGGTGTGGGGCGTAATAACCTCTTGCATTAAGCGTTTCCATAAATTTTAAACGATATGGAACTCTTCGGGCTTGCTGATTGTAATAACTTCTACTGCTCGTGCGAAAGGGTGTTTCACCCCGACCTCATAGGCAAACCCATCGTTGTATTATCCAACAATGATGGTTGCGTTATTGCCCGCTCCGAAGAGAGCAAGGAGTTGGGAATTAAGATGGGCGATGTGTTCTATCAAGTGAAAGAGAAACTTGAACAGAATGGCGTGGCCGTTTTTTCGTCGAATTACAACTTGTATGGCGATATGAGCCGCAGGGTTATGTCGCTTCTTTCGCGCTACTCCCCCAAAATTGATGTCTATTCCATTGATGAAGCGTTCCTCAATCTCAGCGGAATGGGCACATCGGCACAACTTACGGAGTATTGCAAGAAGATGGTTAAGCACATCAAGAAGGGAACCGGAATACCTATTTCACTGGGTATTGCACCGACCAAAACTTTAGCAAAGATGGCATCGAAATTTGCCAAGAAGTATAAAGGATATGAAGGTGTCTGTTTAATCGATACCGACGAGAAGAGGGAGAAAGCATTGAAACTCTTTGATGTTGCCGACGTTTGGGGCATTGGCCATCGAAGTGTGGACAAGCTGAATTACTACGGCATAAAAACCGCTTGGGATTTAACGCAGAAATCAGCATCTTGGATTAAGCGAGAGATGAGCATTACCGGTGTACGCACTTGGAAGGAACTTCGAGGCGAGAGTTGCATCAGCATAGAGGAACTTCCCCACAAACAAAGCATCAGCACAAGTCGTTCGTTTGCCGAACAAGGATTGAACAAACTGGCCGATGTAGAAGAGGCGGTAGCCAACTTTGCTGCTCAATGCTCTCGAAAACTTCGCGAACAGCACACCGTTTGCCAGTCGATAACCATCTTTGCACATACAAGTCGCTTCCGCGAAGATTTACCACAGAACTATATTTACCGAACCATTCAGCTTCAAGTTCCTACTAACGATTTGCAAGAAATTGTATCGATGGCCGTAAAAGCATTGAGAAACGACTGGAAGGAAGGTGATCGTTATTTTTACAAGAAAGCAGGCGTTATTGTATGGGGCATCAGTCGGGACAATGCCATCCAAACAAATTTATTTGATACGATTGATAGGGAGAAACAAGCTGCTTTAGCGAAAGCAATCGATGAAATAAACCGAAAGAACGGACATAACAAAATTCGCGTAGCCGTTCAAGGCAACGAAAAGGGATGGCAACTGAAAAGAGAATATATCTCCAAGCAATATACCACCAACCTTAATGATGTGATTGTGCTCAAAATACACTAACAAAATAAAGAACAAATGGCTTTCATTATCGCAATTTATTCGTAGCTTTGTACAAACAAAACAAAAATTGTAATGAAACAAATAGAACGAATCAGCGAAATGGAGAGGCTGTTTGATTTTGCTTCGAGCGCAATCAAGCAACACCCTATGAAAAAAGAGTTGTATCAAAAGACGAAGTTGATTATCGAAGTGCTTACGTCATATTATGAAAGCGATGTTTGGAAACAAGATTTTGCCGACGACGAAGCCGGGCGTTTGCCTAAAGATTTGAAACGCGGTGTACTTTCCGAAGATGGCATCTGGAATTTATTATCCGATTGGAAAGCGTTGAATTCAAAATAATTACTATATTTGCAACAGAACTAATTTTAAACCGATTTTAACCATGAAACAGAACGTTATTCGTAATTTAGCTAT
>JAZNKR010000037.1:0-7747 GCA_045578665.1 Bacteroidaceae bacterium | reverse complement strand
TAGTAATTTTTACCGGACACTAATAATTTGCAAACATTTCTGCAATAGATTCATACATCATCATACACAAAGAGAGAGACGGTCTGTGCGACCGTCTCTCTCTTTGTGTATGATGAAATTTCTATATATTACTGCAATTTGAGTGAGAAACCACCACCGGGAGCCATGTAGATCTTGAACTTCTTGCTTGTATCTACACTCTTCTCTTCGCGTTTGTAGTCGCGAGCCTTTTTCCATGCGTTAACACCGTCACGGAACAATTCACCCTTCATGGTCTTGCCACCGAGGAATGAGAGGTCGACGTCGATTGTGCGGCCGTGCCAGTTGGTGATACCGCCGATGTACCATGTGTCGCCCTTGCGACGTGCTGTTACAACATACTCACCGAGCTTACCGTCGATTACCTTTGTCTCGTCCCATGTTGTGGGGATGGCGCTGATGAACTTTGTGCACTCGGGCTCACGCTCGTAGTTGCTGGGGTTGTCGCAAAGCATGTTCAGAGGAGACTCAAGAATTACGTAGAGTGCCAACTGGTTGCAACGTGTACCCTGGCTCATGGGCTCGTAGTAGTTGGGCTTGTAGTTGCCCTTTGTTGAGTTGAGCATAGCACCCTGTGTGTAGTCCATAGGACCTGATACCTGACGGATGAAGGGGAGCTGTGTGTTGTATGTTACGTGGTCGAGGATCTTGGGATCTTCCCACTTAGCCTGCTCGAGACCGTAAACGCCCTCGAAGTTGAGTACGTTGGGGTATGTGCGGTTGAGACCTGCGGGCTTGTGTGTTCCGTGGAGGTCGAGGAGGAGCTTGTACTTTGCACACATCTCGGCTGCGCGGAAGTTGAAGTCTGTCATCATCTGGTCGTCGCGGTCCATGAAGTCTACCTTGAAACCTTTAACGCCCATCTCTGAGTAGTGCTTACAAACATTCTCCATATCGCGCTCGAATGCGTAGTAACCTGCCCAAAGGATGATGCCTACGTTGCGCTCTGCTGCGTATGCGATGAGGCCCTTGAGGTCGATCTCGGGGACAACCTGCATGAGGTCAGCCTTCTTGTTCACAGCCCAACCCTCGTCGAGGATTACATACTCGATGCCGTTACGACCTGCGAAGTCGATGTATGCCTTGTATGTTGCGTTGTTAACACCGGTGTTGAAGTCTACGCCGTCGATGTTCCAGCAGTTCCACCACTCCCAAGCTACCTTACCGGGCTTGATCCATGATGTGTCGGCTACCTTTGAGGGTGCAGCGAGGAGGTAGCTGAGGTTTGAGTTTGCGATGTCGATGTCCTTGTCAGATACGACTGCGATACGCCAGGGGAATGAACGGGGACCGTTTACCTTTGCGATGTAGTCCTCGCGAGACTTGATCTTCATCTGGAGGTTGTTGTGACCACCCTGCTCAAGTTCTTTGGGGTACTTTGCGAATACACCGCTGAGGAGGTTCTCGCCCTTCTCTGTGCTGAGGTAAAGACCGGGGTAGTTGTTGAGGTCGGTCTCTGTGAAGCAAACTTTTACGTTGTTCTCTACCTCTACCAATGCGGGGAGGAAGATAAGACGCTTCTTGTTGAGCTCAGAGAGGTTCTTTACGGTGTACTGGTTCTCGAATGAGTTGAAGAACTGTGATTCGTAGTTACCGTCTGAACCGCGGATTACGAAGGGTACTGTACCCTTTGCATCTGAGTTGAACTGGAAGTTAACCTCTTCGTTTGCGATATTGAAAGGCTTCTTGCTCTTGCTTACGAAGCGGTATGCGATACCGTCGTTGTAGGCGCGGAACTCTACGCTCCAGTTGCCTTTGAATGAAAGAACAAGCTGATTGTAGTTGTCCTCCATCTCTGCTGCACGGTAGAAAGGAGAAGCTACTTTTTCGCTAACGCTTTTGCGCTTTGCGCTTGTGGGTTTGTCGTTCTCGCCCCATACTTCGCCATTTTCCAATGTTATTGAGATGGGAGCGGCTGCAATTACCTGCTGGCCGTTGAAAACAATGTCGTAGGTAAGTTGCTTACCTGCTGTGATGTTTGTCTTCAGCTTGCCGTCGGGCGATGCAAGCTCGTACTTCTTCTGTGCCTGTGCTGTCAATGTGAACAAGCACGCAATCAATAATAGTTTAAAGATTCTCATAGATGTTATTTATAAAATTTATGCAAAGATAAGGTTTATTTATGATATATACTTTATAATTGCATGAAATTTGAAGCAATTACCCGCTTTTTACCCCCATTTTTAACCCCTATACAAGAAGAGAATCCACACTCATAGCGAATGTGGATTACTTTCTTGCCCGTTTGTCATCAATTGGCGCCGGAAATTATTATGGCTCCGAGCCCGGAAATGAAAAAGGCGAACATGAATGCCAGCAGGATGTCGACATTGCGGGGCGATCCTTTGAACTCTTTCCAAACGAATATTCCCCATAGGGCGGCAACCATAGGTGCTCCTTGTCCGAGAGCATATGATATTGCGGCTCCCGCCTTGCCAGCTGCTATGTAGCTGAGGGCTGTGCCCAATCCCCATACAACTCCACCGAGGATGCCCACAAGGTGCGTTGCAGGACGACCGGCGAAATATTCTCTGTAGGTGACGGGAGAGCCAACAAAAGGTCGACGCATCACTATTGTATTGAACAGGAAATTGCTGACAAATATTCCCACAGAGAAGATGAAGAATGCCGAATATGGGGTTGCCATGCCCGGCGTTGGCGACTCGAAATTGTTGAGGTCCATCGCCGCAGCCACAAAGCGGTAGAAGAAGGACATGAGCACACCGGCAAGTATTGCCACCAATGCTCCTTTTTTGTTTGTACCGCTGTTGCTTCCGCCCATCTTCCCTGATGCCACTGCATTGAGTATTATGGCTATCATCACCAATGCCACTCCGAAGAAGAGCATGACGGCATCGCCCTTTGGGTCGCCGAAATAGTTGATGAAGACTCCGAGCACCAGCGCTATGCCTACTCCCAACGGGAATGCCACAGCAAGGCCTGCCATTGAGACTGCTGCTGAGAGCAATATATTGGCAAGGTTGAAGATGGCTCCGCCGATGAACGCACTGAGGTAGTTTCCGAAAGTTATCTGCCCGAGGTCGTCGACAAAGCTACGTCCTGCATCGCCCGTGCTGCCGAGCGTGAATCCGAGCACTATCGAGAAGAGCAGAATTCCTATTACATAGTCCCAATAAAAAAGTTCGTAACGCCACGTTTTTCCCGCAAGTTTCTGGGTGTTTGCCCATGAGCCCCAACAGAGCATGGTCACAAAGCAGAGTACAACAGCGAGAAGATAATTATCAACTATAAACATAATATCGGTCTTTAAATACTGTTCTACTGCATTTTATCTATCTCTTCGCGATAAGGCAACGACGACTGTGCTCCCATGCGGGTTACCGTCACCGACGCACATTTGTTGGCAAACTCCACTGCTTCGAGTATGCTCTTGTGCTCGGCAAGTGCCACACAGAGAGCGCCGCAGAATGTATCGCCCGCAGCTGTGGCATCCACAGCCTTCACCTTGATGGCTGGCACCTTGTGGTAGGCACCATTCTCTTTGATGAAGGCGCCCTTCGACCCCAGGGTAATGACTACGTTCTTCACTCCCTTGTTGCTTATGATGTCTGCTGCGCGGCAGACGCTGTCCACATCTGTAATCTTCACACCAGTGATAAATTCCGTCTCTGTCTCGTTGGCTATTATCATATAGAGCGAGCCGAGCAGTGCATCGGAGAGTGTCATTGCCGGTGCAGGGTTCAGTATCACCCTCTTGCCATTGTCGTGGGCAAAGCGTGCAACATACTCCACTGTCTCCATAGGGGTCTCCAATTGCATGAGCACGATATCTCCATGCTCTATGGAGCCCTTTGCACGCTCTATGTCGTCGGGAGAGAGCGACGCATTTGCTCCCGAGGCTACGGCTATGCAGTTTTCGCCGTGGGCATCGACCATGATAAGTGCGACACCCGAGGGGAGGTCGTTGTCTGTCGTTATATGCTCCACGTCTATGCCTTCTGCCTTGTACTGTTCTATGGAACGGCTGCCAAAATGGTCATTGCCCACTTTTGCCACAAAGCAGACATTCCCGCCCAGACGGGCTGCGGCAACAGCCTGGTTGGCACCCTTGCCGCCTGCATTCATAAAGAAGTTGCCTCCGATGATTGTTTCGCCCGGAAGCGGCAGACGCTCCATGTTTATCACCATGTCTGTATTGCAGCTGCCTATCACTACTATTCTTTCGCTCATTTTCGTTGATTTTTGTTTAAACATATTCTAATCCAAATACACAAACAAGAGAATAGAAGCTTTGTTCACAACCGTCCCGCTATCCATGCATAGCCTTCAATGCATCATTATTCCATTAAAGATTCTGCCCGATGATATTCCCAGACGGCGTGCCGAGAAAAATTCCTCATGTGAGATGTATGTACAGATGGCGCTGATGGTTATATTTTCGGGGCGCAGACCGCAGGAAAGAAGCTGAAGGCGGTTGGCTTCCCATAGGTCGATGTGCCATTTTCCGGCATGGCGCTCAGCTATCTGCTGCATGGGAAAGGCTGCTGCACTGAAGGCATCATAGACCTCATCGCCCACCTCGAACGACGCGAGTGATATACCCGGACATATGACAGCCTTTGCCTCTGTGAGAGAACGACCTCCACACATTGCGGCAATACATTTCTCTACTATACGGCTGACCGTTCCACGCCATCCTGCATGGATGGCTGCAACTGTCTGCGAGGGCTCATCGTATATAAGTATGGGGATGCAGTCGGCTGTGGAAACTCCTATGCAGACTCCTCGTTCGCGGGTAAAGATGGCATCAATGCCTTCGAGTCTCTCGGCACGTGCTTCTGCGCCAAGGGCAAGAAAAGCTGCATCTACCTGCATGGTCGTGGTACCATGCGTCTGACGCGGCAATATCAGCCGGGAGTCCTCTATTGAGAGTTCTCTGCAAAGCAGTGCCCTGTTTGCCGAGACATTATCTGGAGAGTCGCCACAATAGTGGGTTATATTGAATGAGGAGTATGTGCCTTGCCCCACTCCGCCGTCGCGCATGGTGGAGAAGGCTGTTACATGGGGGTGGAGATTGTATTTCAGTAATCGGGGTCTCATTGTCTGTAGGGTGGTTCTATATCTTGCGATGAAAACAAAATCCACTTCCTCTTCACAGAGGAGGTGGATTCAAAAGTAAAAAAAGACGGAGGAGTTACAAACAACTCTAAGGATTGGCAGTTAGCATGCAAAAGATAAATAAACTCTCTCCGTCTATTCCATTAGCCTATAGTCTGAAAAGCCTGCTCGAGGTCGGCAATTATATCCTCTACATCCTCTATACCTACCGACAGACGCATGAGGTCGGGAGCAACACCTGCCTCTATCAACTGCTCGTCGGTGAGCTGACGGTGGGTATGGCTTGCGGGATGAAGTATGCACGAACGTGCATCGGCTACGTGGGTTACAATGGCTATAAGTTTGAGGGTATCCATGAAGCGGATAGCATCCTCCTTGTTACCCTTGATGCCGAAGGCGAGTACACCGCAAGCACCGTCGGGGAGATATTTGTTTGCAAGAGCGTTGTACTTGCTGCTCTTGAGACCGCAGAAATTGACCCACTCTACCATAGGATGTGCCTCGAGATATTCTGCTACCTTCTGGGCATTCTCGCAGTGGCGAGGCATACGCAGATGAAGTGTCTCCAGACCGAGGTTGAGCAGGAAGGCATTCTCGGGAGCCATCATTGCACCGAGGTCACGCATCACCTGAGCCACCATCTTTGTAATGTATGCTGCCTTTCCGAAAGCTTTTGTATATACGAGACCATGATAAGAATCATCGGGTTCGGTGAGGCATTTGAATTTGTCGTGCCATGCCTCCCAATCGAAATTTCCACTGTCGATAACAGCGCCGCCCACGGCTACTGCATGACCATCCATGTATTTTGTGGTCGAGTGGGTAACAATATCCACGCCCCACTCTATCGGACGGCAGTTTACGGGAGTCGCGAAAGTGTTGTCAACGATTACGGGGACACCGTTCTTGTGGGCTATGCGCACAAATTTCTCAAGATCGAGGACATTTACACTGGGGTTGGAAATTGTCTCACCGAAGAGAGCCTTTGTGTTGGGACGGAACGCTGCCTGTATCTCCTCTTCCGAAGCATCGGCATCGACAAATGTTACATCTATGCCCAACTTCTTCATTGTTACAGAGAAGAGGTTGTATGTTCCGCCGTAGATGGTGCTTGCCGACACAAAGTGGTCGCCAGCCTGACAGATGTTGAAGATGGCATAGAAATTGGCTGCCTGACCCGATGAGGTCATCACTGCTCCTACACCCCCTTCGAGGGCTGCAATCTTTGCGCCGACCGCATCAACTGTGGGATTCTGAAGTCGAGAGTAGAAATAGCCGCTGTCCTCGAGGTCGAAGAGGCGTGCCATCTGCTCGCTTGTCTCATATTTGAATGTTGTACTCTGGAATATAGGCAATACTCTGGATTCACCCTTCTTAGGTGTCCATCCTGCCTGCACACACATGGTGCCTGGTTTCATTTTCTTCTGCATATCGTGTTTTTTTATATGGTTGCGAAGATACAAAGAATATTTAGAAGGTATCTGACTTTTATTGGAAAATGTTTCTAAGAAGCTGTTTGAATTTTATTTCGGAATTATTTGAGAGGTATTTTGAGTAGATTTTCTTTCGCATTTTGCAGGGAATAGCGGGCTATTTCCAAAAAACGAGAAAGAAAAGATGCCAAAATAGACTCAAATAAACCGAAATAACATCGCAAATATAGAAATATTTTCCTATAAAATTCAAACAGCTTCTAAAAATGCGAGATATTTCGGCTTCTAAACAAGAAGCCGAAATACTCTCGCATTGTACGACTATTTTTACACACCTGACACTACTTTATCGCCTCAAAGGGTAACTCGTTCATCAATGTGAATGTCTTGCCACCATCGGCAGAGAGGTAGAGCATGAGTGTGTTATCTCCTCTTTTCATCTTCTTGCCGGCTGTCAACGTCACAGAGTAGCGCACACCTTCGCCCGACGGCAGGTCCACTATATTCTGCATAGGCGAGAGAGTTATATGCGACGATTTGCGTTTGAACTCCATTTTGGGGACAAGCAAAGGGACAGTGCTCGAAGTAACGTTAATTATATCATAGCTCACCGTTGCTGTTTCCCCGGCTGTCAATGTAGCGTCGTTCGAGGGGGCAATGAATCTTACATTTACTATGCGTATATCACGTTTCAGACCGCTGAGAGCTGCCGGTGCTCTTCCGACACTTTTTCTTTTTGAAGGTCTGCCGGCATTGCCATACTCCGAAGTTGCTTCTCGCTCGTAGGAGCGTTCTCTGCGCGGAGCTGTTGCGATAGCACCTATAGCTGCACCCGAGAGCGCACCTATTGTCGTACCCATAAAGTGTCCGCGAGGAGAACCGGACGAAAGTCCACCGATTGCACCGCCAAGCGTTGCACCCGCCTGCAATCCACTCATCGAAGCCATCACCTGGGTGGCATTGTTTGTTGCACAACCGGCAAGCATCGATGAAACAAGTATTGTCAATATTATATTTCTCATTACCGTGATTTTTACCGCAAATATACAACAAACGTAAGCGTCCGAAAATAGCCGACTTGATTTTATGATTCAAGTCGGCATTATTCTTTATAGTTGCAAGGTAGTAGTTTGACCAGCTCTTCCTCCTCCATTCCCGGTCTCAAGTGTTCCAACGCGTTTTTCAGCCACCGATAT
>JAZNKR010000036.1:0-9479 GCA_045578665.1 Bacteroidaceae bacterium | reverse complement strand
AGTACGGCGACAAGGAGTTCGAGATAATGACACCCGAGAGAGTGATCGAAAAGTTCGGTCTCAGCCGCACCGATCAGGTGATAGACCTCCTGGGACTCATGGGCGACTCGAGCGACAACATACCCGGCTGTCCCGGTGTAGGCGAAAAAACCGCACAAAAACTGATAGCCGAATTCGACAACATAGAGAACCTGCTCGCCAACACCGACAAACTCAAAGGAGCACTCAAGACAAAAATCGAAGAGAACAGGGAGCAGATACTCTTCAGCCGCTTCCTCGCCACCATAAAGACAGATGTCCCCATAGAGCTCGACATGGAGGCACTCAAGCGCGAAGCACCCGACGAAGAGAAACTGACCGCCCTGCTCGACCTCTACGAACTGCGGGCACTCAAGCAGAGGGTGAAAAAGAACAGCGCCGCCCTACCCGACCTCTTCGGCACACCTGTGGCGGAGGAGAAACAACCCGCTGCCACAACCACCCCAAAAACACCCGGAATACAAGGCTCTCTCTTTGACTTATTTGACGTGGAGAGTACGGGCGACGAAAAAAAATCGACGCATTTGAGCTTAAAAGACCTTAAATACAGCTATCATCTCATTGAGGAACAAGAAGATATAACTAATCTGATTACTGTACTGAAAAATTCGCAAACTGTGTGCTTCGACACAGAGACCACCGGCACCAACCCCATAGAGGCAGAAATTGTTGGCATCAGCTTCTCAATTGAAGAAAATTGTGCATACTACATACATCTGCCCCGCGAAAGAGAGAAGGCGCAAAAAATGCTCGACCCACTCAAGGAGATACTCGAAGAGGAGAGCATCACCAAAGTTGGACAAAACATAAAGTACGACATAATAGTCCTCTCCAACTACGGCATAGAGGTAAAGGGCAGACTCTTCGACACCATGATAGCCCACTACGTGCTCCAGCCCGAACTATACCACAACATGAACTACCTTGCCGAAACCTACCTCGGCTACGAGACAATAAAGATAGAGTCCCTCATCGGTCCACGCGGAAAGGGACAACGCAACATGCGCGACCTCACAGGCACACAGATATACGAATATGCCTGCGAAGATGCCGACGTAACCCTCAAACTGAAGAACATACTCGAAGCAGAGCTCAAGAAAGAGGGATGCGAAAGACTCTTCAACGAGATAGAGATGCCGCTTGTCCCCGTACTTGCCCGCATGGAGCGCAACGGAGCACGCATAAACACCGACTCGCTGCGCGACACCTCTACCCTCTTCAGCAACCGCATGCACGAGATAGAGGAACAGATATACACCCAAGCCGGCGAAACATTCAACATCTCCTCGCCCCGACAGGTAGGCGACATCCTCTTCGGCAAACTGAAAATAGTTGATAAGCCCAAGAAGACAAAGACCGGACAGTATGTAACCTCGGAAGAGGTGCTCGCCCAGGTGCAGCACAAACACCCCATCGTGCAGCTCATACTGCAACACCGCGGACTGAAGAAACTCCTCAGCACCTACGTCGATGCCCTTCCGCAACTCATCAACCCCCACACCGGCAAGATACACACCTCGTACAACCAGACCGTAACCGCCACGGGTCGCCTCAGTTCGAGCAACCCCAACTTGCAGAACATACCCATACGCGACGAAGACGGCAAGGAGGTGCGCAAAGCCTTCATCCCCGAAGATGGCGAAGAGTTCCTGTCTGCCGACTATTCACAGATAGAGCTCAGGATAATGGCACACCTCAGCGGCGACCGCAACATGATAAACGACTTCACAAGCGGACACGACATACATGCCGCCACAGCCGCCAAGATATACAAAAAGCCCATAGAGGAGGTTACGAAAGAAGAACGTCGCAAGGCAAAGACAGCCAACTTCGGCATCATCTACGGAATATCGGTCTTCGGACTTGCCGAGCGCATGAATGTCGACCGCCGCGAAGCAAAAGAGCTCATAGAAAACTACTTCGCCACCTACCCCGACATCCATGCCTACATAGAACGTTGCAAGGAGGAGGCACGCACCAACGGATATGCAACCACCCTGTTCGGGCGCAAACGCTTCCTGCCCGACATAAACTCGCGCAATGCAGTAGTACGCGGGTACGCCGAAAGAAATGCCGTAAACGCCCCCATACAAGGCAGCGCAGCCGACATTATAAAGGTAGCCATGATAAACATACACCGACGCATGGAGGCAGAGAATATGCACTCCACGATGATACTGCAAGTACACGACGAACTTAACTTCAGCGTCGCACCCGACGAACGCGAAAAACTGCAACATTTGGTTGTGGAAGAGATGCAACGCGCCTGCACGCTCAGCGTCCCCCTCGTAGCCGACTATGGCTGGGGCTCAAACTGGCTCGAAGCACACTGAGAAGAGAACATATCAACAACATATAAAAACTAATGCTATGCACAGACAGACTATGTACAAAAAGATTCTTGCAGCAGCAATTGTCGCCCTCATGACAATAGTGCCATGCCACTCACAGAAGAGCTACACCAACCCGGTATTCGAAGCCGATTTCCCCGACCCCAGCGTACAACGCGGCAGCGACGGCTACTTCTATGCCTATGCCACGGGGCCCAACTGTCTCAGAAGCAAAGACCTCGTAAACTGGGAAAGTGTGAGCAAAGTCATCGACCGCCCCACATGGAACGACAGCACATACGTAGGCTCCGATGGCAAGAACAAGACCGACTACTACAGTTTCTGGGCATGCGATGTCAGCCGTGTTGAGGAGAAATACGTGATGTACTACGCCTGCGCCCTGTGGGGCAACGGCAGCCGCACCGGCATAGGCGTTGCCAGCGGAACCGCCCTCACAAAATTCAACGACGAAGGAAAAATGTTCCGCAGCACAGAGATAGGCGTCGAAAACAGCATCGACCCTGTCTATTGGGAAGAAAAAGACAAAAAATACCTTGCATGGGGAAGTTGGAACGGTATATACATCTCCGAACTGAGCGAAGATGGACTGAAACTGAAAGACCCCTCGAAAAAGACAATGATAGCAGGCACTGCCTTCGAAGGAGCCATGATACACAAACGCGGCAACAGCTACTACCTGTTCTGCAGCGTAGGAAGCTGCTGCGACGGACTCAACAGCACATATCACTGCGTCGTAGGCCGAAGCACCAAACTCATGGGCCCTTATCTGAGCAAGACAGGCGGCAAGATGCTCGACAACAACTACACCACCGTACTCCGTGCCAACAACCGATGGATAGCACCGGGACACAACAGCGAGATCATTACCGACGACAACGGCGACGACTGGCTGCTCTACCACGCAATAGACAAGAACGCTCCCGACGACGGCCGCATGATGCTGCTCGACAAGATAACATGGAGCGACGACGGCTGGCCCACAATAAACAACGGTACCCCATCGACCACCCCCCAACCGGCACCCGTATTCTACGAAGGCGACGGCAGGAACATCAACTATCTCTTCAGAAACATGGAGATGAACAGAAGCTCCTTCAGATTCTGGGACATTGCAAAGAGCGACGACTGCAACCCAATATCGGGTGTGGGAACCAACCACTACTCTGTGGGATGTGTGAAGGACAGCGGCACATTCGACATAAGCCAGACAGTATCGGGCATCGAGAACGGACTCTACGAAGTGAAGACAAACGCATTCGACTCGGAATACAACGTATCGGCATACATCAACACCATAGAAGAGCCCATACACAACGCTGCACAACCCGAAGAACTACCCACAACCCATGCCACAGCCTGCACACAGTTCAATCGCGGCAACTTCGCACGCAGTTTCTACGGTCTTGTAACCGACGGCAAACTGAAGATAGGCATACGCACCACCTCGCCATTGGTGACAGGAGAAACATTCTACATAGGCAAGACACAGGTAATATACCGCGAAAAGAATGCAACAGCCCTCGCATCGGTGCTTGACAGCTACTACGACATTGCCGAGACAATCCTATCGGGCAAGGAGAAGTTCTACACCGGCTACCGCACAGCAATAGAAACATACCGCAACACAGCCGAAAGCACCACCGACAACGACACACGATACAACCAACTGCTCGCCATACACAATACACTCGACAGCATAAAGACAAGCAAAGAACTGTATGACACATTGCAGAAAAAGTTAGAATGGATGCAGGCAGAAATAACAACAGCCGAACAGGGCAACTACTGCAATGCAGAGACAAAGACCCTATACGACAACATACTCACCGCCTACAACCAATGCACAGCCAACAACGAAAGCATCTCACTCTATCTCAATAAGATGGAAGAGACTATTTACAACATCAGATACAACTACCAAAGAGGCGATGGCACAGCAGAGAATCCCTACATCATATCTCGCCCCGAACAGATGATGCAGATGCACAAAGTGCTTGTAAAGGAAAAAATGATATACTTTGCGATGAATGCCGATGTCGACATGAAAGGTTACACATGGGAACAGCTCAACACCGCCGACAACAACTACCGCCACTGGATAAACTTCGACGGACGCGGACACATAATACGCAACCTCACCCCCTCGTCCACAGAGGGATATCCCAGTTTCTTCGGTATCCTGTGTGGCGAATGCCGCAACGTAGGCTTTGTAGATGCCCGCATCATGAGCAGCGCATCGGGTGCAGGCATACTGTGCGGATATATGGGCCACATGTCATTTGCCGACGAGGAAGGCAACCGCTACCCTGTCATAGTCGAGAACTGCTACTTCACAGGCAGCATAGAAGCACGCGGATATGTAGGTGCAGTGGGAGGCACACTCAATGCATCACCCATCACCATACGCAACGTATACACAGCCGTAGAGATAACCGGTACAGGCAACAACCGAAACTACTACTACGGTGGCATTGTCGGTCGCGTATGCACCAGGCTCACCATTGAGAACAGCTACTCCACAGGCTCTGTGACAGGCTCCAAAGCCGCTCCCATTGCAGCAGGCGGACAAACAGCCACCACTCCTGCAAGCAAATACATCAACGTGATAGCATGGAGCAATACCATAAACGGCATAAACGAAAAGAGCGACGTCACCTCATTTGCCTTCACCGAAGAAGAGGATACACTGATAAACACATACAGTTTTGCCGGGATGAAGCTCAACGGCACAACAGCGACAGAGGGCAAAAGCCACTCCGAACTACAGGAGATTGCAGCCACATGGGGCGAGGCATGGCACACCGACCCCACAGCAGGCAACGGATACCCTATCCTCAAATGGCAGTTCGAACGTGGCGACTACCGCGAAATATGCGGTCTCTCGACCACCAACGACATACAAGGCATAGAAGCCTCCAAGAGCAAAGTCAAAGGCATATACGACCTCAGAGGAAAGAAGGTAAAAGCACCTACCCGAGGCATCTACATTGTAGACGGTAAAAAGACAATCTACAAATAAGAAGAAAACAGCATAAAAGATAGCACCCTGCCGACTAAAAACCGAAAAACCGACAGGGTGCATCCATTATAAAGAGATGTTGTTTAAAGGAAAAATATTATAAGCAACTGCGCCGAAAGCACACGCAGGAACATGGTCAGAGGATAAACGGTAGCATATCCCACCGACGGCAAGTCGCAGGCAGTCTGCTCGTTGGCATAGGCAAGAGCCGGCGGATTGGTCATGGCACCCGACAACACACCTATGAGCTTGAAATAGTTCACACCATAGACATAACGTCCCACAAAGCCCGCAACAAGCAACGGCACCACTGTGATGACTACACCGTAGCCTATCCACACATAACCGCCGCCGTGGACAACCGTCTCCACAAAGCCCTCACCGGCACCCAGACCCACACAGGCAAGGAACAACGAAATACCTATCTCGCGTATCATCAGATTGGCACTCATGGTGGTGTATGTAACCATCTTGCAGTTGGGACCAAAACGGCTCACAAGTATAGCCACAATCAACGGACCTCCCGCCAATCCCAATTTCACAGGCTGCGGGATGCCGGGAAAAGCAAAAGGAATGGAACCTATAAGGCAACCAAGCGCAATGCCGATGAAGATGGGAATAAGATTAGGATGGTCGAGGCGCTTCATGGAGTTACCAAGAACCTTCTCGGCATGAGAGACAGCAAGTTCGCTGCCGACAATCGTTACACGGTCTCCCATCTGAAGACGCAAATGGGGAGTAGCCACAAGATCGACACCCGAACGGTTGATTCTCGTAATATTTATACCCAGATTATTACGGATTTTCAGTGAAGAAAGATGTCTTCCGTTCAGTTCTGGTTTTGTAACAAGCACGCGGCGCGAAATCAACTGCGAAGAGTCACTATCCCATCTCATCTCACATACCTCGCCTATGAATGCCACGATACTCTCCACATCCGAAACCTTAGCAATCAAAAGCATCTTGTCGCCTACCGAGAGAACCGTATCAGCCGTAGGCACCTCCACAGCATCGGGAGTACCGGCCTTGCAAATGCGCGACACAACAAAATGACGGCCCATCAAAGGCTCCAATTCCGAAATTCTCCTGCCCGCAATGGCAGCATTACGCACCACAAGCGACACTGTAGATACAGCCTGACCGCCGCCACCCTCGACATTCATTGCAGCAGCCTCCTCCTTTTTTACATCGATTCTGAAAATATAACGCATCAGCAACAACGACAATATACAACCGATGACACCAAGCGGATATGCCACAGCATAAGCCATTGCAATCTCCGGAGCATCCACACCTGTAAGGTCGCTGTTCGTCTGCTGTGCAGCACCCAATCCCGGAGTATTGGTCACGGCACCCGATAAAATACCCACCATAGTGGTGATGGGCAGCCCCGTAGCATAGTGCAGTGCCACTGTAAGCAACACACCCACTGCTACCACCACCATGGCAATCACATTAAGCGAAAGACCGCCCTTGCGGAATGCCGAGAAAAAACCGGGACCAACCTGCAAACCGACAGAATAGACAAAAAGAATGAGGCCGAACTCCTTAACAAAATGCAACAGGTGTCCATTTATATTGAAACCCAAACAACCGAACACAATACCTATAAAAAGTATCCACGTTACACCAAAAGAGACACCGGCAATCTTAATCTTGCCGAACATCACACCTATTGCAACAACCAATGCCAAAATCAACACAGAGTGGGCAACACCACCGCCCCACTGGGCAGGATTGCCGACAAACATATTCTCCAAAAATTCTATCATAATTTTATCCTTATTTCGGAGCGCAAAAGTAGTACAATAAATAAGCGGGTAAAAGATTTTTCCATTGATAACACCGATGGCTTTCATCGAAAAAAAGAATAGCAAAAGGGTAATTTTTACATATATTCTTGCCTGTCGATTATTTTTTCCATATCTTGCAGATTGATTTTCAATTGCCATCAAAAATGGCATACTGAAAAGCCATTTATCACACAAATAACAACACTATGAAAAAAATCTTATCAACCACTGTACTGCTTTCAGCAATAATCATTCTCGCCTCATGCGGCGAAAAGGTCTATCGCGCCACATATTTTGGTATTCTCCCCGGCACAGGCAAGGATGTAACGGCATCCGTAAACCAAGCACTCGAAAAAATAAAGACAGAATGCAACGGCAGAAAAGCCCGCCTCGTATTCGAAAAGGGAGAATACGACTTTTTCCCCAATAAAGGCAACGAGCGCGAATACTACATATCCAACCACGACCAGGACAACCCTAAACAGGTGGCAGTAGCCATCGAAGGCATGAAAAACTTTACCCTCGACGGCAGCGGAGCCGACTTTTACATGAACGGCCGCATGCTCCCAGTCTCAATGGTAGGCTGCGAAGGATGCAACATCGAAAATCTGCACATAGACACACGCATCCCGCAAATAACACAAGTGGAAATACTTGAAAATAAAGCAGACAGCGGATACATAACCTACCGCATAGCCCCCTACGTAAAATACAAAATCACAGACAACCGATTGGTCGTAGGCGGCACAAACTGGGAATTCACCCCCACATGGGGAATAGCATTCGACGGCAAGACAAAGCACCTTGTCTACCGCACCAGCGATATTGGTGTGGGCGCAAACAACGTGGAAGAGATTGAACCATACGTTATTCGCGCACGCTGGAAGGACGCCCGCCTGCTCCCCGGCACCATCGTGGCAATGCGCTCCTACCACCGCCCCACCCCCGGAATATTCCTTTCGGAGAGCAAGGACACAGAACTGAAAAACGTAACTGTTCACTACGCCGAAGGCATGGGACTACTCGCACAAGTATCAGAGAATATCACCCTCGACAGTTTCTCTGTTGCACTTCGCGGCGAAGATGACACACGCTACTTCACCACACAGGCCGACGCTACACACTTCTCAGGTTGCAAAGGCAAAATAACATCCATCAACGGACTCTACGAAGGCATGATGGACGATGCTATAAATGTACACGGAACCTATCTGCGCGTAATCAAACGATTGGACGACAACACAGTGGTTGCAAAATATATGCACGGACAGGCATATGGCTTCTACTGGGGCGGCGCAGGCGACAAGGTACAGCTTGTAAAATCGGATGTAATGGAAATCATCGGAGAGAACAAGATAACCTCCATAGCTCCCCACGACAAAGAGAAACTCGCAGGGTGCAAAGAGTTCAAGATAACATTCGAAAAGGCGCTTCCCGAGGATGTAGACAACGGGAAATACGGCATCGAAAATCTCGAATGGACACCCGAAGTCTATTTCGCCGGCAACACCATACGCAACAACCGCGCCCGCGGAACACTCTTCAGCACTCCGAAGCTCACAGTGGTGGAGAACAACCTCTTCGACCATACATCCGGTACGGCCATCCTCTTGTGTGGCGACTGCAACGGCTGGTTCGAGACAGGCGCCTGCCGCAACGTGGTTATACGCAACAACAGATTCATCAATGCCCTCACCAATATGTTCCAGTTTACCGACGGCATAATATCCATCTACCCCGAAATACCCAATCTCAAGGAGCAGAGCAAATATTTCCACGGTGGAGAAGGCATGGGAGTAACCATAGAGAACAACATTTTCGAGACATTCGACGCCCCCATTGTATATGCAAAGTCGCTCGACGGACTCAAATTCGTCAACAACAAGATAATCACCAACAACGACTATGCACCCTTCCACTGGAACCGCCACCGTTTCCTCTTCGACAGAGTAAAGAATATTGTTATCGAAGGCAACAGCTTCGATGGAGGATTCGACAAGGAGAAAGACATCAAGCACAGATTCTAAGAGGTTGCTGTTATCTTCGCGGCGCGAAGATAACAGGCGGCTCGAAATAAAAGAATTAAATGATTATGCGATATTATACCTAAAAAGTACAACCCCATCCTTCTATGGATAAAAAACTATTCTAAAAAGTTCCTGCCCTTAAAGGGGAGGTGGATTCAAAAACGACAGTTTTTGAAGACGGAGGGGTTTTCCTCGCGTAGTATGGTTTATTGTAGTACGATGGGTTAAGAACCCCCTCCGAACTTTTTTC
>JAZNKR010000035.1:0-7189 GCA_045578665.1 Bacteroidaceae bacterium | reverse complement strand
AAAGAACCAAAAAGCTCTGCGCATGGGCGCTTTCTTAACGGCAGCCTCAGCTGATGACTTTTGGGGCTGCGGAACTCGCCCATACTTCATATGGGCTCAAACAGTCCTCGCCTATTTCCAAAAGTCATTGGCGCAGTCTGCCTAAAAGCTTAATGCGCATCAATGAAGCAATGAACCTCTCAATGAAGCAATGGGGCTTGCAGTAACTTAAAAAATGGAATCTTAAGAACTTAAATATGTTTACCGGACAGTAATAAAAGTATTTACCTATAGAAGAGGCGACTCGGTTCCGAGTCGCCTCTTCACGTTTAATCAAAAAAATTGTCTGAAAGTTGCCTATAAACAACTTTTACTTGTTTGTACGGTAGGGATACTGCTCCAAAGCCTTGCCCAATACAAAAATCGCACGTTTCAGTTGAGCCTTGTCAAGTACGTAAGCGATGCGCACCTCGTTGGAGCCATAACCTTTCTCTGAATAGAATCCCGATGCAGGAGCGAGCATCACAGTCTCTCCCTCGTATTCGAATTCGGAAAGACACCATTCACAGAATCTGTCACTGTCGTCTATGGGGAGACGCGCCACTGTGTAGAAGGCACCCATGGGTATGGGAGAGTATACACCGGGAAGTTTGTTCAGTTCGTCGATAAGACAGTTGCGACGCTCGATATATTTTTCGTATGTGTTTATTGCGTATGAACGGGGAGCATCAATTGACGCCTCTGCCACCACCTGACCCAACAGGGGAGGGCTGAGACGTGCTTGGCAGAATTTCATCACCGCTGCACGCAACGCCTTGTTCTTGGTGATGAGCGCACCAATTCTTATACCGCACTCCGAGTACCTCTTGGACACCGAGTCGATAAGCACCACATTATCCTCGATACCCTCGAGATGGCAAGCCGAAATATAGGGCGAGCCCGTGTAAATGAATTCGCGGTAAACCTCGTCGGAGAAGAGGAACAGGTTGTGTTTCTTCACAAGGTCGCGGATGCTGTTCATCTCTTTACGTGTGTAGAGATAGCCTGTGGGATTGTTGGGGTTGCAGATGAGAATACCGCGTGTGCGCTCGTTTATAAGCTTTTCGAAATTCTCCATGGGAGGTAGTGCGAACGACTCCTCTATTGTCGAACGGATGGGGCGTATCACCGCACCTGCCGAGATTGCAAAAGCCATATAGTTGGCATACGCCGGTTCCGGAACGATTATCTCGTCACCGGGGTTCAGACACGACATGAATGCAAAGAGTACAGCCTCGGAACCGCCGGAGGTTACAATAATATCTTCGGGCTTCAGTTTTATCTGATATTGGTCGTAATATCCCACAAGTTTTTCGCGCAACGAAAGGAACCCATCGCTGGGACTGTATTCGAGTATCTTCTTGTCGAAATTTCTTATTGCTTCGATGGCAGCCTCGGGTGAATCGAGGTCGGGCTGGCCTATATTCAAATGATAGACATGCACACCACGCTCCTTTGCAGCTGTTGCCAATGGCGCCAGACGTCTGATGGGAGACGAGGGCATGAGTATAGCTCTTTCTGATAGTTCGGGCATGATTTTAGGGTTTAGAAAACGCGAAGATACGAATAAACTATCGAATTAACGTAATGGAATTCTATTTTTCTCACTTTCTCACCTTTTATCCTGTACATTATTAGGCACATTATTAGGCGCATCTTGCACCTCGCGGAATTGATAGCAACCGGCATCGGCTGCCACTGAGGGGCGGGCAACACTGTCGGCATCGAACATCAGTTGTGCCGAGTATTCTTCATCGGCAATACCGCGTGCCGAAGATATTGAGTCCAAATGGAAATCATATTCATAGACACTGTTGTCTATCCTGCAAAAATGCTCCTTGGCAAACGGAGGTTCATCTTTCGAATCCCACACAATATCAACAAAATTTTCATCCTCCTCAGACGGTCTTGTGTTCAGCAGTGAGGAGACAAACTTGTAGCGTGCCGCATCGGGGATGGTGTCGCCAAACTCGTAGAGATAGCCCATTATTTCGTCGTTCTTCGAACCGGTGATGATGCAGTTGGCAAAGAGTGCCTCGCGCAGCGGGGCGGGCTCACCGGTGAGAGTATTGTGCAGAGCTAGCGCTACATCTCTCTGCTTCCACACGTAGAAGTTTGCAATTGTGCAATGCACGAATCTTACACTGCCACCTACAATCTTCACACAATTGCCACCGGCATTGGCTATAAGTGAGTTGTTCACATCGACAAGTGCATTTTCCGTGGCAAGGGCATCACCCGAGAAGTTGCATACGGTGGAATTTGTCATAGTCAGGCGCTGCTGTGCCGTATCGCCCGAGACAATGTATATTCCATAGTTGGCACTGTGTATGTCGCACCAATCGAGACGGTTGTTGTTGCTCGACGGATGGAATTTTATGCCGTCCCACTGCCCCGGCACCCTGTCGTAGGGCAGATAGTCGAGAAGGTTATCGGTGCGGTCGCCACGGAAAAGTACGGGACAGCTCTTTTCCCCTTTAGCGACAAGAGTACCATAGACGCTGACACCCGCACGGCTGTGGAAATAGAGTTCACAGCCGGGAGACAATGTCAGCTGTGCCCCCTCGGCAACAGTAAGGCTGTCATATATAATGTATGCACCCGCAGCGAATGTGGTATCACTGTTTACCACAGGAGCCTTCAACAGTGTAGCATCCCGTCCGCAGGCTACCAGCTGCACCTGCTGCCTCACACCGCTTTCGAGCGTAAACACCAGGGAGTCGCGCACTGTAAAGGGGACATCCGCACTGTTCCTGTCGAGATTCACATCCACAAAGACAAATATACTGTCTTCCTCGCCAATCTCCACATCCCTTATATTGTTGCCATGCTGTCCGTCGACATTGACACGGAAAGGAGAATCGGCACCGCCGCCGAGCATCACACTGCTCACCCTCAACGACGAGCCGTTGCGGTTGTGCACAAGAAAAGAGGCGGTAAAAGAAGTCGTCTCCGTGAACAGAGTGTCGAATGTGATTGTATCGCTCGAAAATTGGAGAAGATGCGTTGGACTCGACGAAAAATCGGTATCATCGTCGCATGCGACGATGAATACCGACAATGTGAATGTTATTAATATATGGTATAATATCTTGTTCATATCAGGCTTGTTGCTATTCTATGAACGGAGAAAAGCCCGTTTTATTATTTTTGGGGAATATTCTCGAGAAGAGCAACAAGATGTTTCCAGAATTTCGCAACCGACGGAATATTCAGTTTTTCATCGGGCGAATGCACACCGCGCATGGTGGGACCGAAAGAGATCATGTCGAGACGCGGAGCCTTTTCAAGGAAAAGACCGCACTCAAGTCCCGCATGTATCGCCTTCACTCTTATCTCCTCGCCAAAAAGGTCGCGGTAGACATCAGAAGCCACCTTCAATATTTCAGAAGAGGGGTTGGGCTTCCAGCCGGGGTATCCGCCACTGCGTCGCACTTTGGCTCCTCCAAGTTCGAAAGCATCTCCCACTGCCTGCGAAACATTTTCGCGTGCCGAAACAATTGCACTGCGCTGGCTTGTGGTAACAGTGATGATATTCTCGCTGTCGCGCTTCACCGATGCAAGGTTGCTCGAGGTCTCTACCAGACCGGGGACATCCTGGCTCATAGCATAGACACCGTTGAAAACAGCATTGAGGGACTTAAGCAGTCCCATCATGCTCTTCTTTTCAATCGCCTTGCCACAAGGTTCTGTGCTCTGCAAAAGAAATTTGGCATTGGGCTCTGTTACAGCAAACTCTTCCTGAACATCAGCAGCAAAGAGGTTGAAGTCTATACGTACCGACTCCTTATCCTCCTCGGGAACAGCAAACACCGCCGAAGCGTCGCGTGGGATAGCATTGTGCAGGTTTCCGCCCTTTATGTCGCACAGATAGAACTCATACTTTTCTGCCATCTTATTCAGGAAACGTGCAAGCAGTTTATTGGCATTGGCACGATTCTTGTTTATGTCGTCGCCCGAGTGACCTCCCGTCAACCCCGATATTTCTACGTTGAAGAAGAAGAGGTTACCAGAGATAGGCGTCCACAAGAATTTGAAGTCGGCATATGTGCAGACTCCACCGGCGCAACCGATGAATATCTCGCCTTCGTCCTCTGAGTCGAGGTTTATCAGTATATCACCCTCGAGCATATCGGGTTCCAGCAGTTCCGCTCCTGTCAATCCGGTCTCTTCGTCCACTGTAAAAAGGCAATTTATGGGACCGTGCTTCATCTCCTTGTCGGCAAGTACAGCCATCGACGCCGCTACACCGATACCGTTATCGGCACCGAGAGTGGTACCTTCAGCCTTCAACCACTCGCCATCGACAAAGGTCTTTATAGGATCCTTCAAGAAATCATGTTCTACATCGGGACGCTTTTCGCAGACCATATCCATGTGTCCTTGCAGAATGACAGTCTTGCAATTCTCATAGCCTGGATATGCCGGTTTTTTTATAAGCACATTACCCGCCTTGTCGGCAATGGTCTCATAGCCGAGTCCCTTTCCAAACTCTTGGAGAAAGGCAGAAATCTGTTCCTCGTGCTTCGAAGGATGGGGTATTTCACAAATATCATCAAAAAATCCGAACAGAGCTTTAGGCTCCAAATCATGTTTACTCATAAATTCTAATGTATAAATATGTTAACGTTTAATCTGATTTTCCACAAAAAAAGTTAATATTGACAATAAAAACCTCATTTTTTGCTTTTTTGATAATCATCATCTCTTGCAGAGACAGCAAAAAGACTATCTTTGCAGTTGCTCTCAAAAAAACAGCACATGCACCGTTTAGGTTTGTGTCTGTCAAAGATAATACAACTGGCGAAGAGAACAAAACTTTTATAGGTTTATTATCAAGAGCAAAGCATATCAAGGAGATAATATGATAAAGCTATTTTTGATTACCGCAGCGTTTTTGGCAGTATGCATGGCGCTGTTGGCTATAACCATTATAATAAAGAAGAACGGCCGCTTCCCCAACATACATGTCGGCACGAACAAACACATGCGCCAAAGGGGAATAAAATGCGTGGAGACACAAGACAAGGACGCACGACGCGAAAATCCCCACGCGATACCGGAGAGAGAGAAAAAATAATAACATAAAAACGACACAACAACAATGAAAAGAAACAACGTATCAGGAATCGTACTGTTTGCCGTAGCAACAATGTTCCTTTTTACCTATTGCACCAACAAACCCGGTGCAAACGGAGATGCCACTGCTGCTACACAAGAAGCAGCCGCAAACGTGGCAGGCAAGGCACTGAAGATTGCATTTGTAGACATCGACTCTCTATTGGGCAAATATGAATACTCAATAGCACTCAACAAAGCAATGTTGCGCGAAGAGGAGGATATGCGCATGAAGCTGAGCGAAAAGGCAAAAGCACTACAGTCGGACTATGCCGATTTTGAGCGCAAACTCCAGAACAACGTCTATGCAACCCGCGAACGCGCTGAAGAGGAGCAGGCTCGCATCCTCAAGAAGAAAGAGGAACTCGAAAAACTCGAGCAGCGCCTCATAAGCGAACTCTCTGCAAAAAGCCAGAAAAACAACATCGCTCTTCACGACTCGATAGACTCATTCCTCAAAGCATACAACGTAGAGAAAGGTTACGACCTCATCATTAGCCGCGTAGGCGACAATCTTCTCTTTGCAAACGAGGCACTCGACATCACAGAAGAGGTAATCAGCGGGCTCAACGCACGCTACACACCCGCCGAGGAGGAATAAGGAACAAACCTTTTCCTAAGGAGATTGTTATATAAGAGCGGCTTTGCACATAGCAGACCGCTCTTCAATTCTATAAACCAAAAGCATGCAGCTATGTCAAATTTCAAAGAGATTATATCAGACAGCACACCTGTACTTGTAGATTTTTTTGCAGAATGGTGTGGTCCTTGCCGGACAATGAAACCCATACTCGAAGAGCTCAAAAACGAAATGGGCGAAAAGGTACGCATCCTCAAGATAGATATCGACAAGAACCCTGCACTTGCCGACACATATTCCATTCAATCTATCCCCACATTGATACTTTTCAGAAATGGCGAAATATTGTGGCGCGCATCGGGAGCACGTCCGCTCACCGAGCTGAAAGAGGTCGTGGAGAGGTTTGTGTAGGTTTGTAACAACAGAAGGAGAAAGTGCAAATATAGCGATTAAGGCTGCCGTTATTACAATCGGCAGCCTTAATTATGCGTATGAACATCCTACTCTATCTTCCCTTCATAACATTATTAAAAGTAGAGATAAAATCTACTCCATTGTGAAAATTCTCAAAGGCTACAGCCATTCTCTTCATCATTTCGGGGTACTTTCTCCTATACTTTCCGTATAGTTTCTTAAATTCAACTCTTTTATCATCGCTATCGGTAATGCACGACCAATAGAATTGCCAGAACTGCATCTGATGACCTTTTGCTATCTTAGAAAGAGAATATACAAGAACATCGCTTTTCCTATTCATAAAAGAATGCAACAGCATCAGCAAATAGTTTGGAGCATCGGCATCAATAGCGGCACCAACCGACAGAGCAATCAATCTGTTCGAAAAAAGAGTATCATTTATGACAGTGCAATTCTCCAAAGCCTGCACATGCTCTGAAGCAACATCATACATTGACAGGTCGTAATCCTTCTTATCGCAATATCTGTATGTGCCGTAGTATTCGTACCAATTATTCGGAAAAGCTTCGAAAAACTCCATCTGCCTGTCGTACGATTGCGGGTTGAGCAACAGCGCTTCGTAAGCGTTGTTTAGCCTTGCCGTATCTATGGGGAAATATTGTGCCCGCGCTGTTGTAAAGAAGACAGCGACGAGCAGTGTCAATAAAATCTGTTTCATAATACCTTTCTTAATAAAGTTCTTTAAAATCTGGTCCTACATTTATTTTTTATGATTATCAAATATATTACCTAAAATGCAACGTTGCATTGCAATGTCGGTGGATAATGTCGGTGGAAATAAGTAACTTGAAAAGCTGTCCCACTTTAAGCTAATCTTTGGACACATCTCTCAGTTTTTATATTTTGCAAATCTCTTCAAAATAAGAAACTTAAAAAAGCTGTCCCTCTTAAAGGGGGACGAGAACTTTTTTCCGAGAAAAAAGTTCGGAGGGGGTTCTTAACCCATCGTACTACAATAAACCATACTACGCGAGGAAAACCCCTCCGTCTTCAAAA
>JAZNKR010000034.1:0-24139 GCA_045578665.1 Bacteroidaceae bacterium | reverse complement strand
TAACTTTGTTTTCCTCCTTCTCGTTCAGTAGAGTTTAAATAAATTTCAACTCTACATTCACTCCTGCGTCGGTTGCATTGCACTCACTAAACCGTGCTTTTTTGTCGGCACAAAAAGAACGTAAACTTTGTTTAAATCAAGATAACTACAAACTGCCATTAAATATAAAAACTGTTAGCGAAAAGCAATTAGTAATTTTTATCGGACACCAATAATTAAAGATATAGTGTTAAACAAGACGAATCCCGCTCCAACTGGAGCGGGATTCGTCTTGTTGTTGACGGGTTGCTGAAACCCATTAATCAAATCAGAAAGTATTCGGGAAGTGTTTATTTTTTCTTCAGCTTCATACCAAGCTTCATGCCTTTGTAGTTCTCGAGCATTGTAGCAAGAGTGCTCATTGTTGCATTGTATTTCGCTACGGCAGGAGTAACTTTCTGGACAAGATTAAGCAGTTTGTCGGCATTGAAGACAATGTTCAATGAATTGATGTTATAAGCGACATGAGCTGTCGATGTGAATCGTCCATAGAGGAAACTGAACTGTATGGTCTTGTTTTCACCATCGAGAACATATGTACCGTTGACCTCTCTGCTACCAACTCTGAATGTACAACTGTCATTCTCCTGGAATGTAAAAGAACATGTACCCTCCTTTACACCTACCTTTTTCAGGTAGCCGTTCATCTTATCTTCTATTTTGGTTGTTACCACGCTGCCACCTATCTTTGAAAGGGCATCCTCGCTGTCGAGCACACATGATGTGCCGTCATATGTCCATGTACCCAAGATTGTGGATTTCTTCAGTGTCATACTCTCACCCAGCAACGAACCGAGAACATTGGTTACAGTACCCTGTATCTCTTCGGTATTGCCCGAGCCTGAGAGTTTATTGAACAATCCCGAAAGGAAAGATTGTGCGTTTGCAGAATTTACAAAAATCATGGCAACAAATGCCAACAATGCAATTTTTCTCATATTCAGTTATGTGTGTTGTGTATAGTCCGACATTATTCAGCTGTTTCTGTTGCCTCCTCTGCCTCCTGTGCAGGCTCAGCGAAATCTGTAACTCCACCGCTTACAAGAATATTGTACCAAGAGTATATCTTTTTGATGTGTGTGAGATATACACGCTCTCTGTCGTAGTCGGGAAGGATGGATTCGAAATACTCTACAAGCTCTTCGGGTGTAGTCTCCTTGATGTTGAAGGGAAGCACAGCAGACTCTTTTTCATATATCAATTCGAACACCTTGCGAAGAGGAATCTCTTCTGTGTCTGTATATATTGCAATGTCGTCGAGAAGCACTATTTTGTCGCTGTTGTAAACGGGCAGACGTTTGTGTGCTGCATCTACTGTTTCTACGATAAACATGTTGTTGCCGCGAGACAACATACGGTAAAGTCCGGGCTTGCCGGAGATTGTCATGATTGTTTCGAACATATCAGGTTATGTTTTATTTGGTTTTAAAAAAATTACTTCTTGCAAAAATACAATGTAGAAACGGGATTACAAAATTTTAGAAGCTGTTAAGTTTGCCTGTTTTCAGTATTTTTAGGGATTGGCTATTGATGTCGGCAATAATGGTATGGATTTGCGGCAATATAGGAGTATGAGGATTGTTGACGACTGAATAGTCCGACTTCGCGATAAGATATTGCACCGGGGCTTGCCTTTCGATACGCTGCACCACCTCGTCGCGCTGCATGGCATTGCGCTTGCACACCCTATCGATGCATATTTCTCTATCGGCATGGACACATACCGTGTAATCGACAGTATCGGCAAATCCTGCTTCGAACAATATAGCCGACTCCACAGCCACAATTGGTCCATGCATTTTGCCGCACCACTCTACGAAATCGTCTTTCACGCGCGGATGAACAATACTGTTTACAAGCAACAACTTCTCTGCATCACCAAAGATACAGTCGGCAAGATACTTGCGATTGAGTCCGTTTGCTCCGCTATAACACTCCTCACCGAAATGCTCTGTCAGCCTTTTGCGCACCACAGAATCACAGTTCATTATTCTCTTCGCCTCCGCGTCACAATCATACACAGGAATTCCCATAGAACGCAGAATCCGCGAAACGATAGACTTTCCGCTTCCTATCCCCCCTGTTATTCCTATTCTTACGGACATTTTATCTATACTCTATTATATATTCTACCTCTTTGGGTATTATGCGTATGTCGCGCACAGCCTCGGGGTGCTTCAATAGTGTCAGAGCAACCTTCTCCGATTTGTTGCCATGTATGTCGCCATACATTATTCCAACTTCGAAATCGGACGGCTCTATAGAATCTATCTGAATAAGATTGACGTTGAAATACACTTTTGCTTTGGAGGGAAGTGCCTTGAGCACGTATGCAGCCGGGAATCCCATACCTTTGATATCAAGTTCGAACGACTTTTCTGTGTAGGGCGTAACGGGCACCTTTATATTTACAACATCCGCGCTATACTTCACGCCCTCTCTCTTCTGCAACTGAACATCAAAGGACAATGAGTCGCGAATCTCCTTACGGTCTACGATTTCTGTGTATATGCAGCTCATTGTATCTGTATCGGCAGTAGAACCGAACACCCACACCGAATCGGGAGTTATGCTGATATTTCCTATTTCGTATTGCTTGGCAGAGGATATTTCTCCGCTTATCTCTACAGGATATTTATTGAAACTCTCCTGAGTGTAATAAATCAAAGTATCGGGATGTATCGACACAAACTCGCTCGAGGTCGCCAATTGCCCTGTAAGCTGTTTTTTAAGCGCAGAGGAAGAGAGGGTCAGTCTGCCCTCCTGGCGCTGGAATTCGCTGTAATCTATCGATGCCGGCAGAAAATTGCGTGTGTAGTAGTTCAGCAGCACCGTACCACGGTCTTTCAACTTCAGTGTAACTATCTCTTTGTCCATTGAGACAGCATATACATCCCCGGGCACATTCTTTATGCGATAAGGAATCTCAACATCCATTTCATAGTACTTGTTGAGAGTCATCATCAGCCAAAGAGAGCAGGAGATAAAAAAGAAAAACAGGAAGAGTAGAAATTCTCTTCCCGGTAATAGTTTCTTGTTTTTCAGAGTGAGTTTTAAAGCATCAAAATCCATTTTCATACTCATTTTTCATACTTATTTTCACACTCGTTTTTCACTTTCATTCCAGTCAAACATGTCCGCAGACGATGTTACTTGTTCTCCTGTTGCATAGCGGCGGGGCTTGCATATACAGAGTTCTTGTCGATGCGGATGTATACGTTGTGGCTGATCTCGAGGACAACAACAGCATCCTCTACGCTCTTTATCTTTCCATAGATACCACCGCTTGTGATAACCTCTTGACCTGCCTGCAATCCGCGACGGAAATTGTCAATTTCCTTCTGACGCTTGCGCTGGGGACGTATCATCATAAAGTACATGATGGCGATGATGATGACAAACATAAAGATAGGACTGCCGAGCAGGGCCTGCAATCCGCCTGCAGCTTCGAGTAATGTATTCATAATTCGTTGTTTTAATGTTATTTATTTATTTTGTTTTCTTTCTTCAAAGTCTTGATGATGCTGTCGAGCAATCCGTTGATAAACGACCCGCTCTTGGGAGTGCTGTAATATTTTGCAATCTCCACATATTCGTTGAGCGAAACATTTACAGGAATCTGGGGGAAAGTAAGAATCTCGGCAAGCGCTGTCTGCATGATAATCACATCCATGAATGCCAAACGTCCCATATCCCAGTTTTTCGAATTCTCGCTCATCAGACGGCGATACTCCTCGGCATTCTGTATGGATGCTCTGAAAAGGTCATGGGCATATTCTATATCCTCGTCGTCCTTGTATTCGGGCAAGAGTTCCTGCTCTGCTCCATTCTCCTCATTGAAACGCTTGATTGTCTTCAGCACAAAGGTATCTACAATACCCTTGTCGTCGTTCCAGTAAAGGCTGATATCCTCGAGCAGTTCATCGAGCTCTTCGTTATCGAAGATGAAATTCTTGTATATCTTACGCCACAATTCCTTGTCCTCTTCGTATGAAGATGTTTCAGATGCCATATACTCCTTATAAATATCACTCTCCACAATCTTGTCGAGCAGACGACGGAGGAAATCGGAGTGGCTGACCCAATCCATTTTGCTCTGTTCGGCAAACTTCAACAATGCTTCGTTGCTCTCTATCTGACGGGCAAGACGATTGTTTACAAATTTAAGGTTAGGATTGAGATCTTCAGCTGTAGGACGTACCTTTTTCAGATTGAAAGCTACGCGATCTTCTGCATAATGTGTTACGGCTACAATAAGCAACAACAGGAATTTATAAAGGTCGTAAGCTTTGGAAAGGCTGAAAAAAACCTCATCTTCGGCATTTCTTATACTTTTGCCGGGATTCTTGTAATAGGCATATACTACCTGAATTACTTTAAGACGAATGAGAACTCTGTTTATCATAAAAATACCACTATTGTGAATCGTTTGCAAAGGTCGCATTTTATTGCGAGTCTCACAAACAAATTCAACATTTTCTTTTCAAATGATGTTAAATTGGCCGCAGAGGGTATAAATGAGCAATTCTTCAAGTTTTTTCAGAGAATAACAAAATAAAATTGATTTTTCTTCCGATTTTTTGCTCATATATGAAAAAAAATCATCAAATTTGGGCCGAAATAAATAAAACACACAATCTATTTAACGATGGAAGACTACAAAAAGACCGGAATGGGCGAGAATGAAAAGGAGATTGTCTTTTCTCAAGCCATCAAAGCAGGTAAAAGAATTTATTACATTGATGTAAAGAAGAACCGCAAGGAGGAGATGTACATTTCTATTACCGAAAGTAAAAAAATTGTGTCGGGCGAAGGCGATGATGCAACAGTTACATTCGAAAAGCACAAGATTTTCCTCTACAAGGAGGATTTTGAGAAATTCGCTACGAGCCTGAAAGAAGCTATCGGATTCATTACAGCCAATCAGGGAGAATACAAACCCCGTTACAACTACGATTCACAATCGAGTGGCGAAAAGGCTTCAATCACCCCCGAAAGCGAATATAAAGATACAGAAGACGAATTCAAAATAGACATTGATTTTTAAGCAGATTTTTAAGCAGATTTTTAAAGTTGCCAGATACAAATGTATGTCATAAATTTGTTTATCTACAAAATTATCCGTACCTTTGCATCCGCTTTTTAAGACACCCGTGTGATGGTGAATTAAGCACAAAGTAAACTTAATTTAGAGTAACACAATTTTATTAAACAATGAAAACAATCAGCGTAGTTGGTTCAAGCAGAACCGAAGTTGGCAAACGTGCCACAAACGAGTTGCGTAAACAGGGCTTGGTACCCTGTTGTCTCTACGGAGAGAAGAAAGACGAAAACGGCAATCCTGCTGCAACAGCATTCAGCGTACCCGCTGAAGGTCTTCGCAAGCTCATCTATTCACCCGACATCTTCACAGTAGAACTCACAATCGACGGCAACCCCACAAAGGCTGTTATGCGCGAGATCCAGTTCCACCCTGTAAAGGACAATGTACTCCACGTTGACTTCTACGAAATAACAGAGGAGAAACCCATTGTTATGGCAGTACCCGTTAAGCTCGAAGGTCTTGCAGCAGGTGTTCGTGCCGGTGGTAAGCTCGTTCAGTTGCAGCGTCGCCTCAAGGTTAAAGCTACATACAACAACATCCCCGAAAAGTTGTTCATCGACGTAACAGCTTTGGAGTTGGGCAAATCAATCAAGGTTTGCGACCTCTCATTCGAGAACCTCGAACTCACAACTCCCAAAGAAGCACTCGTATGCGCAGTCAAGACCACACGTGCCTCTGCTGCTGCAGCTGCTGCCGCTAAGAAATAAAATATAAAAACGACAGCAAATGAAATATCTGATTGTCGGTCTGGGAAATATCGGACAGGAGTACGATAATACCCGCCACAACATAGGATTCACAGTATTGGACGCCTTTGCAAAGGCGTCCAATACCGTTTTTAGCGACAAGCGGTACGGATATGTAGCAGAGACTTCAATGCGTGGACACCGTATCATTCTGCTGAAACCATCGACATATATGAATCTCAGCGGCAATGCTGTGCGCTATTGGATGCAGGCCGAAAAAGTACCCTTGGAAAACGTACTCATCGTAGCCGACGACATTGCACTGCCCCTCGGGACATTACGTCTTAAGGGACAAGGCAGCGACGGAGGACACAACGGACTCAAGCACATCGCACAAATACTTGGCACCACCTCCTACGCACGCCTTCGCTTCGGTGTAGGAAATGATTTCGGCAAAGGTCGTCAGGTGCAATATGTGCTCGGCACATTCGACCCCACAGAGGAACAGCCTACAGTAGACCAACAAGTACCGACCGCGATAGATATAATAAAAAGTTTCTGCTTCATAGGGCTCGCACGCACCATGAACA
Organism: Bacteroidaceae bacterium; assembly: GCA_045578665.1. GTDB lineage: Bacteria > Bacteroidota > Bacteroidia > Bacteroidales > Bacteroidaceae > HGM04593. The sequence continues at coordinate 17,720 of JAZNKR010000034.1, read as the reverse complement.
CCTGCAACCGCAAAACACCATCTCCAAAAGAATGAACACCCAGGCACGCATAGACAAATGGCTGTGGGCAGTACGCATATACAAAACACGCAGCATAGCAGCCGAGGCATGCAAGAAAGGGCACATCCACGTCCGTGGAAAGGCAGTCAAGCCTTCATTCACCGTAAAGGAGGGAGACATAGTTGAGGTAAAGAAATCGCCTATAACCTACTCTTTCAAAGTGCTCAAATGTGCCGAGAACAGGGTCGGAGCAAAACTCGTTCCCGAACTTATGGAGAACGTAACAAGTGCCGAACAGTACGAACTTCTGGAAATGAGCCGCATAAGCGGATTCGTAGACCGAGCACGCGGAACAGGAAGACCTACGAAAAAGGAACGTCGCGAAATGGACAACTTCATTGAAGATACATCGGGATTCGAATTTGACGAATTCGACTTTGATGAATGAATCACTGCGTCATCGCAACGACAACAACAGACAAGGGAGCAACTCTTCACAGACTGCTCCCTTGTTTCGTTTAAAGTAGTTATATAACATCTGTCATTTACACAATATATCGGCATCGTACCACAAAGAGGGCTTATCGCACATCTCAATGACAAGTTTACCGCCTTTGGCAATGTCTGAATGCAGGATATATGGCAATGAATACTTTTCGCCGTTCAATTCGATGCTCTTTATATAAATATTCCTGTCACTGTTGCCTGTAGTCTCTATGGTGAATGTACCACCTTTTACTGCAAGCTCTGCCCTATCGACAATGGGAGAACCGAACCAGTATCTGCCACCGGCAGGCTCCACCTCATAGAAGCCAAGTGCAGACATTATGTACCACGCCGACATCTGCCCCATATCCTCATTGCCCGACAATCCGTCGAAGCCGTTGCGATATTGTGTGCGGATAACCTCGCGCACCCTTTCGGCACACTTATGTGGCTCACCCAACATGGTGTAGAGATAGAGAATATGATGGCTCGGTTCGTTGCCGTGGGCAAACTGCCCTATCAAGCCCGAAATATCGGGCGAAGCATTGCCCTCATCCATCCACAGTGCAAGGAAGAGAGAGTCGAGACGCTGAGTGCATGCCTCTCTACCACCGAAAAGTGCCGCATATGCGCCCATATCGTGCGGGACAAGCCATGTATATTGCCATGCATTGCCTTCGCAATAATCATTTTCGCGATGCGCTGCAAAATAGGGATTGAATGGTGTGCGGAACTTGCCCTCACTGTCGACACCACGTATAAAACCGCTCTCCTTGTCGAAGTATCGACGATAGGAGTGGCTCTTATTTGTAAAATATTCGTAATCTTCGGTGAGCCCGAGCGCACGTGCTGCATTGGCAGCTGCACCGTCAGCAAGAGCATATTCCATGTCAAAGGCAACTGCCTCGCCACGCAAATCACATGGTATATAACCATATTCGTGACGATACTCCTTGCCGCGCTCCCGCCCGGCAGCACTCTTCTTTATCGCCTCGAAAGCCTTCAGACGGTCAAATCCCTCAACTCCCTTGACAATAGCATCTGCTACAACGGGAATAGCCGGATCGCCTACCATACAATCGGTCTCGTTACCCCACAGATGCCATACAGGAAGGTCGCCTTGCCTGTCGTATATATCCACCATTGTCGCAACAAATTCTCCCGCCTTTTCGGGTTGTATGATAGTCATCAACGGTTGCTTTGCACGATATGTATCCCACAGCGAGAGACCGGTATAACGCGGTACACCGCTATTGTAGACCTTACCGTCCGCTCCACGATAATCGCCGTTGACATCACTGAAAAGCATTGGTGCAATCATCGAATGGTACATGGCTGTATAGAAAATGCTTCTGACACTGTCTTCACTCACATCAATCTTCACACGTGCAAGTTCCTTGTCCCATGCCTTGACAGCAGCCTCTCTTACGGCTTCGAAATTCCATCCCGGCAGTTCGCTGCTCATGGCAAGTCTTGCTCCATCTATGCTCACCGGCGAGATTGCGACCTTCAAAAGAACCTCTTCGCCTGCTGTTGTCGAAAATGAGGCACGACCATACATGCCATCGCCTTTCAACTCGAAACTGTCGAAAGGTTTATCAAACTCAGCCACAAAATATACCCGCTGGTCGGAAGCCCAACCATTGGAATAACGGTATCCTATAATGCGATTATTCCCTTCGGGCTGCATGAAGACCTCATATGCTCTGTCCCAACAGCCGCCATTCTGCAGGTCGAAAACCAATGCAGACTCTTCCGATTCGGGGAAAGTGTAGCGATGCAGACCCACACGCGCTGTCGCTGTCAGTTCTGCCTTTATGCCGTATCTCTCAAGCGGAACGGAATAGTAGCCGACCTCGGCAATCTCCTGCGAGCGGTCTGCCATTGACCACAAGCCGCTTTCTGGCTCATCCATTGAGCCGCGCGCATAGACCACGTCGCCAGTCACAGGCATAACCGTAATGTCGAACATATCGCCTATGCCTGTACCGCTGAGGTGGGTATGTGAAAACCCAATGACAGTAGCTTCGTCACGATGATAGCCCGAACACCAGTCCCAACCTTGATTGATGCTTGTGGGACCCACCTGCACCATTCCGAAAGGGAGACTTGCACCCACAAAGACATGTCCATGTCCGCCGCTGCCGATAAGCGGATTCACATATTTTGTCAATCCTGCATCATCGACACTTGTGCATGAGACTGCCACAAGCAGAAAAAGCGCGCAAATGAAATCAATTATCTTCATGTCTATTCCAAAGTCTCATTCTGTTTAGAGGCATTCTCCATTAGACGACGTCTGTCCTCTTCCCTCTTCTTCTCGCGTTTGGCATAACCTTCGCGTGTACGTTTCCATCGCTTGTGAGTCCAGAGCCATAGCCACGGTTCGCGTTTGAGGTCCTCACTGACCAATCTGAAGTATTCGTTTGTCAATGCAAACTCCTCGGTCTTGGAAGCATCGTCGTGCATCTTTATTATACGACCCTGAAAATAGCCTCGCTTCACACGTGTCATCGAGAGGTAATAGACTGTTGCACCTACACGCCTTGCAATCTTCTCTGTGCCTGTGAAGACCGGAGTATCCTGATTCATGAAATCGACCCAATGGTTGATTGCCTCCCATGTGGGAACCTGGTCGGCAAGGAATCCTATAATGAAAGGACGTTTTTCGCGATTGAAATCGACAATCCGTCTCAAAGTATGCGCCATAGGAATGGAGACTGAACCGAAACGCTCTCTCAGTTTTATGAAAGCCTCATCGAAGTAACGGTTCTCCAAAGGATGATATATTTGTGCAAATTGTGCTCCCGTATCCTTCATGTGCAAAGGTATGGAAGTTATATATTCCCAGTTCATGCTGTGAGCAATATAAAGCACTACTGACTTTCCTGCAAAGGAGTCCTTTTCTATCTGCTCCACACCGGGAAACTGCATACGGCGACGTACCTCCTTTTCGCTGATTGTACGCATCTTTACTGTTTCGAGGAAATAGTCGCAAAGCGTCTTATAGAACTTCTTCTCTATCACAGCAATTTCATCTGCCGATTTTTCGGGGAAGGAGTTGACAAGATTCTTGTGTACCACTTTTCTCCTGTAACGTATAAGATAAAAGACTATCAGGTATATCAGGTCCGATATAAAATATATGATGCAAAAGGGGAGCAATGACAACAGAAAACATAGTCCCCAGGCAATTCTGCACAGCAGTAATTTCATAGTAAGGATTAAGATTCTGGTTAAATGAATTTGTTATGTAATGTAATAAAGGCTATGACGGGTATGAGCGCGAATGTTCCGAAGAGAACCATCAGCATAAAATGTACATCAGAGACAGAATATCCGCTCTTTGTATAATTGTCCGATACCCATCCGTTGTAATTTCTTCTCATCTTGTCGCTTATGTAGGAATAGAGACGATAGATGAGTGCACCGCACAAAATTCCGACCACTGCTCCGCAAAGAATGTCTCCGGGATAATGCACACCAAGATAGATGCGCGAGTAACAGTTTATCAATGCCCAGACAATTACCGACACACTGAGCAGTCTGTGTTTCACAAGCAACATGACAAAGACTGCCACACCGAACGAATTGGCAGCGTGGCTCGACATGAAACCATACTTATATGCACGATAATTGTTTACGATATCCACCATATACATTATGTCCGGGTCGTGCGTGGGACGGAAACGGGCAAACAGTGGTTTGCAGATTGTGGATGTTATTCCATCGGTGAGAGTGATGACGAGGGCTATCATCAACAACAGCACAATGAAGTTCATTATACTGTTGTTCTTTATCAACAGATAGACAAGCGCAAGTGCAAAAGGTATCCACACCACTGTGGTGGTATATACACTCATCACACCGTCCCAATAGAGTGATTCACTGCCATTGAGCATCAAAAGCAACTGCTTGTCAAATTCTATAATCTGCTCTAAATCAAACATAATTCCCTCTTTTGTATGAATGCCGCAATAAGACAACTGCCCTAATGCAACCTTCTAAATCCTTTCGAGCGAGGATGCAGGAATCCACCCTTTGTTTCCATCCTCAAGTTCTATCTCAGTCCACTCCCTCATGGTGTCGTCGGAGATCTTCACTTTGCGTCCTTCGTGTATGACAAAAAGTTCTGTTCCCGATTCGCTCGGTGTACTCTTTGCAGTAACCGACTGTGCCATTATTATTGCATCGTTACGGTCTACAGTGAGATAATGGTAACGGTGCAATGCCGAGAGATTAGCAAATATAGTAATAAAGAGAGAGATTATAGCAATAATGAAGCCTGTTTTTTTCACAGAGACGCTTTTGCCGAAGAGAAAAAGCAGTATTGTCAGCAACATTACAACGAACGAGATTACAGCCATAATGCTCCATGCCGACATTGTGAGCATATTGATGATGTTCTCCAACCAGCTCATCAAGAAGAACTTATACACCGGCGCAACCTTGTCGACAGTCTTGCTGCGCGCAAGTTCGAGGTTGAACTGTATATCCTCGTCGCCGGGATTGAGAAGAAGGGCACGTTCGTAGTTCAGCACTGCCTTTGCAATATTGTCGCACTTGTAATATGCATTACCCAAGTTGTAATAGACATCGGCAGACTCACCGTTGGCATCTGTCAACGCTTCGTATATCTCTATGGCTGCACGGTAATCTCCCTTGACGTATGCGCTGTCGCCTGCAATTTTATCTATAGGTGCATCCTGCGCTGCCACTGCAAACGGCACCGATATAAAGAGTATTATGTATATGAACCTTTTCATTGTATGTCGTATATAATCTGATTATCTTTTTATTGAATCTTCCAACTTTGTAATGACATTCATTGCCATGCCGTAGACCTTGTCCATTGTCTCACCGGGGTTTCCGGGAGCGTAACGTGCAAATTCACTCTCCTCGAGAAGTCTTTCGAAATCATTTATCAAGGTCTCTTCTACTCCTCTTTCGTTGAGTCGCGCAGCTATATTGTCTTTTGAGAGTGTGGATACGGGAATGCTCAACTTGTCGCTTACATAGCCCCAGAGAGTCTTCAGAATTTCGTCGTAGAACTCGTTGCTCTTGTTATCTGCCATCATCTGCTTGGCAACCTTCAGACGCTTCACAGCCACTTTGCTTGCCTTCTTGGTGCGCATCTTTGTGATATTGGCATTTTCTGTCATCTTCTTACGATAGATTACTATGTATGCCACAAAAAGTATGAAGGGTACAAGATAGCAGAGCATATAGGTTGTAGAAGCAAAGAAGGCGCTCTCCTTGCAGAAGTATGATGTGTTGCCGTTCTTTATGAAACGGACATCCTTACCCAAGAGTTTAAGGTCCTCTTTGCTCACATAGCCGGTAGCTACCTGCGAATCGCCATCCTTACCTTTAGCCACAGTAAGAGTATATGGTTCTGTTTCGAGTGTACGGTACTCTTTCTGCTTGACATCGAAATATGAGAACTTCACAGGGGGGATTGTAAATGTTCCTGCGTGTCGCGGTATCACAAGATATTCTATCATCTTGTTTCCCGACAACCCGTTGCTCTTGACTGCAAAATGGTTGTCAACCTTCGGGTCGTAAACCTCGAAGTCGGCAGGGAAATTCACTTCGGGAGCTTTCAGAAGTTTCATGTTTCCGGCACCGGAAATTGTTATGCGCATGGTTACCGCCTCGTTTGCCTTTACCTCTGTCGCGCTTATGCCCGATTTGATACTGAATTCTCCTACACCGCCCGAGAATCCGTCGGGCTTGCCTGCGGGAAGGGTCTCTACATTGAGTTTGAGTGCGGGAGCGTTCAATGTCTTTTTCACCTCGGCATATTGACTGCCACCGTTGAAGAAGAGGTCGAACGGGTCCATGCTTGTGCGCACCTGCATTGCTACAATACCCTCAAATGGCACAGAGGGAATCTCTATGTTTCCCGACTGTTGAGGGAAGAGGAGATATTGCCTCCATGTAAGAGCGCGATAGTTGCGACCACGGTAGTGTTCGAGTTGCCACTCCTTCTGTTGCGGGAGGTCTATCTCCTGAATGTGGAACTCCTTGAGTGTAGGCATCTTGCCGTTGAGCGATGTCAGATTAACAGCCGAATAGACTTTGTATGTCAACAGCACCGCCTCCTGCTCATAGACTTTTGTCTTGTTGAGCGTAGCTGTTATGAAGAGGTCGTCCCTGCTTATTTCTGCAGAAGAACCATTGCCATTGGAATTTGCAGAGGAGTGCGAAGCGGCCTGCTGTTTATCCTGTGGCAAAACCTTTATATCCACCGAGTTGGATTTAACATTCTCGCCATCTACCTCCACTGATGCTGCAGGCAAAGTAAAAGAGCCCTCCTTGTCGGCCCTCAGAATATAGGTGAATGTCAGGGATTTTGAATGGGTTACCTGTCCGTTGACATTGCTGTAACTCGATTGAGACGAACGTGTAGGTCCCATGAGTATTGTAAATCCATCTATTGATGAGATTCGGGGCTCTTTAGCATTTCCGCTGTTTATCTTGTAGCTCAATCGGAACTGCTGACCTACAACGACAGCGTTGGGTGCTGAGGCAACAAACGATATTTCATCGGCAAGTGCCACTACCAACATCGCAAACAGTCCGGTTATAGTAAATATCAATCTCTTCATCTTATATTATTTCGTCTATCTGTTTATAGCTGTGTTTCTTTAAACGCGGCGTAGCTTACCAGTCCTTTTCGAGCTTACGCCCACGCATCTGCATCATTTTCTTCACCTTCTCCTGAACATCCTTTTCGTCCTGCATGGCAGCTTGCAACATCTGCTCGGCATTCTCTTTTGACATTTGCTGTTGCTGCTCCTGCTGCTGTTGCTCTTGCTGTTGTTGCTGTTCCTCCTCTTTCTGCTCCTCCTTATTATTCTGGTTCTGCTGATTCTGCTGCTGTTCCTGTTCTTCTTTTTTCTCCTGTTCCTGCTGTTGTTGCTCCTGCTGCTGTTGTTGCTGCTGTTTCAGCTGGTGCATTGCAAGTGCAAGATTGTAGCGTGTCTCATGGTCATGGGGATTCTTACGCAAGGACTCCTTATAGGACTCCACTGCCGAAGCATAGTCCTTGCTGCCATGGTGGATTACACCCTTGTTGTGATGGACCTGCGCCAACTTTCCAGGATTGTTCTCTTTCTTCTCAACTATCTGATATTGGTCCATCGCATCCTTTGCCTTATTCTGCAAAAGCAGCGAATTGCCAAGATTATACAAAGCATCCACCCCGTTCGCATCCTTCTCGAGAGCCTTACGGTATTGAATTTCAGATTTATCGAAGAGACTGTCTGCAAACAGTTTATTTCCTCCCCTCAAATAGTCGCGGTAATCTCTCTGCGCGCTTACTGACATAGCTGCAAAGGTAATTAGAAGCAAAAGGTAATATCTTGTATTTGACATAATGCAATTAGTTTTTATCATCATTTGTCTCCTCATTTTTTTCTCCGAACAAATTGAAGTTTCGTGTGAGTCGGCTCTTACCAGGAAGTATCAATATATCTACAACAAGGAGTATAAGCACCAACCATGCTATCAGATGGAACTGTTCGTCAAATTCTGTAAAGACCTCTGTGGAGACATCTGCCTTTGCAAGTTTGTCTATCTCCTTTTCGAGCAATTTCTGTGCATTATTCGTGTTATCCACACGTATGTATGCTCCGTTGCCTGCCTTTGCTATATTCTGACTCATCTCCTCGTTCAGCTTTGTGACGATGACATTGCCATCCTTGTCGCGACGGTAGTCGTTGGACGACTCGTCGGGAATAGGTGCACCATCTGTAGAGCCGACACCGAGCATGTAGATTGAAATGCCATTCTCTACTGCCGCTTTTGCTGCCTCCTCTGCTCCACCTTCGTGGTTTTCGCCATCCGTGATTACAATCACTGCCTTGCCAACCTCTTTGTTGGGAGTGAAACTCTTCATTGCAAGATTGATTGCAGCACCAATGTCTGTACCCTGGCGGCTTATCAGCGACGGAGTGATTGTCTCCATGAACATCTTTGCCGAAACAAAGTCATTGGTTATGGGCAACTGCACAAATGCATCGCCGGCAAAGACTATCAGTCCTACCTTGTCGTTTTCGAACTTGTCTATCAATCTCGAAATTATCTTTTTCGACTTTTCGAGACGGTTGGGTGCAATATCCTCGGCAAGCATGGAGTTTGAGATGTCGAGTGCTATCACTGTCTCTATTCCTTGACGGGTAACTGTCTCCATCTTGGAACCGAACTGCGGACGGGCAAGCACCACTGTCAACAAAGCCATAGCTATCAGGGAGAGTGTAAATTTCACTCCGGGACGATAGGCTGATACGTCAGGCATAAGCTCTTTGAGCAATTCGGTATCACCATACTCCCTGAGTCTCTTCAGACGCTGACGACCGGATATGTAATATACCGCCACAAAGAGCGGAATCAATATCAACAAATAGAAATATTCGGGATTTGCAAATCTCATGACTGTAATGATTATGGTATTGTTTTCAGCAAGGTGTTGCGCAACAGCAATTCAAGCATCAGCGCTGCCAATGCCACTATTGCAAAGATTGCATACTCCTCTTCCTTGCGGCTGAACTCCTTTACATGGAGTTTTGTACGTTCGAGTTTGTCTATTTTTTCGTAAACCTCCTTCAACTTTGTATTGCTGGTTGCACGATAGTAGTTGCCGTCTGCCAATGTTGCTATCTTGTTGAGTGTTGTCTCGTCTATCTCCACGGGTACATTTATCACCTGACCGTTGTAGGGATAGGGAGCTTCGCCGGTTGTTCCCACACCTATGGTATAGACTCTCACACCGAACTGCTTAGCAATTTCTGCAGCAGCTTCGGGCGAAATTTCTCCCCTGTTGTTCGAACCATCAGTCAACAGGATAATTACTTTCGATTTTGCCTTGCTCTCCTTGAGTCGGCTGACAGCGTTTGCTATACCCATGCCTATTGCGGTTCCGTCCTCAATGATTCCTTTTGCCGCTATATCGCACTTGACCGAATTGAGCATGTTGAGAAGTACCGCATGGTCAACAGTCAATGGACATTGGGTGAAACTCTCGCCTGCAAAAATCGTCAAACCGATATTGTCGTTGGGACGACCATTGATAAATTCGGCTGCTACCTGCTTGGCTGCCTCCAATCTGTTGGGTGCAAGGTCCATCGCCATCATACTCGTGGAGACGTCCATTGCAAGCATTATATCTATTCCTTCCACATCGCTGTTCTGCCAACTGTTGGTAGACTGCGGACGTGCAAGCACCATTATCAGCATTGACAATGCCACCACACGCAAAAGAAACGGCAGGTGCAACAGATAGTTCCTGTAACTTTTTAGTTCACCCCTCAGAAAGGGAACTGCTGTAGAGACCTTTATCGTAGGGGTCTTACGACGTCCCAGCAGAATATACCATACGATATACCCTACCAGCGGTATGAACAATAAAAATGCAGCTATATTGGAAAAAACCATAATCTTTATCTTCTATAATTAGCAACTATGCAAACAGATAGTAAACTTCGCACACGAACATAACCAACAACACCAGGGCAACCACAGCCAACAGTGCTACCGAGAGGAGCAACAACATCTTGGCTCTTTTGGAGCGTCTGTTTACTATTTTCTTCTCTACAGGACGGAGCGATTCCGGGTCAACCTCTATTTTTGTATTGTTGACGAACTCTATTGCATTTACTATGTTTCTGTCATTCTCGTTCATTGCAGGCTCATACTTTGCAAATTTCACAAGATCCGCCATCACCAAAAGTTCGTGCAACTCCTTTATGCTCTCCTTATCGCACACTCTAAGAAGATTATCTATAATCTCCGAGGTGGTCATTTCGGTTGCATTGAAGTCGAATCTGCGGTTCATGTACTCGCGCAATGCATCGGTAATTTCTGTGTAATACTCTTTTGTCATTCCTGTATCGCGCCACTTGCCATCGCCCTTTATACGCTCGAACTCCTTGAATGCAACTGTATGAGGAGGTTCCTGAGGCTTTATCTTCACAATACGGATGATTGGCTTGTTGTTGAGATAACGGACAAGCACCCAGGCAAATGCGGCACCGAAAAGGAGGAACAGAAGAAAATAGAGAAGAGTTGTCTTGTAGTCGTCCCACATGAGGCTTGTGTGCCAAATGTCCTTAGGACCGAAAAACGCATCGAGATTGGTGGTGTCTATCGGCATTGTGTAGACAGCAAGCGCCAATTCCTTGGAATAATAGGGAGCATCGTCCACAACAACCTCGAACGGAGGAATCACATAGAGCGAAGAATCGAACGAGGTAACTGTATATACCTGTGTAATCTCCATGCGTTTCCGATTGTTTAGATATTGTGTATCTGGCTCGGATTTGTATATGATTTCCACACCCTCGACAATATCATCTTCAAAGGAAGGCAAAACTATCTTGCTCTCGCTGTCGGCAGTAACCTCAAGTCTGATGTTCGCCTGCTCGCCTATGAGCCTCTGGAAAGAATCAATTTCTGCATTGATGGTTACATTCTGTGCATCGACATTTGTACAGAATGCCAACATCAATATATATAGTAGAAAAGCTCCTGTTCTATTTTTCATATTAGGTTTATTCTCCATTGAATAATTCGCACACAATCGCAACACTACCCTCTCTTTGCAAAGAGAGCCAAGAGTGCCTTGACATAATCTTCGTCGGTCCTTATGGAAACGGAATCGACCCGGCTTTTTGCAAATATGGTCTCTCGCTTGGAACACTGGTTGCTCCACCATTCGCGCTGTGCTCTCTGCACCTTCGACGAAGATGTATCAATATAGACCTCGTCTCCGCTCTCGGCATCGACCATCTTCATGAGTCCCACCTTAGGCAACTCTGCCACTCTGCGGTCGTACACCTGTATGGCAACGACATCGTGCTTACGGTTGGCAATAGTCATCGCATTCATGTAGTCCGACTCCGTCAAGAAGTCGCTGAGTATAAATGCCGTACAACGTTTCTTTATAGCATTCGTCAGAAATTCCAACGGAACCTTAACATCAGTCTGTCTGCTCTCAGGGGTGAATCCGAGAAGTTCGCGGATGATATAAAGGATGTGCTTTCTTCCCTTCTGAGGTGGAATGAATTTCTCCACTTTGTCCGAGAAGAATATGACACCTATCTTGTCGTTGTTCTGTATCGCAGCAAATGCCAATGTAGCCGCAATCTCAGTGAGCATATCCCTTTTTGTACGGGATGCCGTTCCGAATGAGAGACTCTCCGAGACATCGACCACCAACATTACCGTAAGTTCACGCTCCTCTTCGTATACCTTCACGAAAGGTTTGTGGAAACGGGCTGTAACGTTCCAGTCAATATCGCGCACATCGTCGCCATACTGATATTCGCGCACTTCGCTGAAGGACATTCCTCGTCCCTTGAATGCAGAGTGATATTGTCCCGCAAATATATTATGCGAGAGTCCGCGGGTCTTTATCTCTATTTTACGAACCTTCTTTATTAACTCACTCGTCTCCATAAAACTACTTAGGGCACCTCGACACTGTTGAGAATCTTGCTTACAATCTCATCGGCAGTCATGTTGTTTGCCTCTGCCTCGTAGCTGAGTCCGATGCGGTGTCTCAACACATCGTGGGCAACTGCACGGACATCCTCGGGGATTACATATCCGCGACGTTTGATGAAGGCATATGCGCGGGCTGCGAGAGCGAGGTTGATTGAAGCACGGGGCGAAGCTCCGAATGAGATATAATCCTTCATCTCGCGCATATTGTATTTGTCGGGATAACGTGTAGCAAATACTATGTCGGCAATATACTGTTCAATCTTTTCGTCGATATAGACCTGTCTTACGACTTTTCTTGCCTCTACAATCTCTTCGGGTTTGAGCAGAGCCTTGACTTCTATTTTCTCGCCTGTAATATTCTGTCTGATAATCTTTTTCTCTTCAGAAATTTCGGGATAACCGATAATTACCTTCAGCATGAAACGGTCGACCTGTGCCTCGGGAAGAGGATATGTACCCTCCTGCTCTATAGGGTTCTGTGTAGCAAGTACAAGGAAAGGCTGCGGAAGTGCAAAAGTCTCTTTTCCAATTGTTACCTGGCGTTCCTGCATAGCCTCGAGAAGCGCACTCTGCACCTTTGCAGGAGCACGGTTAATCTCGTCGGCAAGCACGAAGTTCGCAAACACGGGACCTTTGTTCGATTTGAACTTCTCTTCCTTCTGGCTATATACCATTGTACCTATTACGTCGGCAGGCAAAAGGTCGGGAGTAAACTGTATGCGGCTGAAATCTCCATCGACAAGACTCGCGAGAGTCTTTATGGCAAGGGTCTTAGCCAATCCGGGAACACCTTCGAGCAATACATGGCCATCAGCCAAAAGTCCGATGAGCAACGACTCTATCAAGTGTTTCTGACCTACAATCACTTGATTCATTCCTGTCTGCAAATTGGTAACAAAACCACTCTGCCTTTCAATAATTTCGTTCAATTCACGAATGTCTATTGTACCATTCATAAACTTATCTGTTCTTTATATTTTTGTTAAAAGTTATTTCTATTGTAAGGGCAATTTAGCGGAGCCAAAATTAAGCTTTTTAGTTAAATTCCTATGTTAAAATTCATAAAAGTGATTTAAGCACTGTTGAATTTACTGTTTTTTCATAATCATGACCATGCTGTCCTATAGCAATTCTCAGTTACGTGGCACCAAACAGGGTATTTTCAGCACCATTCCGCATGCAAGGTCATTGGGTTGGGACAATTTGTTGTACTGCACAATATAGGGCCACAACCGTTTGTCGCCATAATGTTTCAAAGATATTTTAATAAGCGTCTCGTCGAGTTCCACTATATGTTCTGTTATAGAGCCTCTGATTACATAATCTGTTGTATCCTTCAGTGTGATTACTGCAAGATTGCGCTTCGCCAATGTGTCTATTAGCACAAAGGCGGGAAATTCTTCTACTTTTTCCGCAGCAGCAGAATCGGCGGCAACATCTTCCACCACAGTCCGGTTCTCGGTTACAGCAGTTGTATTCTCAATGGCTTTCTTCTCTTGAGCAGTAATTTGTGAAGTGTGAGTATCGTCACCGGACAGATGATACAATCCAAAAGCAATGGCTACAAACAAAACTGCCACAAACGCGAAGAACACCGTTCTTTTTGCTGTATTTCCATTATCTGCATCTGACAACTGTGTATCCTTTTGAGATACTACATCTTGCGGAGCTGTCATTTCAACTGCATCCTCAGATTCATTTTCGATTTCAGCCGATGCTTTATCTTCAGGCTCGGATTCTTTTTCCGACTCCTTTTGTTCTTCGGGAAGTTCTTCATCCTCCACATGGGGCTCTTCGGAGAACTCGGATTGCTCTTCATTCATAACGACAGCCGGTTGTTCTACAATGTCCTCAAATGGCTGTTCCTCCTCTACGACGTCAGCAAAAGGGGTGGAGACTACCTGATTTTCCTGCTCTTGGGCAGGCATCTCCTCTTCAATGTATTCCATAGCCGGAGTTTCAGTTGGTGCATTCTCCGACTCGGCATCGGGAAGAGGAGCCGGCTCGATGTTTGTCTCAGAAACATCCTCGGCTTCTATATCTGTATCAAGCGGCATTACCTCTGTCTCTTCATCAATTTCCTCATCTACCTCTACCGGTTCGAACATTGCAAATGGGGCATTTATGGTCTCCTTAAGAGATTCGGCAGGAGTGAACGAAAGTTTCTTGTGTCCTTTTATTTCGAACCTTTCGCCTGTGTTCACATTCACACTCTCACGACTCTCCACAGAGGTTATCCTGAAAGTACCGAGTCCGTTGATTTTCACAATGCCGTCACTCTCAAGTCCCTCCACGATAAGTTCGAAAAAAGCAGTGGAAAAGGCTTCGGCATCTGCGAGAGAAACTCCACAGGTCTTTGAGAGAAGCGCAATCAAATCTGAGTGGTTCAATTTTGCATCCATAATTCCACTATTTGAATTTATCTTTCAGTTTGGAACTCGGTCTGAAAGCAGGCACCAACTTGGGAGGTATAAGCATACGTTGCCCGGTCTTCGGGTTTACAAGAACCTTTTCGTTTCTCATCTTTACCTCAAAGACCCCGAATCCCGAAATATTGAGCTGGTCGTTATCTTTCAGTCGCTCGACCATTGCAGAGAGCAACGCCTCGACATTTGAATTGACATCAGCAACCGGAAGCGAAGTTCTCTTCGACAATCTGCTTATAAACTCCTTATTGTTCATATCAAAGCAATTACTGTTGTTCACTGAGACGACCCATCAGATCGAATTCCGTGGCATCGGTAATCTCAACATTATAGAATGAGCCTATCTTCAGTTCACCGTCATTGACTGATATAAGCACCTCTGTGTCGACCTCAGGGGAATCGTACTCTGTGCGACCTATGTAATAATCGCCCTCAATGCGGTCTATTATCACCTTATATGTATGTCCCACCTTGTCGTAGTTGAGTTTGGTGGAAATACGCTGCTGAACCGCCATAAGAGCATCGAGACGCTCCTGCTTTTTCTTCTTCGAAATTCTATCCTTATAGTTCAACGCTGCGTATGTTCCCTCTTCCTCGCTATAGGTAAATGCTCCGAGACGGTCGAAACGTGCCCAACGTACAAACTCCATCAATTCGTCGAAATCCTTGTCTGTCTCTCCTGGGAAACCTACCATCATGGTAGTGCGCAGACAGATACCGGGCACCTCGCGACGGAGTTTTTCCACAAGAGCATATGTCTCCTCTTTGGTTACGGGACGCAACATCTTTTTCAGAATCTTTGTGCTTACGTGCTGCAAAGCTATATCGAGATATTTGCACACATTGTCTCTCTCGCGTATCACACGCAGAAGGTCATCGGGGAAATTTGTAGGGTAGGCATAGTGCAGCCTTATCCACTCCACACCTGGCACATCAGATATGCGTTCTACCAATTCGGCTATCGCCGGACGATGATAGAGATCCTTGCCATAGTATGTAAGTTCCTGAGCAATGACCTGAAACTCTTTCACTCCCCTACCTACAAGATAGCGTACCTCGTCGACAATCTCCTCCATGGGACGCGACACGTGCGAGCCTGTGATTATAGGTATCGCGCAATAGGCACAACGTCTGTTGCAGCCCTCCGAAATTTTCAGATAGGCATAATGCGAAGGGGTTGTAAGGTATCTCTTATAATTGACCTCGTCGTTGTAGCTCTTTTCCAGCTCTTCGACAAGGGCACTCCAGTTGAATTTGCCATAAAACTTGTCGACAAGCGAAATCTCCTCCTTGAGCTCTTCGAGATAACGTTCGGAGAGACAACCCATCACATAGAGTCGGTTGAGGTCGCCCTGCTCCTTACGCTGACAGAATTCAAGAATCATATTTATAGACTCCTCTTTGGCATCGCCTATAAAGCCGCATGTATTTATCACTGCAATCTCCCCCTCGGGATTCTCACTGTCGTGCGTAACTTCGTAACCACACTCCGAGAGACGATGCATCAGCTGCTCCGAATCGACAAGATTCTTCGAGCAACCCATCGTAATTATATCTACCCTATTCTTTATCATTTGAACAGTGAATCAACAAATTCGTAGCGGTTGAACACCTGCAGATCCTCCATCTGCTCACCGAGGCCGATATATTTCACAGGAATCTTGAACTGGTCGCTGATGCCTATGACAACACCGCCTTTGGCTGTACCGTCGAGTTTGGTTATTGCCAACGACGAAACCTCTGTGGCTTTTGTGAACTGCTTTGCCTGCTCAAAAGCATTCTGTCCTGTGGAACCGTCGAGAACCAGCAGCACATCATTGGGAGCATCGGGCAAAATCTTCTTCATCACATTCTTTATCTTGGTAAGCTCGTTCATCAATCCCACCTTATTGTGGAGTCGGCCTGCTGTGTCGATAATCACCACTTCGGCATTGTTTGCTACAGCCGAAGCTAAAGTATCGTATGCAACAGAAGCCGGGTCGGAGCCCATATTCTGCTTTACAACAGGAACGTCGACACGGCGCCCCCACTCTACAAGCTGCTCTACTGCAGCTGCACGGAATGTGTCGGCAGCACCAAGATAGACCTTCTTGCCTGCCTTCTTGAACTGATAGGCAAGTTTGCCAATGGTGGTGGTCTTACCAACACCGTTGACTCCCACTACCATGATAACGTAGGGCTTACCGGGAGTTGTCGGCATATCGAATCCTTCGCAATCCTGTGAATTGTTCTCTGTCAACAGTTCGGCAATCTCATCCTTGAGCAAAGTATTGAGTTCCGATGTTGTCATGAACTTGTCGCGTGCAACTCTCTTCTGCACACGGTCTACTATCTTCAGCGTAGTATCTACGCCTACATCCGATGTTACAAGTATCTCCTCAAGGTTATCGAGGACATCATCATCAATTGTTGTCTTTCCGGCAACAGCACGTGCTATCTTACCGAAAAAACTCTCTTTGGTCTTCGACAATCCCTTGTCGAGTACCTCTTTCTTGTCCTTTGAAAAAAAACTGAAAAATCCCATAATCAATCTCTTTTAATCCAATTTCAACACTGCAAGGAACGCCTTCTGCGGAACCTCAACGTTTCCTATCTGCTTCATGCGCTTCTTACCTTTCTTCTGTTTCTCAAGCAATTTACGCTTACGCGAAACGTCTCCACCGTAACACTTGGCAGTTACATCCTTTCTCACCTGCTTGATTGTTTCGCGAGCTATAATCTTGGTACCTATCGCCGCCTGAAGTGCAATATCGAACTGCTGACGGGGAATAAGGTCTTTCAACTTCTCACACATCTGACGGCCAAGTCCGTATGCATTGTCAATATGCGTCAGCGTAGAGAGGGCATCCACAGGCTCACCGTTCAACAGAATGTCGAGCTTTATGAGCTTGGAGGTGCGGAAACCTGCCGGATGATAATCAAACGATGCATATCCTTTTGAAATGCTCTTCAACTTGTCGTAGAAGTCTATGACTATCTCGCCGAGCGGCAAAAGGAATCGTATATCCACACGGTTACCGGTGATGAATTCCTGCTTCTGTAATTCGCCACGCTTGGAGAGGCAAAGAGTCATTATAGGACCTATATAATCGGCACGCGTAATGATGCTTGCATTGATATAAGGCTCTTCTATATGGTCGATGAGTGTCTGGTCGGGCATACCGCCAGGATTATGCACCTCTTTAGCCTCACCCTGCTTGTCATACACCATATACGACACGTTGGGGACTGATGTAATCACACTCATATCGAATTCGCGGTCGAGGCGTTCCTGTACAATCTCCATATGCAGCAGGCCAA
>JAZNKR010000033.1:0-8656 GCA_045578665.1 Bacteroidaceae bacterium | reverse complement strand
GCTTCCATAAACTCATCTTTTTTGCGTCTGAACCAAGAGTGATGCGAAACACCATCGATTCTAAGGTCAAATCTTCCCTCTTTGTCCTCTTTGAGTGAGCAGACCGCACCATCGGCTGAAAACGATTGGTTAAACATCGTTGAGTAGAGCTTACCTTTGACGGGTATTTCCTTAAAGGTACATAATGATTTGATAAGGTTGTCATTGAATCCCATTTTCTCGCTGAGGTATTTAATCATCGGCATCAGTTTCTCTACATACGGGAAGTAACGCAAAATCTTGTCGATATACTCCGATTGTTTACGATGTTCCGCTTCGTATGATTGCTTGACCTCCTGTATCTGCTTTTGGTGTTCCACCTCCATTTGCTTGATGTTGGATTGCAGTTGCTCGATGGTCTCATCTCGGATTGCTATCTCATCCCGTAAATCCTCGTTCTTGCGTTCCAACGATTTCATCTTACCGCTGCCAAAAAGAGAACTTACACCGCTTGCAAGAGCTGTGGCTGCATCGGTGGCTACGCTTTTGAGTTTGTCTGTGCGTATCTCCGATTTTACCGAAGAGTAAGGGCATATCAATCGACACAAGCGGATTGAGCGAGGCTTGTCGTCTGCTTGAGGAGGCCGGCAAAAAACAGGAGGCTGTTGAAAAGGAACTTAAAGCTGCTCGTGACGATGCACACAAGAGACTCGAAAAATTGAAATTTTTATATGCCGAAGCCAAATTGCCGATAAAGCAGTCGTTCGCCCCCGAAGTGTGGAACGTCTTCGGTATTCCCGACAAAAGATAAAAAACGCGAGCCTTTCATCATTTGAGGCTCGCGTTTTTTCAGACTATTCGTGGTGGTAGGGCAGATGGTTTATGATTGTGTATGCTCTGTATAGTTGTTCCACAAAGAGCAACCTTATCATCTGGTGCGAGAATGTCATGCGCGACAAGGAGATTTTTTCACTTGCGCAATCATACACCTTTTTCGAAAAACCGTATGGACCGCCAACGACGAAGACCAATCTTTTTGCCGACAGGTGTTGCTTGTGTTCTATCCATGCAGCAAATTCAGTGGAGCGGAACTCCTTGCCTCCCTCGTCGAGAAGCACGACGATGTCTCCGGGGGTGATAGCCTTCAGTATCAGCTCTCCCTCTGCCTCTTTCTGTTGCTGCTCGCTCAGCTTGCGGGCATTCTTCAGTTCGGGGATTACCTCAATGTCGAATTGTGCAAAATGCTTGATACGTCCTGTATAATCTTCTATTGCAGGGATTATATTCTTGTCGACGGTGCGTCCTACAACCAAGAGTGTTGTTCTCATTCCGATAGTATCTATTCCATATTTGCAACTTTAGGCTTCAGCAGTATGAGCTGTGCCATCATAGCTACGAACACCACTCCGCCGAGCACTGCAAAGCCGAATCCGAGCTGTCCGCCGTCGGTCCATTTGCCGAGTACCTGTGTGATTGCAGCTCCTGAGAATACACCTACCATGTTCATCACTCCGTATGCTGTAGCACGTTGTTTGGACGATACGAACTGGCAGAGGATGGGCATGTTGTTTGCATCGAACATTCCGTAGCCTATTCCGAAAAGAAGTCCTGCGCATACCACTGCGGCAAAGCTGCTGCCTACACCTATGAGTATGAGTGAGGGGATGGTCAGTCCCATTCCTATGGCGCTTGTGTAGATGCGTCCGCGAAGATTGGTCTGCACCCAACGGTCCGACAACATACCGCCAAAGATTACTCCAATGAATGAAGATGCCGCAATGGTGATAGTTGAAATGGGACCGGCTTCGGACATGGGGATGTTGAGGCTCTCGGCATAGAGTGTAGGCAACCAGTTCTTTGTTGCCCAGCCGGGAAGGCTCGACGATGCAAAGAAGAAGAGTATCACCCAGAATGCGATGTTACTGAATAGCAGTACAAGTCCTTTTGTTATCTTGTAGCTGTTGGCTGTGGGACCCATCTTGGGAGTTGTGGGCTCGCGTTTGATGTCCTTGAGGAATATTGCAAGAATTATTGCATATGCGATACCTATGATACCGAACCAATGGAACGCAGTGTGCCATGTGAATGCAGCAGCCACAGTGGCGCCGAATCCGCCGATAGCCTGTCCCATGTAGAGACCTGTCATGTGTATGCCCACTGCAAGCGAACGTGTCTTGTCGCTATGGTAGTCGGCAATGAGCGAGAGTCCTGCGGGGATATACAATGCTTCGCTTATTCCCATCAATGCACGCAGCCATATAAGCTGGTCGAAATTGTCGGCGATACCCATCAGATAGGTTACGCTCGACCATACGAGCAGACTGCCTACGATGAGCCATTTGCGGCTGATTCTGTCGGCTACCATTCCCGATATAGGGCTCATGAAGCCGTAAATCCAAAGGAACACCGCCATCAATATGCCGAAGTTCTCGGCATTCTGGAGTTCCACAATGTCTATCTGCATGGCTTCCTTCATGGTGCTGAGCATCTGTCGGTCCATGTAGTTGAGAAGTGCCACCACCCATAGCAGTGCCACAACTATCCAGGGATATATTTTCGAGTTTTTCATAATTATTCCTCTAACAACAGGTTACACAATTGGAAGGATTTGACCATCATGCGTGGTATGTGGAAGGGACCCTTGAATATGTTGCCTTTCGCAGGCTGTGCCACGGTGCCGTCGCGATGCAGGTAGCCGTACCATTCGCCAAACTCTTCATCGGGGAAATGGGCATATGTCCAGTCGCTTATCTGTTTGTGCATGATCAGGTATTTGTCGTCCCGTGTGGCTTCGTAGGCATAGAGCGTGGCAATGATTGCCTCGGTCTGCGGCCACCAGAATTTCATGTCCTGCGAATAGTCTTGTGGGGGGAGTCCGCGGCAGTCGCGGAAGTTGATGATGCCGCCGTACTGCTTGTCCCAGCCCCAATCCCACGACCAGTCGAGGATGCACAGAGCGCGTTCAGTGAGCTCTTTTTCCCAACCACGGTGCTTTGCCTCCTCAAGGAGGAACCATGCTGTCTCAATGCAGTGTCCGGGGTTGATGATGCGCCCGTTGCATGTGTCGATGAACTCTCCGTTGGGACCTACCATTTCGAGCAGTGCCTTGAACTCATCTTTCATGAAGTCCTTTAGCGACTCTATCGACTCGCTTATCTGTGCATCGAGTTCCGGTGCATCGATTACTTCGCGTATGCGCGATGCGGTGTTTATCAGTATCATCACAATCGAGTGTCCTTTTGCCTGAAGCGTGTCGAGGTATTTGGGTTCCATGTATCCGGGTGTGCTTATGAAGCGGCGGATGTCATTGAATAGTTTCAGGGCTTTTTCGGCATAGCACTTGTCGCCGGATGCTTTTGAGTATTCTGCCATTGCTATTGCCGCAAAGGTCTCCGAGAAGACGTAGCGGCGTTTGCGCAGGGGCTTGCCGTCGGCTGTTACTTCGAAGTACATTCTGCCGTCGCTGTCGAAGCAGTGGTTCTCGATGAAGTCTATCGTGCTTTTGGCGGCTGCGAGCCATTCGGGGTTCTTGTCTACATTGTTGTAGGCGAAGCTGCATACGAATGCAAAGCGTCCCTGAAACCATACCGATTTTGTGCTGTCGATGAGCGAGCCGTCGCGGTCGAGACAGGTGTATACTCCGCCGTTTACGCGGTCTACTCCGTTGCGCATCCAGAAAGGCATTATGTTATTTACAAGGTCGTTGCGGTAGGAGTCGCGCCACTCGCTGAGATATTTTTTCCAATCCATAGTAGTATTGTTTAGAAGTAGGTTCTGCAAATTAGCTGATTTATAGAACCTACCTACATGTTATTAGAATTTGTTACAACGGTTGAAGAAGTCAATAGCTTCGAGTTCGGCTTTCATGCGTGCCTCCTCTTCGTCGGTCATATTCTGGAAGGGGGTGCGGTTCTTGCCGAGGTCGAGTCCTATGAGCTTCATTATGCGTTTGCCGCCGACAATGTTGCCGCGGAAGTGGCAGATTACATTGATTACCTCCTGTGAGAAGTTCTGCAATTCGCGTGCTTTCTCAATGTCGCCGTTGTTCCATGCATCGATTATTCCCACAAGGTTGCAACCGTTGTAGTTGGTGGTGCCGCCTATGCCTCCCTGTGCGCCGCCCATGGCAAGGCAGGGGAGTATTGTCTCGTCCTGTCCGTGCAACATGTCGAACTTGCCGTTCTTGTAGAGTCGGCACTGGTTGTATTCGTAGAGGCTCTCGAATGTGTATTTGATGCCGGCAAAATTGGGGATGCGTCCGTCAACAGCTTTCAGGAACTCAACCATTGAGAGGTATGCACCGTTGAATGCGGGAATGTGGTAGAAGTAGAAAGGCAGTTCGGGAGCTGCCGATGCAATCTCTTCGCAATATTTTACAAGTTCCTCCACGCGATTTACTTTGGGGAAGGGTGGTGCCATTGCTCCTATGCCCCATGCTCCAGCCTTTTGTGCGTGCTCTGCCATGCGGCGGCTCGATTTTACACAGGTGCTGCCTACGTGTACTATTATCTTGAATTCTTTGGGTGAAGCTGCTATCCATGCTTCGGTAAGCTTGTTGCGTTCTTCTTCGGTGAGCATATATCCTTCGCCCGATGAACCGTTGATGAATACTCCTTGCAGACCGTTCTTGGCGAGCATGGCTGCGTATGCGGGAATGGGTTCGTAGTTTACTTCGCCGTTGTCGAGGAACGGGGTGAAGGGTGCATTTATAAGTCCTTTAATTTTTTCCATAGTATAATAGTTTATTGGTGTTATTGTTCTGTATGCTGTTTCCATGCGTTGTAGCCACCTTTGAGATCGACAACACTGAATCCTTCGTCGGTGAGGATTTTGGCTGCTGTGCGGCTGCGGCGTCCGCTGCGGCAGTATATGTATATGGTCTTTTCCTTGTCGAACTTCTTTATGCCTTCGACAAATGCGTCGTTGTCGGTAACATCGAGCAATGTGGCGCCGGGGAGATGACCCTGGGCATACTCTTCGGGGCGGCGTACATCGAGCAACAGGGCGCTCTCGTCGCTGTCGAGGGCACTAATGTATTCCGCCGGTTCGAGTATGGTATCTGTCGGTGTGGTTGCTTGCGGCGAATTGCAGGCGGCCATTATGGCTGTTGTTGCAATTGTGAGTATTTTTTTGATTATATATTTCATTGTTGTGATATTTGCACTAATCGCAAAGATATACAATTACTCTGGAAAAATCTAACGAATAAAAGAAAATAATGATGGCGGACTGGCGTTCAATGACTTATGAGGAGTTATGATGAGAGCCTCAACTCATCAAGCACCATCAATGCATTGAGGGCGGAGAAATATTCGTAAGTACAGAAATTCAAAACGGACTAAAATTCAATTTCCGAACAAACATATTCAAAATATCCACATCATTCTATGATGAAATATTTTCCATGATCAAATGATTCATGTTCGTTCTGGAACACATATCCCAGTTGATTTGACAAGCAATTCGTGTAACCGATTACTTTATCAATGTTATAATGAGAATGACCGAATATCCAAAAGTCAATGTTGCTTTGTTCGATGAAATCCTTAAGCTCTACTATAAAGGCTCCGTTGGCATGGCTGTCAGCAAACTTCGGACATTGCATCAGATAGGAGGGTACGTGATGAGTGACCACAATCTTGTATCTCGATTCACTTTTATCAACCGCCTGCTTAATGAATTCCAGGCAACGACGATGCTCCTTATTGAAATCAGCGAAGGTCAGTAACTCTCCATTGTACATGATTCTACGAAAATCGCTAATAACCTGTTCGGTGTAATATGCCTCATTTAATGGAATCTCTGACCACAATGTGGAGACAATAATATCAATGTCTTCTATGTGAATGACTGAATTGTAGTAGCAGTGAACGTTATGCCGAATTTCTAAAGAGAATCCATTTTTCAATGTGGCAATGTCGTAATACTTGTAGAACTCATGATTGCCCAAGCAGCATATGACATGCTTGTAGTTTTCAGACGCCCAATCCCAAAAGGGATGTTTGCTGTAATTGTCATCACCCAGATAGCCTATATCACCAGCAAGCAGCAATATCTCTCCTGTTACTAATAGGGGAGTGTTCTTGAGGTATCGCCAATTGTCGGCAAATTCAAGATGAAGGTCTGATGCATATTGAATCTTCATGAACGTATCGCAAATAGATTTTCTAATTGTTCCAGCAAGGCTTCTACAAATTTAGGATTTTGGTCCAATGATTTTGCCAAAGGATTGGCGAGTTCTTTCCAATTGCTTCTTATAGACATAACAAACTCTTTCACACATTCCACGATAGACGAAGGAGCAGGTATTTCATCTTCCGTCATGATGACAACATTCTTAAGAACATCAGAACGGTGCTTTTTGATGTCCTTTGAGTTTACATGCTTTCCGTTTTGTTTGTCTTGTATCAGGTTCAGATATGCACGGGCTTTTAATGCAACCAATGCAGCTGAATCGGCATGTCGGATGTCGTCAGTTAAACGGCTATGCTCAATAGTGAACCGATAGTAATCATCATCCATAATTATGGCACTTAAGCTTGACTGCTCACCATCAATTGGTAATGGTTCGATGGTGAGTCCCTTGGGCTCTCCAAGTACATCCGGGTGTCGAGACAGCAATTCAATCATTTCAGGAAAACCTGGATTCCCATCTACAAAACGATACATTTCGTATTTGGGTGATTCTCCTTCTTTTGCTTTGCTTTTTTCTGGTCTATATCCGGCTTCTCGAATGAATTGCCAAAAACGTTCACCATACTGAGGTGTCATTCGTTCAACAACAATTATCATGTCGATGTCGTGGGTGGCACGAGGATGTACTTCGGTGCCTGTCATTGTGATATCACATGCAGTACCGCCAATAATTACATAGTTATCTGAGAAATCCTTAAATGCTTCTCTGAATTTATCTAATCCTTCCATTCTAATTCGTCTATTAAACGTTCTATTTCTCCTTCTACACGAGGATCATCATCTTCACGGAGTGATATGGCAAGAGAGAGTTTATCAACCCACTCATTGTCGTTTCCTAAAAGTGAAACTACTGGATATTTCCAAACTTCAATCATGACATTGCCATCAAATTCATTCATGTTATGAAGGGCTTTTTCGGCTATCAGACCTTGAAACTCTTTCCTGCTCATCGTGAGCATCAGAGAATTATCTGGATTAAGCCAAGTGTAATGGGATAAGGCATTGATGTTACATTTGGCAAACGTTGATTCGGTAGCCAAGTAATCACAATATACACGTTTCTCTACAGGGTCTATTAAATAATCGGTGGCTTTGTCCCATAACTCTTTTCCCTTTGACGAGAATTGTATGATTTTACTCTTTGTGCCCCCGGCTACTTTTTGGCAGAGTCCCAAGTCACTTAGGCAAGTCAATCCAAGTGTAATGCTTTCGTATGAGTATGGAAACTTGTTTGACATGTCCCTGGCTGACAATCCTTCAAGACTCTCCACCTGAAGATGATAGAGTAAAATGTATTGGGCGGTAGGAGTGAGCCTTTTAGCTGGTCGGCTTTTCCGTATCCGTTCATTTGCTACCAACATAGGGAGGTTTGCAAACTTGTCACCCATGACAAAAAACACATCCTTGTCTATCAGACGTTGACGTTCATACGATGGGGATGATTCAAGTATAAATACAACAGGACATCCCATTATGTCTGACACTCTGTTAGCTGTAATGGAACATACTTTGGGGGACGGATTTCCGTTTTTAGACTTAAGAAAAATAAGCCTGATTCCACGATATTCTCCATCAAAAAAATGATATGCTATTGAATCGCCAATAGTTATGCCCTTCAACTGCTTTTTGCTTAACGGTTGAAGTGTTATGGCTCTTCCTAATATGCTTAGCTCTTTCATTTAATTAAATCTGCTACATTTTAAATGTGTATTAAAACGATGCAAATATAGATAAAATAATAAAGATATCATAAAGTTCCCGTTGTTTATTTTCCCAAAATGCGATATTTTATAGATGTGCGCGATTCTTGGTCGGTAAGTCGAAAAATAATTGAGTTACCGATAAAGAATGAGGACTATATCCAAAGAAACGGTATTCATATTATCCATTCCCAAACATCTATTTTGGATGTCAGACTAACAATTTATTTAGCAAATCATCATTTATTTGAATCCTTTTTGTATCTTTGCATTTGAAAAATCATCAAAATTTCAAAGGCGATATGACTAATGAATATTCAATCGATATTACAACTCTTAGGCAACGCATAGAAACGATGCCAGAGGATTGTATACTGTTTCGTTCAGACTTTCCTGAATACCACACGGAGTTTGTGGGAAGCATTTTGTCTGAGTTAACGACAGAAGGTATGCTTGTTAAAATTGCACATGGGATATATGCCAAACCGAGAAGAAGCAAATTCGGTGTTGTACTGCCCTCAGTTGATAAGGTAGTACAAGCAATTGCTACTAGAGATAATGCGAAGGTATTGCCATCAGGTATGACAGCTCTGAATGCACTAGGATTATCAACACAAGTGCCAATGAATTACACATACTTAACTACCGGAAGTGAAAGAACTGTAAACCTATCCAATAGAAAAGTCGTGTTAAAGCGAGGTGTGCCCAAGAATTTCTGTTATGGTACTCGTCTCATCTCTTTACTTGTTCAGGCACTCAAGGCTCTGAAAAAAGAGAATGTA
>JAZNKR010000032.1:0-20388 GCA_045578665.1 Bacteroidaceae bacterium | reverse complement strand
CTCTGTTTAAATCAATACAACTACAAACTACCATTAATTATAAAAACTGTTTAGCGAAAAACAACTAGTAATTTTAACCGGACACTAATATTTTTTTCTAAGCGAGTGCAGTATATTTTCGAGGTTTACTATTTTTTTCGACCGGTGAAATTATCCATCGCCGAGAATATACCAACCCACTTGCCGAAAACAAGGTCGAACAGAGAGGTGGGCAACAATCCCTGGCAGAGCCTGATGAAATGAAATCCGAAAGGGATACCTTTGAAGTCCCTGTTGCTCTCTATGGTCCGCAGAATCTTCCGCGAAGTCTTTTCGGGGTCGAGGATGGGGAAGAAACGCGACTTCACACCATCGAACATTCCTGTGTTTATGTAATAGGGCGCCACTGTGGTTACACGCACTTTGTTTCCAGCCTCCTTAAGCTCTATACGCAGGGAGTCGGACCATCCGATCATCGCCCACTTGCTTGCCACATAGACCGACATCTTGGGGTTGGAAAGCATTCCTGCCGCCGACGCAATGTTGCAGATGTGTCCCTTGCCACGTGCCAACATTCCG
Source organism: Bacteroidaceae bacterium (assembly GCA_045578665.1). Taxonomy (GTDB): domain Bacteria; phylum Bacteroidota; class Bacteroidia; order Bacteroidales; family Bacteroidaceae; genus HGM04593. The sequence goes on along the minus strand of JAZNKR010000032.1, from coordinate 19,830 downwards.
GGCAACGCCTGAAGAGCAATGACCATAGGAGCCACTGAATTGATGTTCATTGTGCGCTCTATGTCCTCTATGCTCTGCAGGTCGAAAGTCTTGTTACCGGTAACGATACCGGCACAATTTATCACAATATCCACATCGCCACACTCGATGCAGGTGAGTTTAAAACACTCCTCCACCGCTTTGCTGTCTGAGACATCTATCCTATAGCCGCAGACACTGCCCTTTGCCTTAAACTCATCGACAGTGGCATCGATACTCTTTTGGTTTATATCCCAGATAACAAGTTTGCGGGCACCCATCTCCAACGACATACGGCCCATAATCTTTCCAATGCCTGATGCACCGCCTGTAATCAGCACACAGCTGCCTTTAATTTTTGTCATTATTATATATTTTTAGTCTGTTTCTGCTGCAAATGTAGTACAAAAAGGATTCACATTGCACAACGCAGAGTTCTTTGTGCAATCTTAAGTATATTATTACCAATTGTAATAATTTTCTAATACGCATCGGAAGATTTTTTAAGACTATATTCAGTATTCCGGCTCCCCAAAAACAAACAACAAAAACAGCCAAAAGTTTACACTACGCACACATCCAATAAAAAAACAGTGCATTGCTGCACTGTTTTTCATCAAACAAGAAGTTATATGAAATCGCAAATCCTTGAAAAGGTCCGCAATGTCATTTCTTACGTACTACGACTTTCTTAGTCTCCGTCTTACCGCTTGAATATGTTATTACAAGGATATTCACGCCCTGAACAGGTTCTGAAATCTCTACACCCGCCTCGGTATAATACTTACGCGATACTATCTCGTCGGCAACACCACCGATGCCCGTGCCAATTATATCGAATTCGGCCTTGTCGCTGCTAAGAACAGCGTATGCCATCACCTTGCAATCCTCGTCTATCGCCACCGGACCGGTATATTCGCGGTAGTCCTCAAATGTACCGTCTGTCGCATAGTAAATCTTGACAGCTGCCAATGCACACTTGATGCTCATCATGCCATCGGCAAACTCTATTTCGGGAACAGGGATGTCTGTAACCTCAGCAATAAACACTGTATCGGTCTCTATTGTCTCTATCTCGATTGTGTCAGTAACTATCTTCTCTACAACAAGGGTGTCAGTAACTATCTTTTCCACTACGAGAGTATCGGTTACTATCTTCTCCACAACGAGAGTATCGGTTACTATCTTCTCCACAACAAGGGTGTCGGTTACAACCTTCTCAACTATGAGAGTATCTACCATCTGTACTGTATCGGGAAGAACCTCTTCGAATGTCACATCGAAAACCATATTCTCCTCAACAGAAGCTACATTATAGACATTGTCCTTTACATCCACAGCGTTGCCATTGAGAAGCAGGCTTGCTATTCTGTAGCCATCCTTAGGGGCAACAAGCAGTTTCAAGGGAGAACCGCCCGCAACAACTGACGCACTGAGCATAGCATCGCCTTCAGCAGCACAATTGACCTCCGCTGTGTAGTCGCCAGATACTCCGCCCTGCACCTCGAACGTTGCTGTAATAGCATCGAAATGCACATCTACAGCATCGGGTGTTGTGAATGCAACATTCTTGAGTTCCACTACATATTTGCCTCCGGCAATGGCAGCATCGGCAGTCACAGAGATATTGACAATAGCACCGCTGGTTCCTTTGAATGTAGCGTTGCTGCTTGAGAATGCAGCCATCCTGTATACACCTTCGCCAATCTTGTTGTATGACAACTGGTGAGAAGACTTCTTGCGTGCTGCATCGATTGCTATATCAAGCACCTCTTCTTCGTCTTCGTTGATAGTAGTCGCAATAGAGAAACCCGCCGGCAATGCCAAATCCATCTGGAATGCTGTATAGAGTGTCTCGTCAGCAAGTTCAATCGAGAGTTTCTTTGTTTCGCCCGGCGCAAAAGAGAGCTGTGTCATGCTCACTGTACCTTGTGCGCTTATTGCAATGGTGCCGAGCACCATTGCAATAAATGTCAGAAATATTTTTTTCATAATGTTACGCTTTATTAATGAGGGATTCATTCAACAATCACTTTACTTGAGAATAACTTTAATTCCATTAGCAACATATACTCCTGCGGGAAGAGCATCGTATACATTCTTGCCTGCTGCCACGTCAAGCATCTTCACGAGACGACCGTTTGCAGAGTAAACCGGCAATTGCATCTCCTTGCCGCTTTCAACAACGAGTGCACCATCCGAAGCGTATACTCTGAACATGCCGCTGTCTGTTGTGGCAATACCAGTTGTGCCGTTGATGTCTACAATAGAGCCGCAACCATTGATTGCATTCTCAACACCACCGGATGTCACCATGCGTACATTTTCAACTTTCACTGTACCGCTTGCACCTTCCGCTGCCTCTACTTCAAGAGTTACGAGTTCGCCACTGTTGCCTGCGAAACCGCTATTGTCTACTGAGTAGGCCACCACGCGTACCTTGCCGTTGTCAAGAGTGTTCCATGCAACTGTGTGGCTGCCAGATGCGCGCTCGCTCAAATAGGCCGCTGCCATTGTCGCGCCTTCGGGAAGCTCTACATCCATCTGGAATGCAGTATACGCTGTGCAGTTTGCCAAGTTCAGAGGTATTGCCGCAGATGCGCCGCCGGTGCGTACTTCGCTCATTGTCAGGCAATCGCCGCTGTTGGCTACAGCACCACGTTTTATATTGTATCTGCGTGAATATTCGGTTTCGGGATTAAGCACAATGTTTACAATACCTACAACATCGGCCATGCTCACATCGCCGTCACCGGTAATGTCTGCTGCCATGAGGTTGAAAGTTGCAACAGGTTTCTGCAGAATGTAATTGACCGTTGCTACCACATCGCTCATCGATACGCTCTTGTCCATATTGACATCACCGCGCATCACTGATACAGAAATCACAGAAGACGCATAATCGGTAATGTACTCTTTAGCATCGGGAGCAGAGAGACGCATATTCTTCATAATCAAGGTATAGTCGCCAAGCGCCAATGCCGATGAGACATTAGTCGTAATGTTTACAAGTGCGCCTTCGGTGCCACGGAACGGTTTACTGCTGCTTGAATATGATACGATGCGGATGCCGCCGTCGGGCAACTGAGACGAGGTAATCGAGTGGGTAGAGGTCTTTCTGCCGCTTGCAAGTTCAATCATAGGTTCATCGTCCTCGTTGATAGCAATGGTAATGCCATCGGGAAGATAGATATCGAACTGGAATGCAGTAATCTCTTGTACGTTATCCATTTCCACAGGAATCACAAGTGTGCTGCCGGGGAACGTGACAAGAGAATTGATTTTCATTGTATTATCGTTGATTGGCTGTTTAGTGAATCTGGCAGTGATTGTCATCGATGCCTCTACCTTGAAACTGTACTCTGCCTCGATGCTCAGTAGCGTACCACCCGAATACCATCCTGCGAACACGTAACCCGTATCGGGCACTGCAACAAGTGAGGCATAACTGCCCTCCTCGTATTCTCCGGCACCTGTTACCGTTCCGTTTTCTGCTTCCACTGTGATAGAATATATGCTTGGTTCTTCTGAAGCAAGTGAACGGAGTCTCCATTGCGACGCTTCAGAGTTCACGCCTTCCCAATAGACAATCCTTCCGCCTGTACCTACACCATCGCTATGTTTTTCGGCATGAATCGAGAAGTTTGCACCATCGGGGTTCCATATATCGAACGTTGTAGGCTTCTGCTGACGGAAAATGTAGACTGCCTCAGCCTCTTCAGTTGTACTAAGGTAAGTAGATACTCTTATCTGGGCACCGATATATCGATTGTACATAAGATTCTTTATATAATAGGCATTGAGTGCCTGCTCGGCTGTAATGACACCGGCTTCGAGCCATTCTGCAACTTTCTGGCTCTTGGCAGCCGACTCAAGACGGAACTTGAACTGGTTGTTAAGATTTTCGAAAACAGTATCCTGAGGATTGCCCCACGCAGGATGATATCCGATGATTTCGCCATCATCGTTACCCTCTGGGAATACAAACAGCATCTTGCGGACACCTTGTGTAGCGTAGAATGCATCAAGAGCAGACTCTATCACATACTCGCCCTCCACGATAGGATTGGGAGTAAGGTCCTCAAAAATGTCGATTTTCTCATAGACCTTATCGATGTAGTTCTTGCACACATCGTCCTGCTTGAGTTCTATCGCCTTCTGGGCAGCAGCAATCATCTGGGCATATCCCTCTATCTTGTAGTAACCGGGATCGTTGCCTACATCATAGCCCAACTGGTTCACTGTATTCACAAGGTTAGCAAGCCAGTATACATAAGGGGTATCCATAGTCATCTTATAGATGTACCATTCGCCCTTGCCGTCCCTCTGGTTGAGGCTGAGGTCGGGTATAGCGAAATAACCGAGAACCCTGCCCCAGTCCTGGAATACTACATAGGGACAGCTGTCGCCATTGCGTACAATAGAATCCATATAGTGGTAGATTACGAATGAGCCGGGGAGGCCGTCATTCTTTCTGGGTTCAATGGTAACGTGTGCCGCCTGGCTCCTGAAGAGCGTTGAAGTTGCACTTGCCCAGCCATCATCATCTATCTCCTTAGACCAGTACTTGCCATCGGCAAGGCTCTGTATTGTATACTTGCCATCGCCTGCAGACGCAATGCTGAATGCACATGAAGAATTGAGGTGCTTGCCATATACATTGGTACCTTTATAGAATACAGGTTCGAGCGGGCCACCCTCGAAGTAGTTGACAGGGTCGCAGTTATAAAGTCCCTGCAACACATACAGGCCGTCGTCTGTAATCTGCGAAACATCAGTAATCTTCTGGCCAAGAACTGCATTATTAGAGTCAGTGAAGGGAACCATGTCGGGAGTCACATCTACACCCACCTCGCCAAACACAATATCAGTAGGAGTGTTCACACGTCTTTCTGCACCTGCGTTAAAGTAATAACGACCATACTGCTTGTAACTGAAAGCAGATATAGGATAGGGAAGAGTAACTTCGATATATACATAGTCAGAGCCGTCGAAACCATTTGGGTCCTGACCTGCTCCCCATGCTGCATGATAATAAGTCGCGTAATCGTTGTCGCACAGGCCGGCAAGCCCCATGCCATCTTCGGGATTGACCGAGTTTGTCTTGAAAGAACTAGCAGTAAGCTCTATCTCGTTTCCATCGGCATCATAGAGCTCAAGCTCTCCCAAAGAGGGGAATTCAGTGTTTCCGAACAATGCCCCGTTATTCGTCTTGAAGACTGTAAGGCGGAAAGCACTTATCTCCTTATCCATTTTATAAAGAGGAGACTCCCACACATAACCTCCATAAGGAGCCACAAGACCAGGAAGGCCGTCGGTCTCCTCTCCTACACGGAAAGGAAGCGACCTTTCCTCGGAAGCTGCTGATTCAAATTCACTTGCAATACCTTCGCCATCTGCCAGTGACGGGATGACGGGAGATGCTGACGGCCGTGCCATACCTAAGACGGCAATTATTGCCATAAGCACTGTCAATAATAGATTCCTTTTCATAGTTGTATGTATTTTTTGTTACTAAAGCACATTTCGACGCTCAAATATAACGTTCTTTTTCGGAAGAAAAAAATTTTTCTCATAAAAAATCATAAGGGGCCCATCGTAAAAGGCCTCTATATGTTAAATTTATTTATTTTATTTTTTGACTTTAACGCAATTTTCTCTTAAATATAATGTTAATTTAACCAGATGTATTTTTTGCGTTGTTCAATATTCTTACCAACCCACAAGACTCCCCGAATAATATTTTTGTTTTCTTTCTTGTCGGTTAACGATATTTTGTATAACTTTCCACTGTTTATCAGTAAGGTTGGCTGAGTACAATTCCGCAGCTTTAATGAAGTAAAACTCATAAAGCAGCGACACACTCATCCAACCTGTTGATTTTCATTACATTTTACTTCAACGCAATCTTAACCCAAACAAACTCCGCATATACACTGATACAAAATGACAAAAAAGAAAAAAAGAGTCAACAAGAACAGCTTTAATCCCTACCGCCTGATTATCTACATCATACTTTTTGCAATAGGATATTTTGTCTACAAGTGTGGCGAAGCACCACGATATACCGCCGACATAGACAAACTCGAAATCCCTGCAACAGGCATAGGCAACCGCGGAACTATAATTGCCCGGGAGGGATACACGCTTTGCTACAACAACGAGCGGCTCATCCCCGATTGGGTAGCCTATGAGCTTACCTCACCTGAAACGGAGGGCGACGAGCCACGCGCCAAGCACTTCAAGACCGACCCCGAAATAAGCGGATTGCAAGCAGACAACGACGACTACCGCAACTCGGGGTGGGACAAAGGGCACATGGCACCCGCCGCAGACATGAAGTGGTCCGAGAAGGCTATGGACGAATGTTTCTACCTTAGCAACATCTGCCCGCAGGACCACAAGCTCAACACCGGAGTGTGGAAAAGCCTCGAAGAGAAATGCCGCGAATATGCACGCTACTTCGGCAAGGTCTACATCGTGTGCGGACCAATTGTGAAGAACAACAGATACGGCACCATAGGCGACAACGGAGTTATGGTCCCCGACGGATTCTTCAAGGCGTTGCTCACCACCTATTACGACAGATACATCGGCATAGGCTTCCTGTTCGACAACAAGAAGGGAGCGAAAAAGTTCATGGACCATGCCGTAACCATCGACGAAGTGGAGCGTGTGACGGGACTGGACCTCTTCCATGCCCTCCCCGACGACATAGAAAAAACGGCGGAATCAACGATAGACAAGTCCGTATGGAGCAAATAAGCGGTCCAAGGGACAATAAAGCACGAAAAATAACGTTAAAAAAAAGATAACATACACTACTATGATAGAATACCTGCGAGGAGAATTAGCCGAACTCACCCCCACGACAGCCATAATAGAGTGTGCCGGGGTCGGTTACGAGGCAAGCATAACACTGAACACCTACAGTGCGATACAGGGCAAAAAAGAGACAAAGCTCTATATATACGAAATAATACGCGAAGATACCCACCAGTTGTTCGGGTTCTTCAACAAGCAGGAGCGTGAGCTATTTCTGCTGCTTATATCCGTGTCGGGAATAGGCGGCAACACTGCACGCACCATATTGTCGGCATTCACCATAGGCGAGTTGTGCGAGACAATCTCCTCGGGCGACGAGAAGATACTCAAAAGTGTCAAAGGCATAGGTCTCAAGACTGCCCAGCGCATTATAGTGGAACTGAAGGACAAGATTGTAGGCATTGCCGCAGGAATACCCACGGCAGCTTCAGCCACGGCACCGCACATTGACAAGGAGACGGTGAACGAAGCCGTGTCGGCACTTGTGATGTTAGGATTCCCCGCAGCAGCAGCCAACAAGGTGGTGCAGAACATTGCAAAGGAACAGCCCCAGTCGACTGTGGAGCAACTGATAAAGCTCGCACTCAAACAATTATAAGAATCACATAGCGAGAAAGAGATGAACAGACGCACGCTTATTATCCTGATATTGCTCTGCGCAAACGCCCTCACAGCATTTGCGCAGGTGGATAGTACGCGTAGCCAGCGCCGACGCGAACGCATACGGCGCGAAAGACAGGAGAAACAACTCTACAGAGACACCGTGTCGGCACGCTACCCCGTGTCGAACGTAATCCCCGAAAGCGAGAAAGACCTCAACAAGTTGCCGATGGACCTGCGCCACCCCGACAACATAAAGCAGGACACCACATACAACGAAAAGGACAGCACTTTCCTCATCACCACTAAAATGGGTGAGACAAAATTCGGCATACCCTTTATACTCTCACAAGAGGAGTATGCTAAGAGCAAGATGCAAAGTTCGCTGCACAGATACTTCAAGAAGAAGAACCAGGAAGAGTTCGAAAAACTGAACAACGGCGACAAGTTCGACTTCAGCGATATGCAGTTCGACCTCGGTCCCGCCGAAAAACTCTTCGGTCCCGGCGGAGTGCGCATCAAGACACAGGGAAGTGCCGAAATGAAGATAGGCTTCCAGATGAAGACTGTAGACAACCCCTCGTTGCCCCAACGCAGCCGCGAGACCAACAGCTTCAACTTCGACGAAATCATCAATCTCAATGTCAAAGGAAATGTCGGCGACAAGATGAAGCTCGACTTCAACTACAACACCGAGGCTACATTCAACTACGACACCAAGAAGATAAGCCTCAAGTACGAAGGCAAAGAGGATGAGGTATTTAAACTGATAGAAGCGGGAAACATATCATTCGGTACCAATTCGTCGCTCATAAAGGGAGCGACCTCGCTCTTCGGTATACGCACCGACATGCAGTTCGGCAAACTGACACTGCAGGCTGTGGTGTCGCAAAAGAACTCGAGCAGCACTGTGGTAAACTCCAAAGGAGGTACACAGCTGACAACATTCGAGATTGACGTATCGAACTACGACGAGAACCGCCACTTCTTCCTCGCCCACTACTTCCGCGACAACTATGACCGCTCAATGGCACAGTTGCCCACAATAGTTTCGGGCATCACCATCAACCGCATAGAGGTGTGGGTGACCAACAAGAAGAGCGATTTTACCAATCCGCGCAACATTGTGGCATTCACCGACCTCGGTGAGACATCACACATAAGCAACAGCATGTGGGGCGCGACGGGAGGCGAGAGAGTGCCGTCGAACAACAGCAACAACCTCTACCCCACCTTTGTGAACAACTATTCCGACATACGCGACATAGACAAGGTGAACTCGACATTCGATGGCATCGACGGTTTCAACGGCGGACTCGACTACGAGAAAATCTCAAACGCCCGTCTGCTCTCCTCGTCGGAATATACCATAAACAAACAGTTGGGTTACATATCGTTGCGCAATGCACTGCGTGCCGATGAGGTGCTTGCCGTAGCATACGAATACACATACGGAGGCAAGACCTATCAGGTGGGAGAATTTGCATCGGACCAGAAGGAGTCGTCAGCCACACTCATGGTCAAGCTGCTGAAGCCCAACTCCTGCTCGCCACAGAACGGCTGTTGGGACCTGATGATGAAGAACGTCTACAACATCGGAGCACGCTCTCTGAAGAGCACCGACTTCAAGTTCGACATCTACTACGCAAGCGACAGTCTGGGAACAAACATCACCTATCTGCCCGAAGAGCACCTGAAGAACACTCCGCTGCTGAGAATGATGAACCTCGACCGTCTCGATGCCAACAACACCAAAGAGGCACCCAACGGCATCTTCGACTTTGTTGAAGGATTCACCGTACACGCATCCACCGGCCGCATATTCTTCCCCACGGTGGAACCCTTCGGCACCAACCTCAAGAAGAAGATAGGCAACAACGCCATCGCCGAAAAATATATCTATCAGGAGCTGTATGACTCTACAAAGACTGTAGCCCGACAGCTTGCCGAAAAAGACAAGTTCTACCTCATGGGAGAGTTCACAGGCTCCTCTGCCAATGTCATACAGACAGGGTCGATGAATATCCCCAAAGGCTCTGTAACGGTAACTGCAGGCGGAGTAACCCTTGTAGAGAACAGCGACTACACCGTTGACTATGCTGCCGGCATTGTAACCATCGTAAACCAGAGCATCATCGATGCCGGAACAGCCGTACAGGTATCGCTCGAGAGCAACACACTCTTCAATCTCCAGCGCAAGACCATGCTCGGTCTCAACTGGATGTACGACTACTCGGAATATCTGAAATTCGGCGGAACGGTACTGTCGCTCACAGAGAAGCCCCTCACTTCGAAAGTAGATATGGGCTCCGAACCTCTCAACAACCTCATCTGGGGATTCAACCTGTCGTGGAAACGCCAGAGCCAATGGCTCACCACCCTCCTCGACCGTCTGCCCATGCTCAGTTGTTCGGCGCCTTCGAGCATCAACCTCACTGCCGAATTTGCAAAGCTCGAGGCGGGAACATCGGACGAGGTGCAGAGCAATGCATCATACATAGACGACTTCGAAAGCACGGAAAACGGCATCGACCTCGACTCGCCCTCGGCATGGGTGCTTGCCTCAATCCCCACGGGCATGCCCAACTACAACCTTACCAACAACATACTCACCGGATACGACCGCGCACTCATCAACTGGTACACCATAGACCCCTTGTTTACACGAAGAAGTTCGTCGCTCACCCCATCGCACATAAAGAGCGACCTGCAACAGTTGTCGAACCACTACCTGCGCGAGGTATACGAACGCGAGCTCTACCCCAACAAGGAGTCTACATACGGCGAATCGTCGACCTTGTCGCTGATGAACGTTACCTACTACCCCACGGAGCGCGGTCCCTACAACCTCGACCCCGACCTCACATACGACGGCAAGCTCAACAATCCCGAGAAACGTTGGGGAGGTATCACACGTCAGCTCACCACCACCGACTTCGAGACTGCCAACGTGCAGTACATAGAGTTCTGGTTGCTCGACCCCTTCATCTACGACGATGCAGGTGGTGGAGGCGACTTCTATATTAACCTGGGCGAAGTGTCGGAGGATATACTCAAGGACGGCAAGAAGTTCTTTGAGAACGGTCTGCCCGCAAGCAGCAACAACTACGGTTACGAAGAGACTGTATGGGGACGCATTCCTCTTACATCGAGCCTTGTCTACGCATTCGACAACAATGCCGGCAGCCGCACACAGCAGGATATTGGTCTCAACGGACTGTCGAGCAGCGACGAAGCAGCCTTCCCCGCATATGCCAACTACCTCGATGCCATACGGGGCAAAGTGAGAAGCGAGGTGTATGACAGCATCGCTGCCGACCCCGCCGGCGACAACTACCACCACTACCGCGGGTCGGACTACGACGATGTGCAGCGCAACATCTTTGACCGATACAAGTTCTACAACAACCCCGAAGGCAACTCGGCAACATCGGGATCCTCAAACGAGAGCTACAACACCTCGGCAAAGACCACTCCCGACATTGAGGATGTCAATCAGGACTTCACGATGGACGAATATGAGAACTTCTTCCAATACAAAATTTCGCTCCGCCGCCAGGACATGCAGGTAGGAAGGAACTATATATCGGACAAACGTACAGTAACAGCCAAACTGCGCAACGGAGAGACAGAGAGCGTGGACTGGTACAAATTCCGCATACCCATCGACGACTACGAGAAGGCTGTGGGAACTATCCGCGACTTCACCTCGATACGCTTCATGCGAATGTACCTCACCAACTTCCGCAAGCCCGTAACGCTCCGCTTCGCTACACTGAAACTTGTACGCGGCGACTGGCGTCCCTACATGAACACCATCGCATCGACAAACAACATCTCGCCCACCATCAGCGGTAACCTTGTAATGTCGGCAGTAAACATTGAAGAGCACGGCGACCGCCGCCCCGTAAACTATGTGCTTCCTCCGGGCATTTCGCGTATTCTCGATCCCGAGCAGCCACAGCTGAGACAGGACAACGAGCAGGCTCTCTCGCTGCAGGTGGAGAACCTCGGTTCCAAAGAGTCGCGCGCTGTCTACAAGAAGAGCACCCTCGACATAAGACAGTACGAAAGGATACAGGTGTTTGCACATGCCGAAGCACCCGAACTTGACGGTACCATTCTCGCCGACAACGACATCTCGCTCTTCGTGAGATTGGGCTCGGACTACAAGAGCAACTACTACGAATATGAGATACCGCTGAAACTGACACCCCACGGCTCATACGATGCCTACAGCACTGCATCGAGCACAGCTGTGTGGCCCGAGGAGAATATGCTCGACATTCCCCTCTCCAAACTCACTGCAATTAAGGTGAGACGCAACACCCTGCGCAACGCCCACACCTCGGGTGTGAACAACACCACCATATACAGCGAATACGACGAGGAGAAACCCAAGAACAGGATAAGCGTCATAGGCAACCCCTCGCTCGGTCAGGTAAAAGTGATGATGATAGGTGTACGCAATAACAGCGGCACACCCAAATCGGCAATCGTGTGGGTGAACGAGATGCGTATGCTCGGATTCAACAACAAGAGCGGATGGGCTGCACAAGGAAACCTCAACATAAAGCTCTCCGACCTCGGAAGTCTTGCCGCACAGGGCAAGATAGAGACTGCCGGATTCGGAGGTCTTGAGGACAAACTCGCTGCACGCCGCAAAGACGACTACTACAAATACTCCATAACAGGAACATTCGACTTCGGACGCTTCTTCCCCAAGAAGGCCAAAGTTGCCCTACCCACCTACTATTCGGTATCGCGCGAAGTGAAGTCGCCTCTCTACAGCCCATTCGAGACCGACCTTCTCTTCGACGATGTACTCGACACATACGATGGAGCCGGACAAGACTCCATCAGAAATATTGCCGAAGTAAGATCGACGGTGCGCAACTTCAGTCTCAGCAATGCCAAGGTTGGTATTGCCAGCAAGAAGCCCATGCCCTACGACCCTGCAAACTTCACATTCGGCTACTCATACTCGCGCACCGACAACAGCGGAAGCACCATCAGCTGGGAGAACAAGCTCAACTGGAAAGCTACTGCAGCCTACGCATACAACAACCCCATAAAGACGATTATGCCCTTCAAGAACATAAAGAGCAAATCGAAATGGTGGACAATATTCAAGGATTTCGGTATTAATCCCCTGCCTCAGAGTCTGTCGATAAACACAGACATGACACGCACATACTACGAGTTGCAGACACGCGACCTGACAAACACATACAACCAGACCGCAACACCGCTCAACTTCTCGCAGCAGTTCTACTGGAACAGGCACATGACACTCAAGTGGGACCCCACGACCAATCTTCGCACAAACCTTACAACAGGTACGAATGCCGAGATTGAAGAGCCCTATCTGCCTGTCAACCGTAGCCGCTACCCCGATGAATATGCCATCTGGAAGGACTCTGTAATGCACAGCATCAGAAACCTCGGACGCCCCCTGAGCTACCAGCAGAGCTTCACTGCATCCTACTCTTTGCCCATCAACAAACTGCCTATACTTGATTGGACAAAATTCGATGCAAACTTCTCTTCATCGTACAACTGGGCACGTGGAAACAAGGCTTCGGGTGTAAACTTCGGCAACACCATTGCCAACAAGCGCACCATCACCCTCAACGGCAACTTCGACCTGCTGAAGTTCTACAACAAGCTACCCTACCTCGAAGATACCAACAAACGCTTTGCCAGCGGTGCTGCCGCAAAGAACAAGAAGGAGAAAGCCAAGAAAGCTGCGAAGATAAAACCCTTCAAGACTGAAATAACACTGCGCACAGACACTGTAATCCCCCTCCAGCACGGGCTGAAGAGCAAGAAACTCGTAATCAATGCCCGCACAAAGAAGGGTCGTCCCTACAAGCTGAAATATAAAGTGGTGGACGAGAACAAAATTGTCATAAAGAACAAGGACAGCATACCTTTGAAACTTACCATCACTCCCAAGCCCAAGAGCGAGAATACTGAGTTCATGAAGAGGATGCAGTATCCCACACGCTTCCTTATGATGCTGCGCAGCATGTCCATCAACTACACCAACAACTACTCTATGTCGCTTCCGGGATTCATGCCCAACACGGGAGATATGTTGGGACAAAGCAAATTGGGAGGTTCATACGCCCCCGGTCTCGACTTTGCATTCGGACTTACCGACGACAGCTATCTGAAACGCGCTTACAACAAGGGATGGTTGCTCAGCAGTGACAGCGTAGCCGTACAGGCAGCGACAAGCGCAGCCGAGAACCTGCAACTGAAATTCGTGCTCGAACCCTTCACTGATGTGAAGATTGACCTCAACGCCGACTGGCAGAGGAACAAGAGCCGCAACATACAGTATATGTATGCAGGAATGCCCGAGACTCAGTCGGGAGGATTCTCGATGACCACCATCACATTGGGCAACTCATTCGACACAGGCAGCGAGAGCAACAACTACCGTTCATCGACTTTCAACCGCTTCGTATCGAACCTCGAGGGCATCAGACAGAGCATCGAGGATAGATACATCGGTACAATGTATCCCCAGCAGAGTGCTCTTGCCGGAGAGGTGTTCAACCCCGAAAACGGTACCGTCAACAAATATTCGGCAGAGGTGATGCTGCCCGCATTCCTCAGCACCTACACCGGACGCGACGGCAAGAACGGACTGCTCGACCTCTTCCCGTCGTTCCTGCACATGCTTCCCAACTGGAGCATCAAATATGCAGGACTATCGAAGCTTCCTCTCTTCCAGAAGCACTTCAAGAGCGTCAACCTCACACACGGCTACAAGAGTGTCTACTCGGTGGGTTCATACAGCACATACTCTACATACATGGAGTACACCAACGGATTGGGATACACCACCAACACTGCTACAGGCATGCCCGTACCCAGCAGCCGCTTCAACATAAGCACGGCATCGATAAACGAATCGTTCTCTCCCTTGCTGGGAATAGATGTAACCATGCAGAACAATCTGTCGTTGGGATTGAAATATGTAAAGTCGCGTGTGTTGAACCTCAGCGTTACAGCCATACAGCTTGTGGAGACACACTCCAAAGAGCTTGTACTGAATGCAGGATACAAGATTGTGAACCTGAAGATGCTCGGCGCAAGTAGCAAGGCGAGCCAGAGCAATAAGGTGAGCAACGACCTCAACATCAGAGCTGCATTCTCGTACAAGAATATGACAGCCCTCTGCCGCAGCATAGACAAAGGCACCACACAGGCAACAAGCGGAAACGATTCGTTCAACTACTCATTGTCGGCTGACTACACATACAGCAAGATGCTCAACATGAGCTTCTTCGTGGAACGCAAAAAGACAATACCGCTGATATCGGCAAGTTCATACCCCACGACAACTACCGATTTTGGTGTGAGCCTCAAATTCTCATTGACAAGATAATATGGATTATATAATAACATTTGCGGCGTTGGTGTGCGCAATCATTGGCATTGCCGGAGCAATAATCCCCGCCCTTCCTGGACCGCCGCTCTCGTTTGCCGGATTGCTGTTGTTATTGCTTTGCGATGGCAACGACATTGATACAGCCACGATAATAGCCACCGGAATTGCAGCCGCAGTAATAACCCTGCTCGACTACGTAGCCCCTGTGTGGATGACAAAGAAAGGGGGCGGCTCCACATATGGAATGTGGGGTGCTGGAATAGGAATGTTCGCCGGGCTTTTCATGGGACCGTGGGGAATAATCGCCGGGCCTTTCATAGGGGCATTCATCGGCGAACTTCTCGCAAAGACTCCAACGGAGAAGGCTTTAAAGACAGCATTCTTTTCTTTTGCAGCCTTCATGCTGACCACAGGAGCAAAAATCATCTATTGCGCCATCCTTTTGGGAATAATAGCAATAAACGCGTGGACTATAGTCTGGAAATAATAAAAGATACCATATATGCTCAAGAAATTACATCTATCCCTGTTTGCCCTATTCATGGCATTAGCGGCATACGCACAAAATTCTCTTCCCGAATTTTCAAGTGAAGAATCACCACTATGGTACTATGTACAGTTTAAAACCGGCGGCAATGTCCTAAGCGACAAAGGAAGCGGCAAGAATCTGCAAACTGCCACAAAGGCAAAAACCGATGCCAACCAATGGCTATTCATAGGAACAGCAGAGGATATGTATATGAAAAGCAAAAACGGCAATTACATATACTACAACGGAAGTAAATTTGCCGCATCGACCTCTTCAAAGACTTCTCTCAAAATAGTAAAAAGCAGCAACAGCGCCGGCGGATGGGAGATACAGCGCAAGAGTGCAAACGGACAGAGCATGAACCAATGGGGAGGCACTGCCGTAGGTGCTGAACTTGGAGAATGGAGTGCCGGCGACAACAACAACCCGGTAACGTTCCTTCCAAGCAGTCCTATCGTGCCTATATTCAGCCTGCTTGAAAACGAGCAATGGTACTACATACAATTTGCCATCAGCGACCAGTCGTTCAAAGATTGCGGCGAGGGCAATACTGTTGCATTCACCTCACTTGATGTCTGCGACGAACAGCTATGGAAATTTGTCGGCAACATCGACAGCTTTCAGATAGTAAGCAAGGCCGGTCTCTATGCCTGCGTAAGCGGCAGCAACAAATCGGACGGCAGATTGCAGACAAAGGCCACCCCCGATGCCCACGGCTTCAGTTTCGCTGAGTCCTCAAACAGCGAATATGCCACAAATTTCGAGATTGTACCACGTAATCCATCATTCACTTCCACAGGACTCAACCGTCTTGGTGGCGGCGGCTGGAGCACTTCCGAGGTCGGTTTCTGGGACAAAGGAGACAAGAACAACCCGCTGAAATTCACAAAGCAGCAGGATGTCAAAAGCCCCGACTTCAAAGTAATAGGAGCCGAAAGTTTTGCACCGGAAAATACTCTTACATTGTGGTACAACAAGCCTGCCACCCTTACCGATGCCGGCAACAAATGGATGGAATACTCCCTGCCTATAGGAAACGGACAGTTGGGTGCCTGCCTTTACGGAGGCATTGCCACAGATGAGATACAGTTCAACGAAAAGACATTGTGGGAAGGCGGCCCTAATGACATGGGCGGATACGGCGGATACAAGAACTTCGGTTCGGTATTTGTAGAAGACCTCAGCGGGGATATCGGTTACAGCACAGCTGCGGCAGCAAAAGAGTATGTACGTTACCTTGATATTGAGACCGGTACAGCCGGAGTAAGATACACAAATGCCGACGGCAGCACTAAATACGAGCGTAAATATATATCCTCTCAACCTGATGGCGTAATAGCCGCAAGATACACAGCAACAGGCAGTGGCAAACTGCATCTTAAATTCAGTGTCGCTCCCGGCACAGGCATTAACGCTTCTGCTGTAACCTATTCAGGGAATACAGCCACATTCGGTGGTAAACTCACCACTGTTACATATAATGCCTACTTCCGTGTTGTACCTGTCGGCGAAGGGGCTACAGTAAGCGCCGACAAGGAAGGAATAACCGTAAGCAATGCCGATGCCGTAACTCTCATCTTCAGCGGAGGTACAGACTACGACTCCTCTACCGCATCATGCGTATCGGGCACATCGAAGCTTGCCTCGAAAATAAAAGGGTATGTAGACGCAGCCGCACTTAAGGAGTGGGAAACACTCTACAGCACACACGTTGAAAACTTCAAGAGCTACATGGGACGTGTAAACTTCAGACTCGGCGGAGCATCGTCTACCCTGCCCACAAACGAACTTATCGACAACTACAACACCGCAAGCAAGAATATTACAGGAAAAGAGGCTGAAGTACTCTTCCTCGAACAGCTGTATTTTGCATACGGACGCTACTTGCTGATTTCAAGTTCGAGAGGAATAAATGTACCCAACAACCTGCAAGGCATCTGGAACAACCTCGCCAACGCTCCGTGGAATTCGGACATACACACCAACATTAACATACAGATGAACTATTGGCCGGCAGAGCCGACCAACCTCAGCGACACCCATTTGCCTTTCCTCGACTACATAATCACGATGGCCCAACGCGACAACTGGAAAAAGGCTGCCAAACGTGGTGGACAGACTAAAGGTTGGACTGTATTCACTGAAAGTAACATCTTCGGTGGCATGAGCACATGGGGCAGCAACTATTTTGTAGCAAACGTATGGTACTGCTCGCACCTGTGGCAACACTATCGTTATACTCTCGACAAGGAGTTCCTCGCAAGAGCCTTCCCTGTAATGTGGAGCTGCGCCGAATTCTGGTTCGAGCGCATGATTAAAGACCGTAAGGTGGGCGACGGCACATGGGTGTGCCCCGACGAATACTCACCTGAACAGAACGACAACCCCAAAGAAGACGCCACTGCTCATGCACAGCAATTGGTATATACCCATCTTGTCTATCTGAAAAAAGCTATAGATATTTTAGGTCAGGAGAAGTGCCGACTCACCGACCAACAGATGGCAACACTCGATGAGTACCTTGCCAATACCGATCAAGGACTGCACACAGAGCAATTCAAAGGGGGCACATGGGCAGATTGGGGTACAAAGAATGGAGTGAGCAAAGGAGCCAAGCTGTTGCGCGAATGGAAGTATTCGAGTTACACAGTAAGTGGCGACAAAGCCCACCGCCACATGTCTCACCTGATGTGTCTGCACCCGCTTGACCAGATTTCTCCAAGCAGCGAATACTTCAAACCCGCCGTAAACGCATTGAAGCTACGAGGAGACGAAGCAACCGGTTGGTCGATGGGTTGGAAAGTAAATCTGTGGGCACGCGCACTCGATGGCAACCATGCGCACAGAATCATCAAAAACGCTCTTAAGCACTCTACATCGTACAGCACAGACCAATACAAAGGTGGTATTTACTATAACCTTTTCGACTCGCATGCTCCCTTCCAGATTGACGGCAACTTCGGTGTATGCGCCGGTGTTGCGGAATTGCTCATGCAGAGCCACACAGACACCATACACATTCATCCTGCACTGCCGTCAGTGTGGGCCGATGGAAGCATCAGCGGTCTGAAGGCGGTAGGCGACTTTACTGTAGGCATAGAGTGGAGTGAGTGCAAAGCTACGAAAGCCACAATCAAGAACAATAAAGGCGAAGCATGCTTTGTCAAATACGATGGTGTGAATAAGGCGCTTGTAAAGGTCAATGGCGAAGAGGTCGATGTTATAAGACTCACAAAGAACGTATGCCGCATACCCTCCGCAGCCGGCGATGAAATTGAGATTGACTTCACACAAACTGCCACAGGAATAAAAGAGACAGCAGAAAGCATTACAGATGGCGGCTATATCTACGACATCAATGGAAGAAGGGTTGCAGCCGCAACGAAAGGTATTTACATAAAGAATGGCAAGAAAATTTTTGTAAGATAATTGCATCTCGCATAAAAGAAACAGGATATGAAAAAGGTTGCATACATCATTTTGGCTATAATCCCTATGCTGCTGACTTCATGCAGCGGCAGCGAAGAACTGTGCATAATGAGTTACAACATCCACCATTGCCGCGGCATGGACAATAATATTGACTACAAGCGTATAGCAGAGGTTATCAACAGGGTATCCCCCAATTTGGTTGCTTTGCAGGAGCTTGACAGCGCGACTTCGCGCAACAACGGCAGAGTGTGCATAGAGGAGTTGGGAAAGGAGACAGGTATGTATGCCTCATACGCTTCGGCAATAAAGTTCGGCGGAGGCAGCTACGGAATAGGTATGCTATCTAAAGAGAAGCCCCTGACAACCTCTGTCGTACCATTGGTTAGCAGTGGTGAGGCTCGTCGCCTGCTTGTGGTTGAATTTGAGAAGTATGTGGTTGCCTGCACCCACTTTCCACTAAAGGGGGACGACCGAGAAGCGTCGGCAAAGATTGTGTGCGATGCTCTGAAGGGATACAAAAAACCGCTTTTCCTTGCAGGGGATATGAACTGCACCACCGACACTCAAGAACAGAAGATATTGGGTGAATACTTCACCATCCTGAACAACAGCGATGAATGTACATATCCGTCTATAAACCCCGAAGAGTGCATCGACTATATATATTGCCTGAAAAACGGATATGACTGCGCAGTGAAAGAGAGTCGCGTACTCTGCGGCGACAGCATAGCATCGGACCATCTGCCGCTCTATACAACGGTGGAATTGTCGCAGTGAGAAACTTCGTAGATATTCGAATTATTGGTATCCGGTTAATTTTTATTCTGGTTATGTTTTGAACTCCTCCGTCTTCAAAAATCACTGAATGTCCTGCGTTGAGTTGTCATTGTGTACTAATTTAGGGTTACATTTTATTTACTTTTTTGTAAACCTATTTTAGGAATAGACAATAAGAAACTTAAAGAGCTGTCCCTCTTGAAGGGGGGCAACGCGGAATGGAGCGTTGCTTGCGACGACGGAA
>JAZNKR010000031.1:0-8959 GCA_045578665.1 Bacteroidaceae bacterium | reverse complement strand
TGCGACGACGAAAATTCGTGCAAATGAGAGCAGAATGTAAACTTGTTTATATTCTGCCGAGTGCAGCCGAATTTAGTAACATTCAAAGCTTTAGCTTTCCAAAACTATAGCAAGCGAGTGAATGGAAGTTTACTTACATTTACAACGAGCGCAGCATAGTTTCGATAATATCAAAGGAGTGCCGAGCTTGCGAGGTCATTCAAAAACTTGTTTTTGAAGCCGGAGGAGTTTGAAAATTTACTTGCATCTTCATTCAAATTCTTCTGTTTATTTGCACTTTTCAAATATAGTTATTATTACGATGAGCGAAGCTACCCCCCCCCCATTTTTAACAATCTTTAATAATCACTTAGTGTCTGTCCTCGGGCTTCGTGGGGTCGTTTATGATTTTCAGGGGCACTATCTCTATGTAGTCCAGCAGCAATGCGTGAAGCCTGTCGCCCACACATCTGAACCGAATCCAATGCTCCTTCTCGTTCCAATACTGACGGGCGACTATGCACCTTGTGTGTCTTGCCGACTCGCGTGCAACAATCTTTTCACCGTCGCTGTGCACATAATAGCAATCGGGAGCTTTCATATATCCTAAATTCCTCATCAGCTTATCGTTCTCCACGCCATTGTCGTATGTCTGCTCGTCAGGGACTGCTCCTTTGCGGGTATGATAATTTGAAATGCCTATGTCTTCGGCGCGAGAAGCAACTTTACCGTCAATATAAACCTGAACCATGTCCATACCCTGGAATTTATAATCATTTTCACCATCCGAATTGCCAAAATTATTGTATCCGAAACGGATTTCGTATGTTCGTGCCGGCATTGGGGGTATTCTGAGCGAAACATCATATTGCCCGTTGAATATCATATAATCGCGGCAATAGCTGTGTCTGGTATTAAGATATTGCACAAGACCATCCCTCACTTTCATATTAGAGCTGTACCCATCGGGGATAGCCAGGAAAGTTCCGTCTTCGTTATATCCCAAGTATCGCAACCCATTGCTCGACAGTTCGGGCAACAACGATGCGGCATCTATTCTTATGCGCTCATTGAGGATGTTGCCCACCATCTCGTCCTCGTTATATATGAGTATCTTGTCAATGGGATGCACTGTGCCGTTGGCTGCCATCTGGTCGAACTTTGCATATTTCTCATCGGAGTGCACAAATTCGGTCATCGGTATTATACGTACATTCACGTGGGGGCGCATAGCAATGTTGTATGGCAATGCACGCTTGCTGTAGTTTATATATATGTTGAGTCCGTCAGGGGTGCTCAGTGGCTTTATCACTTTCATCAGGCGACCTTGCATCGTCTCGTAATAGTCGTAACGGTCGGTGTTAGGGAGCATGACATCTTCCGGGTCCCAGATTTTCGGCCCGCCTACGCCATAATAGACGATTCCGTTGTACGGGGCCTCGCGGTTAAGGAAGTGATAGGATACGAATTTGTGCAGGGCGTTGAGCGGGCTTTTGGTATTCTCCCTATCCTCTGTACCGTACCACTTTTCGGCAAATGCCCTGAGGTCGTCAAGTGTGTATATGCCGTTCTTGTGGAACACATCATCGGTTTCAATGAAGCCTGTGTATTTATAATACTTTAGTTTCGGATAATAAGAAGGGATGCCAACACCTGCTGTTGCTGTCGGGTCCCATATATACGACATATCCAAGTCCAGCACAAGCGAGTCCTTGAAGCCGGTTACATTGAGTGCTTCGTTGAAGATGCTGAAAAAATCGCACGAAGCTATCAGTTGCGGAACATTCATCTCTACAGGGTCTATCGCCTTGTCAACTATGTGTATTATGCCGTTCTCCACCTCGTTGTCGCCGTCGATGATTGCCGATTTGTTGTTTACCATTATGTAGAAGCGCTCGCCCACCACATCGTAGTTTATGCCAAGATAGCGGTCGTTGAAGTTACGGGTGGCAAGTGCGCCTTCGCCCATGTCGGCTGTGTGATAGGTAAGGTTCAGCAGGTGGCTGCGGGCTATTATCACTGCCATCGAGTCGCTAAGGTCTTCGATATTCGGTGATGTGATTCCGGTGTTTACAAAAACGGGAGAATCTTTTGTTGCCCAATAGATTGAGTCCTGTTCTCGCAGATATGTTTCCACCGCGGCATTGTCGGGAAGGAAGAGAGTGTATTGTCCATAGGTGGAGAGAAAACCGAACATTTCTGCTTTTTCGAAAAGTTTTATCATGTGGGAATACTTCTCGCTGCGGTTGAGCAAGAAATCTGCCATCGTCTCGCCTGTGAAAGTGAAGCGGTTGCTCTTGTCAATCTCGTCGGTGCAGGCGAGGATTGACAGGGATATTGCGAGTATGTAGAGAATTCGTTTCATCATTTGTTATTTCTTCCTTACTCCTCCTCTTGGATAAGAGGAGGTGGCCGTCAGGACGGAGGAGTTTGAAAAGTTGCTTGCATCTTCATTCAAATACTTCTGTTTATTTGCACGTTTTCAAATATAGTTATTTTTACGATGAGCGAAGCTACCCCCCCCATTTTTAACAATCTTTAATAATCATTTAATGCCTGTCCTCAGGCTTCCTTGTCCGTCCGCATTTGCAATGCGGACGTTTTGAGTATCAGCATTTACAATGCCATTATATAATCCTATTGAACATACATAAGCGAAGACCGATGTGTATAGATTCATAATAGGTTTTATTTTGAGCTCATCACAGCTTCTTAATCCTTCGCGTTACAAACGCGAAGGGACAGGTTCTTAAAGTAGTGGCAGCCTCCCGGAAAACAGAAGACATTTCTGGGAGACTCTTATAACGCATGTTGAATTATTTTACCACTATATATTTTTAATATTTTCCTCTGAGGTAATATTTTTTTCGCCACAAATATAATATATCGAATAGAAACATTGGATAAACGGTAATAAAACTTGCTATTCATTCGCCACATTATAAACTTTTATCGAGATTTATCGGGGATTTTTGCGGACATAGCGACTAATATCATATCTTTGCATGATTGTGGCACGATACATTCGTGTAAGGATTTTTCATCACAACATTAAAGGGAGTTCTATAAAGTACAGATACATGACAGATAAGAACAGAAAGTGGATATACAAGCCTAACAGGATTGTAATGCTTTTGCTATATTTGTTGTTGCCGACAGCAGCATACCTGTCGGCTGTGCTATATTTATACAATAGCGAAAAGCACAACATCGAGAGCGAGGCTAACAGATTTTTCTTGCGCGAGGCACCCTATTGGTGCGACTCGATAAGGACGGTAAAAAAGATGAAGATTACAATCCCCGAAATATACACAGATGAATATAAGATCGACCGTTGCAGAAAATATAGGGTGATAAGCGACCATCATGGCAACTGCACTGTCCCCGGCAAGCATATTTACGAAAAGAGCTATCTGCTACATAATATGAAGCAGAGCAATCTTGAGCTTGTCTCTCAGGGCTTATACGACATTGCGGTTGCCGACTCGCTGTGGAACAATCAGCTGAGGCGCAACGGCATCGACGTGGAGACAGCGCTTATACTTATAAAAAAGGAGTTGCGCGAGGTGTTCCCTACTAAAGATTCGCTGAACGCCGATGCCACGGCTGTGTCGGACACCAGCCGCACAATGGACTTCGATGCTGCATTCAGGACAGACACTGCCCGCATTTCGCACATTGACCTTGTTTCGGTTGTTGGCTTTGTGGATGTGCCATTCGCACTGATATTCTCGCGGCTGGGTATTATACTGATTCTGCTGACGGTAATTTTTGCCGTCTATCTGCTGTTTATGCTGTTTAGGGGCATTGTGTGGCTCTATGTTGAGAATATCAACAAGGAGATTATCTTCATTGGCGATGCTTTTGTGCTGCTGAACGAGAAGGTGGTGCTATGCAGCAACGGCGAGAGAAAGAATCTAAGCGGTAATGAATTAATCATATTGCAAATGCTCATCGAGAGCAAAGGCTACGTGAAGATACATGATATTATAGAGACTTGCTGGAAGGGGCACATGGAGGAGTCGGGACGCAAGAGCTTCAATGTGGCATTCAGTGCGCTGAACAAGGCTCTCGCAGATGTTGCGCATGTGTCGCTCAAACGTGAGAAGAACGAGATTATGTATATAGAAAACTGCAATATCCTGAACCGATTTATGCGCGAATTGCGGCTTATACTGCATATTGTCAAATAAAGAAAGTCCACCATGAAAAAGAGATATTATCTGTTCCTACTGCCACCGATGTTCTTCGTGTTCATAGCTCTGTTGCTCTACAGCAACGAGAAAAAAGCTGTTGCTGAGATTGTCAGACTGGACTTCCTGCGCGAAGCGCCCCATTGGGTAGACTCCTTAGGATATATAAACGACCATTTTTATTATTCCTCTTATTATGATAGTGAAAAATCCAAAGAAAGACGGAAACAGCAGCACCCGTACATTTTTGTTAATTCGGAAGGGAAGATTTACATAGAACGCAAATACCTCAATTACCCTTTCTTGGAAGAGCAATGCAGGTTTAATACAAGCATTTATCTTAATAAACCTGAAGTGACAGGGGAATTTTGTTATAATATAACACAGGTTGATTCGTTGTGGAACTGTTCGTTGCGACGTGCAGGCATCGAAGCGGAAACATCGATAGTACTGCACCGGCGAATGCTCAAGGATTTGTTCCCGAGGAAAGATTCAATCAACATCGACGCTCCCGTCAGAGCGGATACAAGTCGTGTGGTTGCGTTCGACCGCGCCATCACCACCGACAGCATTTCTATAGGTTTCACTCATCAGGGAGAGATAAGGGGTTTTGCACTGGTGTCGCCACTAAGCATCATCAAACGGCTCGTGGTACCATACACCATCATTGCGCTTATTACGCTGCTCTATCTGCTGTTGCCTCCGGTTACTATAATGGCCGGAGCTGTCGGTTACCGCCGCGATTATATAAGGTTTGTTGGCGATGCTGTGTTTCATCTGCTCACCAACGAGATAATTTACGGCAATGGCACATGCAACAAATTGGGATTGAACGAATTTGCCATTTTGCGTATGCTTGTGCAATCGCCCGTCGTGTCTATCGAAGAAATTAAATCTGCTCTATGGCCCGACTCTACCGTCAAGGCGCAAGGCAAGAGTTTCAACGTGGCGTTCAGCAGCCTGTGCAACATTCTGAAGGAGGTCGATGAGATAACAATAGAGCGCACTGCAGAGGAGATTATACTTACCGACAGCACTACAAAGGGGGTGCGCAGATGGCAACGTTTCAAAGCGATAATTGATATTCTGAGGAAGAGGGTGTGAGGTTGCTGCACTTTGGCTCCACCGAACTTAGGCGGCGCCTCGGCAATAAAAATATATTACTGTCCGGTAAAAATGTTTAAGTTCTTAAGATTCCATTCTTTAAGTTGCTACAAGTCCCAATTTTTTATTAAGACAAATTTAAGTCAATGATTGGAACTCCCTCGCCCTGCTTAGCCTCACAAGCTCGGCACTCCTTTGGAAAGCTAAAGCTTTCGTCGTCGCAAACATGGCTTATTACGCAATGTCCCTCTTCAAGAGGGAGAATGTCAGACATTAGTAATTTTCAGGAATTTACATTCCTCCTCTTGAAGAGGACATTGCGTAATAAGCAATGTTTGCTTTATGCGAAGCTCGGCTGCGCTCGTTTACAATTGCAAGCAAGCTCGCATTGTACTCGCTGGCATGAGCTTTGCGACGACGGGAGCTTTAGCTCCCTAAAGGAGTGCCGAGCTTGCGAGGTCTATTCAAGCGCAAAAGCGGTTGAAGACGGAGGAGTTTGAAACTTATGCTTGCGAATTCATTCGAACTCCCTCGCCCTGCGGGCACTCCCTCTTATCCAAGAGGGAGAGTATATACTATTTACCTTATATCACTTTAGGTAATATATTTGATAATAATTTTATATTTTAATAAGTTATGATAAGCAAAATTATACACCAGATATGGAACGAACGTCGACAGAACATCCTGATAATGGCAGTGCTTTTGCTGACAACAATTTTTATATGGATGATAGCCGACCCCATCTATGTGATTATGGCAACAAAGGCTATTCCCAACAACATTGAAAAGAGAGGCAGATACTGCATTCAGGTTGATTTTGATTTCCACGAACTGATAAGCGACGAAGACAATGGCAGACTCTACGATGTTGTCAGAAATATATATCATAATGCACTCAACCTGCCCGAAGTAGAGAATTATATAAAAACATCATGGTCAGGAGAGCCAGATGCTTCCTCGTTCTGTTACCACGATATATACAGAAGCAGGGAAACAAAGGAACAAAAGACAACGACTCTCCAATACCAATATTACTGGGAGGGAAACAAAGATATGTTCGCAACTTTGGGGCTGAAAGATGCCAACAGTGGCGGCACACTCACTGTACCCGAAAAGATAGATGTAGATAGAGGAATGTTCATTTCGAGGTCGGCAGCAATGTCGCTCTTCGGATCAACGGATGTCGTCGGCAAAAGGACAAACGATTTATACGATATAGTCGGTGTGTATGAAGATTTCAACAACAACGAATACATAGAGCCTGTACCCACTTCTATTATACTGTACCTTCCCAATATGTATAATATATCCGGTTCCTATTGTAAATGTATTGTAAAACTTAAAGAGGGAACAGACATCAATATGTTTGCCCGCAAGATAGAGGAGATAAGGGCAAAGACCGACAAGGGGAATGAGACACAGATAAAAGTGCTGACGTATGACGAGTTGCTGAAAGAGAGCCATAACCACAAGCAGGTGGCATTCATAATAAGGCAAAAGGTTATTCTCAGCAGTTTTGCGCTCTTCTGCATATTCCTGTGCATGCTCGGCACATTCTGGGTGCGAATGGACAACCGCCGCAGCGACATCGGCATCATGCGCAGTATGGGCGCTTCGCGCAGCCGTGTAGTGCGGCAATATATTACAGAAGCAGTCATTCTGCTTACAGTGGCATTCATTGTAGCCTTGCCCCTGATTATGCACATTGTCCTCGTCGACGGCTTTGCCGAGCCAGCGGTGTGCATTCTCAACAAAAATGCCTTTCCACCCAACCCCGAATTCGGAGTAAATAACACATATATTCATTTTGCATGGGTTACAGCGATAACATTCATTGCCATGCTTGCAATAACAGTGATAGGAACATTTATTCCTGTTTATCGTGCGACACGCATATTGCCGGCCGATGCACTCAGAGACGAATAAAAACGTACATAGTGTCCGATTTCGGACACTGCACAAAAGAGATATTCATGTGATTTACAATGATATAATACTGTTGGCACGGTTTTTGAATATTTCTATATAGTAATTTACTATACAAAAGAATACAGATGAAAAGACTCAAGACTCTCGCCATCATGCTGCTTGTTGCACTCAACATAGGAGCAAATAGCAATGTCATGCAACTGACACTCGAAGAAGCGATACTCCTCGCACGCACACAGAGCCTCGAGGCAGCAGTCGCCCTCGACGAGCTGCGCTCAGCCTATTGGCAGCACCGTATATATCGGGCAGGACTGTTGCCCGAAATGAGTTTCAGCGCCACTGCGCCGAGCTACAGCCAAAGCTACAACAGCTATCAGAACAGCGACGGAAACTACACCTTCGTGCGCAACAACTACATGCAGATGAACGGTCGTCTATCCATCAATCAGAGCATTTGGCTCACAGGCGGAACATTGTCGCTCAATTCGTCGCTCGACTACTATAAGGCACTTAGCGGCGACAAACAGCAGCGTTATATGAGTACCCCCGTGGCACTCACACTCAACCAGCCCATCTTTGGGGTGAACAACGTGAAATGGAACCGCCGCATAGAACCGGTGCGCTATGCCGAGGCAAAAGCCAATTTCCTCACAGCCACCGAACAGGTAACAATGAGCGCAATAAACTATTTCTTCAACCTTCTGCTGGCAAAAGAGAATGTAAGCATCGCTAAACAGAACCTTCAGAATGCCGAAAAGCTCTACGAGGTTGCTATCAGCAAACACACTATGGGAAAGATAAGCGACAACGACCTGCTGCAACTGCGCCTGAACACTCTCAACGCCCGCTCCACCCTCACCGAGTATGAGAGCAGCATGAAGAGCAATATGTTCACCCTGCGTTCGTTCCTCTCTATCGACGAGGATGTAGAGATTGTCCCAATGCAACCCGACACACTGACACCTATAACACTCATCTACGACGATGTGTTGCAAAAAGCACTGGAGAACAATGCCATTACAAAGAACCTCGAACGTCGTCGCCTGCAAGCCGACTACGATGTTGCCGGTGCACGGGGCAACCTGAGACAGATTAACCTCACCGCGCAGTTGGGACTCAGCGGTGTAGACCGCGACATAGAGCCTGCATACGACCGTCTGAACAACAACCAATATGTTCAGGTCGGTTTTCAGATTCCACTGCTCGACTGGGGCAAACGACGCGGCAGACTGCGCATGGCGGAGAGCTATCGCGAGATTACAGCCGGACGCATAGAGCAGGAATTGCAGAATTTCAAGCAGAACCTCTTCATCCTTGTAGAGCAGTTCAATAACCAGCGCACGCAGTTGGAGATTGCGCAGGAGGCTGACACTATTGCACGCAGACGCTACAAGACCAATGTAGAGACATTCATGATTGGCAAGATAAGTACTCTCGACCTCAACGATGCTCAAGTAAGTAAGGATCAGGCGCGTCGCAGCCACATTTCGGAACTTATGTACTATTGGTACTACTATTATAAGATTCGGAGCATCACTCTTTGGGATTGGGAACTGAATATAAGTATTGATGCAGACTTTGAGAAGATAATCAGGAGAAAGTAATAAGATATTATATTTGCAAAGAATAGAGATTAAGGATTATGATTGAGGATTTTAAAATCACATCTTACTTTATTATTGACAAAATGTCACTTTAGAAGCTGTCCCTCTTAAAGGGGGACGAGAACTTTTTTCCGAGAAAAAAGTTCG
>JAZNKR010000030.1:0-3359 GCA_045578665.1 Bacteroidaceae bacterium | reverse complement strand
AAAAAGTTCCTCAGGGAAATCAATCTTGAGCGCATGACCCTTCTTGAGTTCAAAATCCTTAAGCCAGCTTATATCCATCAATGACTCAAACTGCAGCATACTCCTCTCTTTCTCGAACTCGATGTGATATATCGTATCAATATATTCGAGGTCGTCGAAATGAGCCGAGAAGTCCATTACGATAGGTTCAAAGCCGACCTCTACATCCTTAGTCTTTCCTTTGGCGTCCTCAAAGGCAAGAGGGACATTAAACGAGACATTGAAATCGAGGTCCTCCCTCTTCAGCGTTGAATTGACGTTCAGGTTGCCACTTACCTTATAATCAAGAGTGTAGGTTATTTCTTCGGCGAAATCAACAATTCCGTTCCCGTTCACTCTCTTGTCGACATCCTTTATCTCCTTGATGTAGAATCTGATGATGTTTTTCTCGCCGTCAAGACGCAGGTCCTTTACCGAAATCTCGTTCTTCGCTGATGACAGCTCATACTTGTCAGTATACAATTCAATACATTCAGGGAAGGTAATCTTGAAGTCCACAAGTTTGTCAAGAGTATTCAGAACCTTGCTGTTTGTCACGACAACCTCCACAAGAGCACCATCAGAAGTACCTTGTGTACCGGGAGTCTTTAACCTGATGCTGTTTATAGTCTCAACCTCATCGGGAAGCTCATAACTGAAGTCACAATCAACATATTGGGTTCCGGTCGTGGCTGTCTCATCAAGCGACACAGTTGTGTTGAATGATTTATCACTCTCCAGCATCCTGAAGACATACTCAATGTTCTCATTAGAGATTTTTGTGACTGCGCTTGACTTCAGGACCGGCAGTTCGTTGTTCAATTCTTCCAGAGAAATATCGGGAGTATTGAAAACAATCGGCTTGATAGGCTGCGCCTCGATGTGAACCGTATCGATGTCGACACTCTCGAATTCTATATTCACGGTATGTTCCTGAGGGTCAATATTCAGTTTAACAGGATCAACCGTCTCCTCAACTGGAGATATCGACTCTTCAACCGAAATTGAATAAGTGCCGTCGGCACTCTTCTCAAGGATTTCCACATCATCAACGTCAATGAGAGAATCAAGAGTTACAGCCTTCATGTTTCCGAAAGGCACAGAGACTCTGTTGCCTTCAATCCTGACATCAGTAGCAATCTCTTTATTCAGGTCGTAGTTGTTGTCCACGCAGGAACAGGCAAGCAACACCAAACCGTAACGGAGCATCTTAAATGTTCTATTACACATAATCAGATATATTATTAATTAATTTTATGCCAACAAATGTTAATTAAGTCCACAATTTGCAAAAATTATACAAAAGTAGATAAATTATATTAATTAACAAATATTTATCAATATAAACAATCATTAATTAATCAATAAATAATAACATCATATGTATATAGGAGTGCACACGTATTGAAAAAAAATAAACAAAAAAGTCCCCGGCTATGAAGCCGGGGACTAAACCTTATAGAATTATCGCTCTCTCTTACTTTGCAACAGCCTCAAGACGTCTGAGGATTGCGAAGATGAAGATTGCCGATACAAGGCAGATTGCAATGAGCACACCCCAAACTACATAGAGTTCTGTCTTGTCCCAAAGCATACCCGGGATTGAGATAAGGAAGTTACCGATAGCTGTGGCAACAAACCATCCACCCATCATCATACCCTTGTACTTCGGAGGCGCAACCTTGCTCACAAAAGAGATACCGATTGGAGAGAGAAGCAACTCGGCAACAGTCAACACAAGGTATGTGCTGATGAGCCAGTTTGGAGAAACCAATGTAGCTGTACCTGCCTCCAAAGCCGCCTTCTGCTCAACAGGAGATACAAGACCCATTGAACCTACAAGAAGGATAACGAAAGCCGAAGCAGCAACGAGCATACCAAGACCAATCTTCATTGGAGAAGATGGCTCCTTGCCTTTCTTTGCAAGAGCACCGAACACCAACATGATAATCGGTGTCAATGCTACAACAAAGCATGGGTTGAACTGCTGGAAGATAGGAGCCTCTACGTCAACAGAACCGGTAACGGTCATTGCTCTGTAAACGAGAACACCGCCTGCAGCAAAGAAAAGAACCGCAGCAATCAGCTTGCCCTTCATTGTCTTTGACTGGAAAATATTGAGAACACCGTAAACAACGAGGATTACACAAACGAGGTTCCAGATGCTTCTTACATCTGTGAAACTGAACGACTTGCTGAGGAAGAGGCTCATAAAGCCGCTCTCTGAAGTTGCAGTGTACTCACGTGCGAACTGGTTCATTGTGATACCGTTCTGGTGGAAAGCCATCCAGAAGAAGATAACCACTGCAAACACAAGGCAGAGACAAACGATACGCTCTTTTGTCTGGGCAGGAGTAAGTTCCTCCTCTACAACCTCAGTTGCACCCTTTGCTACAACCTTTGCACGGTCGGCATGCGCGAATGTGCTGCGGAAGGTGTAATAAATGATGATTGACACAATCAATGATACACAAGCTACAGCAAATGCAAAGTGATATGAATCGGCCTTTGACACGCCATACGCGCTCTGTGTCCATGCCATGATGCCGAGAGCGGCAGCAGCAGCGAACATTGAACCGATGTTGATAGCCATGTAGAAGATGCTGAAGCCCTCATCACGCTTTGCAGCATACTTGGGCTCATCGTACAGGTTACCTACAAGCACCTGGAGGTTACCCTTGAAAAGACCGGTACCTACACACACGAACAGAAGTGCAAGCGCCATAACACCAAGAGCGATAGTTCCGGCACCAAGAGGCAACGCAAGCAGGAAATAACCCAGGAACATTACCAGGATACCGATTGTTACCATTTTACCGAAACCGAACTTGTCGGCAAGCATACCGCCGAAAAGAGGCACGAAATAAACTACACCCAGGAAGATTGCCTGGATTGTACTTGATGTTCCCATAGAGAACCCGAAGTTGTCCTGCAGAAAGAACAGGAAAACAGCCAACATGGTGTAGTAGCCGAAACGCTCACCTGTGTTGGCAAGGGCTAACGCCCATAGACCTTTAGGATGTCCTTCAAACATAAATGATAATAAATTAAAGTTAATAAATTCCAATCATTCTAAGATGCGCAAGGAGAGAAATACCCTTGCGGCAAAAACGTCCGCAAACTTAATAAAAAAGCGCAAATTACCAAAAAGAAAAGTATATTTAATATTACAAAATAAGCACCACAGAGTATCCTTATTTTGTTTTTTCAAGCCACACAGGCACATATTTAAAGACATCCGCACCTATTCGCCATATTATTCCACATCATTTCAACACCTCTATTTTCAGGAGATCAAGAAACAAGAAAAGCATTCCAAACACCTTAATTTAAGACATTGT
>JAZNKR010000029.1:0-24160 GCA_045578665.1 Bacteroidaceae bacterium | reverse complement strand
TTCTGTGAATATAATCCTTGCAGCGGCTGCATATAACTTCAAAAGAGCTATGAAAGCTCTTTTATTACTCATGCAAAAAATCAGAGAAATCCTAATTACTGATAGAATTTCTCTGAAAATGAATTTTTAAGGGACGACTATTTATTTGCAGGGTAAATAAATAAGTTATCCTATGGCTACAATAAGAGAAGTTGGCAAAGTCATCATCAAAATCAACGACGAGGAGGCAAAGAAACGGTTACTTTAGTTAGGAAAAAAGATTGTTTAGTGTTTCAATAAAGAGTGGGATTCACAGTGCGCATCCCTCCGCGCCGCGGGCGTCCTTGCATCCAAAACAGACAAAAGCACAACTCAAATAAATTTGGTTGTGCTTTTGTCTGTTTTGGATGCGGAAAGAGTGGGACATTATTCTTGGGTTTTGCTCGGAATATCACCAAGCACCCACAGGTTTAACCCTTTGAGCCATAGTAGATTAACATTTGTAATCCATGTTACATTTATTCGTACAAATGGTTATTTGTCCGTATCTTGTCCGGGAATTATTTTACTTTTTATTTCTTCTAATTCTTTCTTTAGCAATTCATTAACTGTCTCCAAAAGCTCAATTCGTTTGTCTTTTTCTTCAATCAGCGCTTGTAAATTCGCTGTTTTTTCTTCCAATGCTCCTATTGTTAGGCATGCCACATTATTGCTGTTACCTACGACGCTGATATGTGGTTGTCTATTCCTGATGAAGAATGTGTCTATTGAAACTCCGAAGAAGTCGGCTATTTCTTCCAGCTTGCTTGCCTTGGGGTCGCCTTCAACAAGAGGCCTTATTCCACCGCCTGTATTCATATCCAATCCCTCAAGAAGGTCTTTTATTTTGAGATTTCGCTCTTTTAGTAATGCTTTGATAATTGTTCCGTTATACATATACGTCTGTAAATTTAAGAATTGTTAACTATAATATCTGTTTAAATAAGCAGATTTCTCAATGATTTATTATATTTTTGTCCTGACAAATTTATATTTTTTTTTATAAGACGTAAAGAATTAACCTTTAAAAATAACAGAAATGGCTATTAAGGATCATTACAAGTCACTAAATCCGTCAGAAAAGACAGATTTCACCTATCATGTTTGCAAACTACTCGACATTAGTATTGCTGCCTTTCAGAAAAAACTCTTTTCGCGGGGTTTCAAAAAAATTGAAGAGGAAATTGTTCTGGAGAGAATTATAAATAAAAAGGCATGATAAGAAACATCGAATTTTACAACACACCTGACGGGCAGGTATGTTGTAAGCCTCTTGACGAAGCAATGTTTGTTTTGACAGAGAACGACACGACACTGATTGCAGATATGCTGACAATGATACAGGAATTGTATCCTGCTGCATTTGCAGCTCTTTCGGAATTGTACTCCCGCTCCGAGCGGAACAAGAACTATTATCACTTCAGGATGGTGCACAGGTTCATCCGTTGCAACTTTGGTGAATACGATGCACTTTCCATGGATGTCAATGCCAGTGGGCACCTACGTTTCGAAGACGTACGATGCCCGCTGCGCGGCGAATGTCCCTACGAATGCATAATCTGCAAGCCGATGCTTGACACGAAATTGTCAGAGCGTGAACAACAAGTTGCCAATCTTATAGGGGAAGGGTATACAACGGAAGAGATAGGCGAAGAACTACATATATCCCCTAATACAGTAAAGAGACATATTGCCAACATTAAAACCAGACTAAAACTAACGCATACACATCAAATAATAAGTAAATTTTTAAAAAGATGACACAGCAGAACATACCAATTGCCATGGCAGAGGAATATTGGGCAAACTCTATGTTCTCCATAGCAAGATACTATGGAATTATTAAGTTCAATGGCAAAAACTATATCATCGTGAATAAGCATGGTATTACAATTTTTGAATTGAGCAATCCGAAAAGCAAACACTATGTCGGGGATTGCGAGAAGGCGATTCCACCTGGGGAACCTGCCGACCTCGTGCAAGAAGAATGGATTCCAATCTATAAGGCATTGGGACGCGATGAGTTTATAAAACTTATAGATAAAGGAGTAACACTTGAAAAAGCACAATCCATAATTAAAAGACTATGACACGTGAAAAGTATAAAAAGAAAGTGAGAAATTTTTGCACTGCCTTGGAGGCTGAAGGAATTAAATATGTTTTTCTGAGCAAGTGCGACGAAGGGTGCAGTGTGAAAGCAGAATGTGCAGGCGAAGACTTTGTCGAAATGCTAAGCGAGTTCGCTTCATATCTCAAACCAGAGATGGCTGCCAGAATCGGACCGCACATGATAGCTATAGGTATGAGTCTCCTTAAAGTACACGACGAGAAATTTTTCAGGACAGTAAAGAAAAATATTGCGAAATTATGATAATCAAAGTTGACAATAATTCAATCACATACACCCTTCATCAAACATTGAATGGGTTTATAATGTACACTATTTTCGATCCTATCAAGAATCTCGTATTCCTCAATGAGATGGAAAAGAAATTCCGCATTATAGGGGTGGAGAATTCGCACGAGAATGGGAGTAATGTGATTAAATTCAACTCGTTGGGCTACGATAAAGATGCTGTAGCCGAGGTTATACGAGGTATTGTAGAGAAAACAGTGTGTAGCTGATTTCGTTTTTTAACAATCGCGCATTAAGTCTCATCTTTGCGTGAAATCCGACAATTATGATTGACGAAAAAGATATAGAAAGCATACTTGCGAGGGCGAATATCGTTGATGTTATCGAATCGTGCGGCATACATCTGAAGAAAAAGGGCATACACTTCGAGTGTTGCTGTCCTTTTCATCAAGAGAAAACTCCCTCTTTCATGGTAGACACCCGCAAGCAGACATGGTTCTGTTATGGTGCCTGCCAAGAGGGAGGCGATGCCATCAAGTTCCTGATGCGCCTGAAGGGGTTATCTTTCCCAGAAGCAGTCAAAGAACTTGCCGATAGGTATAACGTAGATTTGCACATTGAGAAAAAAGAACTCACCCCGGCGGAGTTACAGGAACAGGCAAAGCGCGAATCGATGATGGCCATCAACCAAATGGCTGTTGAGTATTACATATCAAACTTGTCCGTTCCTGCGCCTGAGACATTGGCGGCCAGAAAGTATGTTGAAAATCGCTGGAGTGCGAAATTTGCCACCTACTATGGCATTGGTTATGCGACAAGTGCATGGGATGGTCTGCGCAAATATGCGCAAGAAAAAGGCTATTCAATAGAGCTTATGCTCGAAATGGGGCTTCTTAAACGTAGCGGAGGAGGTAAAATCTATGATTTCTACCGTTCTCGGATAATGATACCCATACGCGATAAATTTTCGCGCGTAATCGGCTTTACAGCTCGCAACTTCTCCGATGACAGCGATGCGCCCAAATATCTCAATTCGGCAGCATCACTTGTCTATGACAAGGAGAACTCAATATTCGGAATAGATGTTGCACTTCGGCAGGGCGCGAAGGAGGAACTTTTCTACATGGTCGAGGGAGCGCCTGATGTACTGCGGCTGCAATCGATCGGCGTGGAAAATACAGTCGCACCGCTTGGTTCGGCATGGACAAAGGCCCAGCTACAGCTGCTCAAGAAGTATGCCAATACATTGTGTTTCATCCCTGACATCGATATCCCCAAAGACGGCGAGCGCTACGGAACCGGAATAAAAAGCGTGCTTAAGCATGGGGAATCAGCACTCTCCATGGGCTTCAAGGTGCAGGTGATACAAATCAAAGGAATGCTTTCCGAAGACGAGGCAGGAACACCAAAATTCAAGTCGGACCCCGACAGCTATATTACCGACAAAGGGGTATGGAGAGAACTGCTTCAGCAAAAACAGGATTTTATTCTGTGGTATGTTGCCCGACGCTGGAATCCGAAGGCAACAACCGAGGAACGCAGTTCCGTCATCAACGAGGTGGCAAAGTTTATCGCAACCATCGACGACGGTGTGCTGGAGAAAATGTACCTCAAGCAGCTCAAGAATTATGCGCCGCAGGATGTCTGGGCAACCGCCATCAGCGCCGCAAAAAAGTCAATGCGTGAGGAATCCAAGAAGACGGGCAAGACGCTTGATAAGGAATTGCTCACGAAATACGGTTTCTACGAGGAAAACAACTGCTATTTTTCTGTATCCGGCACCGGTGAATACCAGTGGAGCAACTTCGTCATGGAGCCGATGTTCCACATCAAAGATGCGATTTCACCCAAGCGACTGTATAAGATTCGCAACATAAACCGTCAGGAGGAAATAATCGAACTGAAGCAAGAAGACCTTGTATCTCTTGCCAAGTTCAAGCAAAAGGTCGAGGGACTCGGCAACTATATCTGGCTCGCAAAAGAGGAACAGCTTACAAAGCTGAAGATGTTCCTGTACGAACAGACTGAAACAGCACTGGAGATAGTGCAGCTCGGATGGCAAAAGCAGAATTTTTTCGCATACGGCAACGGCATCTACGCTGACAAGAAATGGTATCCGGTCGACGATTACGGCATTGTGCGCCTCGACGACGAGCGCAACTTTTATTTGCCGGCATTCTCTCGCATATACCGCGAGGAACAGAAACTGTTCCAGTTCGAGCGCAAGTTTGTGCATTTGGGCTACTCAGGCATATCATTGTCCGAGTTCAGCAAAAAACTTGTAGCAGTGTTCGGAGACAACGCGAAAGTGGGCATAAGCTATCTGTTGGCAGCACTGTTCCGCGACATCATAACATCATATACAAAATTCCCGTTGCTTAACCTCTTCGGACCGAAGGGCTCGGGAAAAACAGAGTTGGGTACATCGCTCATGGCGTTCTTTGTCATCGAGAACCAACCGCCCAACATACAAAGTTCAACAAAAGCAGCTCTCGGCGAGACTGTAGCACAGTGCGCCAATGCGCTGGTACACCTTGACGAGTACCGGAACGATCTCGAAATGGAAAAACGCGAATTTCTGAAATCGATATGGGACGGCGTAGGTCGCTCACGCATGAATATGGATCGAGACAAGAAACGCGAGACAACAGCAGTCGATTGTGGGGTCATCGTATCCGGTCAGGAAATGGCTACGGCCGACATCGCATTATTCTCTCGCATGGTATTCCTGACATTCGACACAAGCGAGTTTACTGCCGACGCCAAGCGACGCTTCAACGAGCTGCTGGAAGTGCGAAAAAGAGGCCTTTCACACCTGGTCTTACAAATACTCTCTCACCGCGAGAAATTCGAGCATGAATTTGCCGGTAACTACAAGAGCGCGTTCAGCGATATTACCGAGCGGCTGGAACAGGCGCGAATCGAGGATCGCATCCTCCGCAACTGGGTGGTACCATTGGCTGCTTTCCGCACTCTGTCGGGTGTGCTTGAATTGCCATTCACATATCCGGAACTGCTAAAGATAACCATCGATGGCATTGTGAGGCAGAATAGCGAATGCAAGAGCAACAACGAGCTGGGCAAGTTCTGGGACTTGGTATCCTATCTACGTCAGAACGGCGATATACACAACGAGGCAGACTATCGCATTGTATATGTCAATGAGTTCTCCTGCAACACTCTGCAATATAAGCTCCAGTTCAAGGAGCAGAAACGAATACTGCTCCTCAGGAAGAGCCGTATTTTTCAGCTCTATAAAAAGGAAGCGCGTGCAGTCGGCGAGACATCGTTGCCCGAAGGTTCTCTGAAATTCTACTTGGAGAAAAGCCCGGAATACATTGGTACAAAGAATTCCGTCCGATTCAAAAATGTCTCTAAGGGGTATTTCGACATGGTTATCCAAAAAGGAGAGGACGGACGAGATATAACCACATACAAACAGTCGGTAGATATGGCAATGTGCTTTGACTACGATATGTTGACCACTCATTATCACATAAACCTTGAGGTTGCGAACTTTTTCGAACCTGATGAGTTCGGGAATAGATAAAATGAACCAGCTTTTTTATATCTATTTTTGTCGTTAAGCATTTCTCCCCTGGCTGCTGTGAAGCCCCCAGGGGATTTTACAAAAAAGATCACTATGATATGAAAAATAATATCATTTTTTGTTTGATATTAAAAATAATATCAGTAACTTTGCATCGTTAATCAAGCAGATAAAAATGAAGTACAACGAACTACACAAAATTTTGAAGAAGGCCGGTTGCTATGACACCGGACGAACAATGGGAGGGCACCCATTATGGTACAGTCCGAAAACGGGAAAATATTTTAAAACAAGCCATCATGGTTCAGAAGAGGTGCCGGTAGGAACATTGAAATCAATCAAAAGAGATTCGGGAGTTTAAGACTCCCAATCTCTAAACAAATTAGATAGCATTATGAGAAAGATTAGAGTATTCATTGAGAGAGGAAAGGAAGGTGGTTTCAGCGCGTATATGCCTGACGATAACAAATTACCTTTTGGATTGATAGGAATTGGAAATAGCGCACAAGAGGCTATTGATGACTTCAATAATAGTTATGTAGAAATGAAAGAATTCTTGAAAGAGGAAGGCAAGGAATTCAGTGAAGAATTGGTGTTTGATTTTTCTTATGACGTACCTTCTTTTCTTGCGTTCTACAAGGATAGACTCTCTCTTGCAGGGTTGCAGCGTATCACCGGTATTGCACAAGGACAGTTGAGTCATTATCTTACTGGGCGCAGAACTCCCAGCAAGAAGACTGTTGAAAAAATGCAGAAGGCTCTAAATGCTTTTGGTGAAGATTTAAGTCAGGTAAAATTCGCTTGATTAACACCTTTGATTTTATCTGATTTTTGTGCCGCCGTTATTAACAGCGGCACATTTTTATTTTTCAGTGTTGATTTTGCAACATTTTTCCAGTTTGTTAATTATATATTTGTCCTATAAATACTTTGTAAAGTATAGTATTTGAACTAATCCACAAATCAGCGAGAGAAAAACTCGCTGATTTTTTGATTATTCAAATCTTTACGCCGCCCCTCAGCATTGATATGTTGAGGGGTTTTTATTTTTTCGCCTTTTGTCATAGACATTTGTCCTATAAATGCGTATCTTTACAGCCACACACAAACGACAAAGGCTATGAGGATACCAAAGAATTTTACAGCCATCGATTTTGAAACGATGACAGCAGAAACCACCAGCGCGTGCGCTGTAGGCGTGGTACAAGTAAACAACGGAGTGATAATGCAAGAGTATTACACCCTTATTAAACCTATTCCTGATGATAGAGAACATACAAACGAGTTCGTGCACGGCATCACGCCGGCAATGGTGGAGAACGCACCGAACTTCAAAAAAGTATTTCCTATCATTGCAGAACTGATAGGAGACAACACCATTGTTTGCCACAACAGAGGTGCAGATATTCCAATACTCGAAAGCTGTATGAAACATTACCGCTTGTCCGGCATCGACACCGACAAGAACCTGTGCACATACGAGCTTACAGGCAAGTCTCTTGTTGATGCCTGCGAGGAGTACAATATCAATATGGGCTGCCATCACAACGCCCTCGACGATGCACGCGCCTGTGCCAATGTGCTGCTTGCACATTCAGGCAAGATTTTCGCCGATGTTTTCGTGATGGACAGAAAGCATATTGCAGAGAAAAAGTTTGCACCAAAGGTAAAGCGAGAACTGCTCGACCCATTGCCCGACTGCGATGTGGATAACAAGAATACAGTATTTTTCCATTCTAACCTGGTTATTACCGGCACATTCGATGCCTACCCGGACAGGAACGCACTTGCCGCACGCCTTCAGTCTTTAGGCGCGGACATCAATACATCGATATCGGGCAAGACAACAGTCGTTGTTATGGGGCAAGGTGCCGGGCCATCAAAGATTAAGAAGATAGAAGACTGGATAGCCAAAGGACACGACATCAAGATAATTCGTGAACGGGAACTCATTGAAATCCTCGAAAACAACTAATCAAAAAATTAGCGAGAAAAAAACTCGCTGATTTTTTGATTATTCCAATTTTAGCGCTACCTTTGTAGTGCTAACATTAAACATGGTGATTAGTTCACTCCGTAGGGCATCGGTTAATTGCTCGTCACGAAACGGGCATTTTTTGTGCCCCGATGCCTCGGTCTACCGGCCGGCACCATATACGAAACTATGCGAACCACATAGCGGTCGCTGTATCCGATCAATCTACTTATCCTCCGGGGTGAACTATGTTTGATGTTAGCAACGGGTATGGCGGCCGTTTTTCATTTCGCCATTTGCTAACATCAAACATAGTTTCGTATGAAAACAATTTCAATCCCGGCACCATCGGCCACCATCGGCGGCAAGGTGCGCACAAAAAAGGCGACACATCGTCGCAGTCTATCACTACATTTTTTACTTGAGTACGGCTTCGGCATTGCTCTATGGGCAGGCATCACACTCTGTGCAGCTCTGCTTTTCGTGTTCGGGCTGTTCCTGATGAACGGCTGGACTCTGTTCCTCGGCATCTGCACCGGTGTCCTCTCTTATGTGATGTTCACAAACAAGGACTATGACGAGTACTCAATAAAGGAAGCACTTGAGATGCTTGCAACAGGAAAGGAGGTGGGCAAATGATTTACTTAATACATGAGGTGGAAACACTCACC
Organism: Bacteroidaceae bacterium; assembly: GCA_045578665.1. Classification (GTDB taxonomy): domain Bacteria; phylum Bacteroidota; class Bacteroidia; order Bacteroidales; family Bacteroidaceae; genus HGM04593. The sequence goes on along the minus strand of JAZNKR010000029.1, from coordinate 15,590 downwards.
CCCATCAACAACAAAGCAAAGGATATATGTAAGTTCTGTAGGGACTACAAAGGTTGCCTGCTGACAAGCGAAGAGGACTTTGATGATCTTGTAGAAACCATCAAGAGCGTAGTTAGGCACGCAAATGGACTCTACCCAAAGACCAAACCATTTACCATAACGACAAACCGAATGAGCTGCATACACGTGGTTGTGAATGGAAACAGCGACCAGCAGGTTGTCCGCTTCTACATTGCAACAGTGACAGGGGTTTACAGAAACAGCCTCAATATGCCGATAAGATATTTTATGTTGAACGGGAAGGAGGTACAGCTATGAAAGAGAAAGATTATTTGCAGAAGCTTACAGAACTACGCGGAGAGCATAGTGAGTTGCTGAGTCCGTTGTTCGATTTCCTTGAACAGTTCCGTCCCATGGAAAACTTCGATGGCGTAGCCGAGTTCTCTTCAGAAGACATTAAGATATCGCTTGGTGGAATGGTGGAGCTGGAGATAAACGACATTGCAGAAGTGATGGTGAAGCTCGGTTACAAGATTGTATATTTCGATTACGACTGGTACTGGAATATGCAGTTCGTGGCTGAGCGGGGTTCAAAGGGAGAGAATGATTAAGGAGGAAGAAAACAAGGCGCTGCTAATCAGCAGATTGTACAGGGATGCGGAGTTCTTTTGCAAATAAAAGGGGATAAAGTCCGGGAATGAGCCGGAGTTGAACGAATGTCGGTTTCGGTGTCGCTTTTCGTAATCTGGAAATCGAATAATTTGTGTAGCATCGGTACTACGATCTGGAATCTGGGAACTCACCCCCTTCAAGGTGTCGGGGGAATATAAAAAACACTCCGACATCTTTTTTATTTGAATTATTATTGTTATATTTGAACATACAAAAGGAACTCATATGATACCACTCGCTTTTTTCGCATCCGGACACGGCATCTATTGGCTGATAGGTGTGTTGATTGTAATTGTAATATACAAAAGGAAATCAATACTGATGGGTCTTTTGAATCTTCTGTTGATTCCAATTGCAGTCGTAATAGCTGTGTTGTCAGGCATTGTCGGGTATACACCCAAATGGTTGAAAGATGAGGATACTAAAGATGATGATAAACCTAAGAAATACAATAATATAATATTTTAGAAAAAAGACTGAAACCCTAACGTTTCGGTCTTTTTTTCTACTCTTATTTTGCTATTTATTTGCAGGGTAAATAAATAAGTTATCCTATGGCAACTATAAGAGACGTAGCAGAAGTCCTTATCAAAATTGATGATAAGGAGGCAAAAACAAAAATGCCTGAACTGGAAAAGCGAGCAGAGGAACTCAAAACAAAATGGGAAGAGTGTTTCAAAAACGGCGACCAGAAAGGAATTAAGGAGGCAGGAAAGGAACTTCGCAAGGTCTATCGCGAGATGGACAACCTCCAAAAAAGAACAATGGACGTTGACAAAGCAATGCAGCACCTCTCAACGGCTACTCAAAAGGAACTAAAGCGCATAATGGATCAAATAAACCGTGCACTGAACTCCGGTGCAATCGAGCGCGGAACAAAGGAGTGGGATGAGTATAACGATAAACTCAAGCAGGTAGAGGCAGAGCTGAAGAAGATTTCAGAAGAACAGAAACTTGTAACCGATGCAGGGCTGTCCTTTAAGGATATACTCGATATCGGCGGTAATCTCTCAATGATTTTCGGTTCTTTCATTGATATGAAGGATACTGTTGCCGATTTTGTCCGTGACAATGTAAACAGTTACATTGAACTTGACGCAGAGATGGCCAATGTACAGAAGTACACAGGTATGACCAGGCAGAGTGTCGAGGAACTCAACGAGGAGTTCAAGGAGATTGACACACGTACATCAGTTGTTGAGCTCAACAAACTGGCGGAGGAAGCCGGCCGGCTCGGTAAGACATCCAAAGAGGATGTTCTTGGCTTTGTCCGTGCAGCCGACATCATCAATGTCGCTCTCGACGACCTCGGTGATAATGCAACCCTTGAAATTTCCAAACTCACAAATATTTTCGGAGACGAGGCATTGCTCGGTACCGAAAAATCTATGCTTGCTGTCGGCTCTGTAATCAACGAACTCTCGCAGAACTGTACAGCATCGGCTCCATATTTGGCTGACTTTACAAAAAGGCTTGCAGGAGTAGGTGCGCAGGCTGAAATGACAATTCCTCAAATAATGGGTTATGCTGCTGTGCTCGATTCACAGGGGCAGGCGGTGGAAATGTCAGCCACAGCTGTGTCGCAGCTCATAACAAAGCTGTTTCAATCCCCGGCAAAGATTGCAAAGGCAACAGGCATGGACCTGAAAGAGTTCACTTCCATACTCAAGCAGGATACAAACGAAGCTTTATTGGTGCTGCTTGAGCGGCTAAAGTCTATGGGCAACATGGATGTTCTTGCTCCTATTTTCAAGGAGATGGGTACTGATGGGGCGCGTGCATCGTCGGTACTTGCTGCGCTTGCCGGCAATGTTGACGCTGTGCGACAGCAACAGGAGGTTGCTACACAGGCATATAACGAGGCAACTTCGGTAGTGAAGGAGTTTACCGTCCAAAACGAGACCGAAGAGGCAACGCTGGAGAAGAAACGCAAAAAGCTCGAAGAGGTGAAGGTTGCTCTCGGTAAGAAACTTCTGCCCATTATGGGGGCGTTCACTTCGACAGGTACGTTTATGATAAAGACTCTCAATGTGCTGTTGGATGTGTTCAATGATTATAAGGGTACCATTATAAGTACAGGTAGTACGATACTTGCTTATATAGCTTACATAAAAGCAAAAAATCTTTGGACACAAAAAGAGATAATCTTGGATAAACTGAAGATTTTTTGGAACGAGAAAGTAATTGTTAGTTTAAAGAAATTAAATAGTACTATAAAGGCTAATAAGTTTGGTCTTATAGCTGCGTCTGTCATTTTTCTTATTTCTCGTTTGCATGACCTAACTAAAGCTCAGGATACAGTCAATGCAAAGATGAAAGCTATGCGGGATATTGAGAGTGATGCAAAAAAAAATTATCAAGAAGAAGCTAATCAAATTATGGCTCTTAGAAGTGTTCTTGAAGATAATAATGCTGAGATAAATGCTCGAAGGACAGCATTAAAAAAACTTCAAGAAATAGTACCAGACTATCACGCCTCCCTAACAAATGAAGGTAAGTTGATAAACAATAATACCATAGCTCTAGAACATTATGTTCAATCGTTGAAAATAGCAGCTGAGCAACAATTGGTAAGTGGTAGATTAGCCGAAGTACAAACTGAAAAGCGCGAGTATTGGAATGAATTAGGGGAGAATAGACAGAAACGCTATACTCAAGCTCTCTTAAACAGACAATTAAACCCCGACATGTCAGAGGAAGAAGCTGCTGTACTAGCAAATATAGCTCCTTCTGCATGGAGAGCCATTGATAATAAACTTCAGGAATATGACAAAAGGATTGAACTATATAATTCTATATTAAAAACCAAAACATTGGAGATGTCAAAAATTCAATCATCGGTTAATGGAAACTCTATTGTAACCAATGGGTATAATAGTAACGGTGGGAGTGTTTCTGATGATCCCCAAAAATATATATCATCTGCCGAAGAAGCTGCTAAAGCGAAATGGGAAAAGCAACGCGCCATTGAGGATGCGGCCTATTCGCGTGGCGAAATTTCCTATCAAGAACACATCGAGCGGCTCCATCAGGCGGAACTGCAATATTTGGCCGACTGCAAGGCTGTTTATCAGCAGCGAAATCTGACCGAAGAGAAGGGTTATCAGCAGCTGCTTGACAAGGAGAAGCAACTGCTTGAGAAACACGATAATGAGGTGCTGAATATGTCGCTTGCCGACCTTGAGCGTCAGAAGCAGGAAGAGAGGAACAAAATTCTTCAGGATTGCTATGATGTGAACAGCGTGCTTTATGGCAACGAGAAGGTGCGCGACCAGCGCCTTTTTGAGATAAACATCGAATACCTGCGCAGGAAAGCAGCTCTCTACCGCGAAGAGGCGAAGTCGAAGGAGGCGCATCAGATTGAACAGCAGATAGAGCAGGCCGAAGCTGACGAGAAACTGCGTAAGCAGAAGGAGTATGCCGACAGGCTCCAACTGTGGCGGAAGGAGTACTCCCAGGCATCGGCAGAAACGCAGATGCAAGCCGAACTGAAGGTTCTCGATGAGATGCACAAGGCTGGGCTTGTCAAGGAAGAGGAGTACCAGCGCCTGCGCAAGGCCATACAGGATAAATTCTCCGACGGAGGCAAGTTCTCCGATGGCGGCATAGGTGATATGCTCGCCAACATGTACACTTCGATAAACAGTTTGATTGCCGGCAGCACAGACAATACTGTTTCGAATTTGCAGAAGATTGGCGCAGTGGCGCAATCGACCTGGGCTATCGCAGGCGCAGCACTCGAACAGTACTCTGCCTATTCCCGTGCTTGCTGTGATGCTGAGGTGGCTGACATTGAGCGCAAGTATGACAGACAAATAAAAGCAGCCGGAAAGAATTCAGCAAAGGCGAAGAAACTGGAAGAGCAAAAGGAGAGGGAAATAGCTGCTGTAAAGAGCAAGTACAACAAGCAGGCACAGAAAATAGAGATTGCTCAGGCGGTTGCGCAGACAGCCATGGCTGCCATCAATGCCTATGCTTCAGCTGCGGCAGTTCCTGTTGTTGGCTACATCCTTGCTCCGATAGCTGCCGCAATGGCCCTTGCAGCAGGAGCATTACAAATATCAACGATTCGCAAGCAGCATCAGGCGCAGCAGTCAGGATATTTCGGTGGTGGTTTTACGCGGAAGTCGGTAAATGATCGCGAAGAGGTCGGTGTGGTACATGCCAACGAGTTTGTAGCTAATGCAGCTGCCACACGCAACCCGGCATTGATGCCCATTCTTTCACTCATCGATTATGCTCAAAGAAACAACACTGTCGGCTCGCTGACTGCTGCCGATGTGTCGCACGCCATCGGCGCAGGCGCGGTTGTCAAGGCTGCAACTACAACAGCAAAAGAGAGTGCGCAGAACAGCGAAGAGATGCTTGCTGTTGCCGGGAGCATCTCCCGAAGCAGTGAGGTTATCCAACGCTTGAATGATAAACTCGATGAGGGTATTGAAACATTCATGGTGATGGATGGCGAGAGAGGTTTTTCCCGTCGATGGGAGCATTTCGAAAAACTTAAAAAGAATACCAAACGATGACAGAACTATTCATTGATAACAAAAGAGCTGTACTGCCTGAGAACTTTTCATTTAAACTGACAAGGGAGAATGTCTTCTTCACTCGCAGTGGCAGCTATACATACGATATTGATTTACCGGCAAAGGCGAATTTTCATATATTCGGGCACATAAACAGATTGGATGCGTCAGAGGTGGAGAGTTTCAATGCGCGAGTGATGATTGATAACTGTGAGTGGTTTTCCGGCACTGCAACAATAACATCAGTAACACCCGGCAACATAAAGGTACAACTGCTGGGTGGCAATGCGCGGATGAATTTCGTCAACAACAACGAAAAGAGGTATATTGACGAATTGGACCTCGGCAACTGGGGCGAGATTGAGGGTGGTTTTTATTATTTCGGTTCAGGGGAAGGTCGTACCTATTCGCTGTTCTATTCGAATATATGGCTCGACTATAAGAGCAGAGCTTCGGCATCGATAGATGAGGCACAGCTGTGGCTGAAGGGGAAATTGTGTGGTACCGGCGGTAAGTGGGTAGCATTCCCTGTGTACAACGAGACATCGCAGACTATGTGCAACGATTGGGTGATGCGTATCATTGACGGAACTTCGCGTGTGGAGCCGAGAATGTCCATACCTGAAGAATATACCGATGGCAGCACAAAGCAGGTTGGCAATGGCAAGCCACAAGTGAAGTTCGCCATGCAGCCTTATCTTCTATTTGTTGTCGAGCAGGTTTTTCAGGCGTTAGGCCATAAGATAAATATTGATGTTCTGCGTGGAGTCGAATGGTTCACCCGTCTCTTTGTTGTGAATGCGAATGACCGCATCGAACTGTGCCGGGCATTACCACACTGGACAGTGAACGAATTTATCACTCAGCTTGAAAATTTCTTCGGTGTGGTCTTTGTAACTGCCGATGGAGAGAATATAAGCCTTATTCCACGTTCACAGTATCATAACGGCGGTACATATTACATAAAAGATGTGCTTGACGAGTGGAGTTTCGATTGTGATGAAGAGGAGAATGTCGGGCATTCTAATGTAGGCTATAGCACTACCGGTGCGTACGAGTCGGTTGATGATGAGTTGAGGGAACTTGTGAAACGTAAACAGTACACTTCTATGGCGGAACTCACTGCGGAATATAGCAGTATGACCTCGGAGGTAACATCTCCGGAGTTCTGCAAGAAATACAAAGGCTATATTCTGGAAGCGGATGACAGATACTTCATTACGAAGGAGCACTATCTGAAGGAAGTTGACTATCTGAGACCTCGCATAACTAACCATGACAACAAGGATATAGATATCGAGTTGAAGATCGTCCCTTGCCCGATGCGTGAGAGTGGTGTCGATTATGTTACTACATCCAAGAAGGATGGAGTGGACATTGATACGGTAACGATGAGTCTTGATGTGCTGCTACCTTCCCGACCCGACTCGGTCGAATGTTCTTTCACACAGTTGGCTGATGGTGATGACAGGATTGAGGATGTCGATGCGGCGATAGCCGGCGACGAGGCTTTGCCCGAGAAGAACAGCAACGATATTTTGTATGTAGCCATAAATGATGGCGAGCTTCAGAATTATCCACAGGCATATACGCATCCTCTATCAATGACAATTCCTTTGTATCTGTCGCCGAGGAAGGAGAGTCTGAGCCTCAATCCCATTGATGGCTTGACTACGCTTCACAGTGAGGTTATTGATAAAGAACCTCAGATAGACAAGAGCAGGAAGTACTGTATAAAGTTCCTGGCTAAGCATCTGCTGTCGCTCGACAGGGTGTTTGTCATAAGGAATAGGAGATTCGTATGCGAGCGGCTCGAATACAGCGTCAATAGCCGTGGAGTCGAGAAGGTGGTTACCGGATATTTTTTTGAATTCAACGAGTAAGTAAAATTCTTATTTTGCGTACAAGGGGTGTCGGAGACGGCACCTCTTTGTTTTTTTGTCCCGTTTCGGGTAAAATTCGCGTAAATGCGCAGATTTTTCGGGTAAATCTTCATTCTACACATTCTACATATTCTACAATGCTTATAATGAATGATTTATGTTGTAGAAATAACGCTACAATGTTTCTACAGCGTTCTACAAATTTCACTACATGGCTTTACTTTCTACAAATTGCCCCTTTTTCCTACAATGTAGAAAATTATTAAAATGTATAATATGCTTATAATGAGGATGTTAACTGTGTCGTAGAATATGTAGAATGTGTAGAAGCCTAAATACATGTCTATAAATCTGTCGAATTTAGCAGATTCTTATCCACAAAAATATTATCTTTGTGTAAGCCTATGTATTATGAGTCAATATTTTATATATTTAAAGTTAAAGCCATACTTGAAAGAATGGTTGGTAAACAGTCTGGGTGTTCCGGTCTGTTTCCCGCATTGCAGTAATGAAAATGCTGTTATCAGGACTTTTTTGCAGAAACAGCCGTCGGGTAGAGTAGAGATGCTAACGGACGAGCTGGTACCTATTGCTATACCCGATTCGAAGGCAAAGCCTGTAGCCATATACAACTACTTGGGTGAAGTGGGCAAAAAGGCTCTGGCAGAAGCTATAGAGGATTTGTTCGTACAGAATCTGTGGGCTGAACTCTCACAGCTGACCCTTTTGAGCAAAGGGAAAGGGGTGAACGGTTTCATCGCAGCATGGTGTGAAATGCACGGTATTTCCCTCGATCACGTAGAGACTGTCAGACAGAAGTATTACCGATTGCGCAAGTCGTATACAGACAAAGGCATCGAATTGCGCAATTTTTCACGAGAAAAAAATGGATAGTTGCACCATTTTTTCGGATTTGCGTACTGGAGCGTACTATTAACTACCGTTAACACATTTATAGATGATTCTTAAAAACATTCAGAAAGTCGAGTATATTGAACCTCGTTTCCTCAAAGGTATAACCCTTGTCCCGGGCAAGGGTGTGCTGCTTAATATGTGGCGTTTTTTTAAAGAAATTGAGACTGTCGGTCTGTCAAGTGCTACTGTTTCCGATAAAATTGTGCTGCATAATAGGATATTCACAGTAAAATTGGTCGCTACACTGAAAAACGAATGGCGCAATCCTATGCCGTTGGCTTTTCGCCTTACAACAGTTATGGGTAAACAGTATCTGCTCGGAACGGAGGATTTGCCTTATCCTATCGTTACTACAGTAGACAATTTCCCCGCTGTCGTTACTGAAAAGTCCGGTACCACATTCACCGTAGAGTACTCAAATACATTCGGTTTGTTGCCTATTTTGGACTCATAGAACGTTTTACGGTATTTTCATTTCCGCCTCCGATGATGTTCATTTGCAGGAAATATATAATACAAATGGACTATCATATCATATTGGATTACACCATCGGTTACTGTCATTGCAATGTCAGTTATGTGCGCGATGTACTTGCCAGGCACAAGGGTAAGCCTGTCAAAGTGCTAATTTCGTCTTATGGCGGTCTGCTTGGCGCAGGTCTTGATATTATGCAGGCTTTCCGAGATCATGGCGATGTTACAGCGTATATTTCCGGCTTTACTGCCTCGGCTGCCACTGTAGCAGCTATGGGCGCAAAGAAAATTGTAATGGGCAAGTATGCCTTCTTCCTCGTTCACAAATGTTCCAACTATATCGATGCATGGGGAACATACAATGCCGACCAGCTGCAGCAGCTTATCGAGCAGCTCATCGCCAACAAAGCCGACAACGATAAGATTGATGTTGTACTTGCACAGCTGTATGCCGACCGTTGCCGGAAGCCCGTCGAGGAGATGAAGAGTATTCTCAAAGAAGGAAGATGGCTCAATGCCGACGAGGCTAAGAACCTCGGATTTGTCGATGAAGTCGCTTCGTTCGATGAAAAAGTCAATCTTACGGCTGATGGCAAGAGAGCGTTCATCAATCTTGGACTCCCTACAGCCGGACTCCCCGAAGATGAAAGGCAACCTTCGTGGTTCTCTACGCTTCTGGACAGGATAAAGGCAATTGTGCCCTCTGCCGAGAGGGCTGAAATAGACAATGGCGATAAATCTAATCATAAACAACCTATGAAAAAAATTTTGAATTTTATTTGTGCATTGCTGGCGGTTGATGCTCTTATCGCCAACGATGACGGTTCTGTTAACCTCACCGATGAGCAGCTGAATTCGTTGGAGGCACATCTTAAAGAGCAGAAAGAGGCTTTGTCGCAGAAGGACAACCGCATCGCTGAACTTGAGGCGCAGGTTGAGAACCTGAAGAAGATGCCCGGCGACGAAACTAAAGACGTGCTTCCTGTAGAGGATTCTCTTAAGGTGAGCGAAGAGAGTAAAAAACTGTACGACAACATTAAAGACATTTAACTATGGCTGAAAATCATTCTGCTCCAGTTCAGATTACGCCCGATGAGTTGGCGAAATCTGCCCGCAAATACCGAAAGGAACTGCTTATGATGCCTGTTCACTCAATGAGTGAGACATTGCAGCATATGAGAACTCGTTACGGTATCCGTTACGCTGAGACCGTCGGTGAACTTTCCGGTGACATCGAGATGGGTCCTTACTCTGAAACAAGAGTAGACGAAGGGGACGTTAATATCAAGGGAAGAACTCTTTACACCTATCTTGGCTCGGTTGTTAAGAACTTCTCTCCTAACAGCGTTGTAGGCTCAATCTATGATTCTGCACAGACTAAGGGCGAAGCTCTCAAGCGTGCCGAAATCGTAAAGCGAGTGGTGGCTTACCTCTCTGCCAAGATTGGTGACAACCTCAACGCTGCTATCTGGAATGGTGTACGCAATGCCGCAGGTACAACCTCTAAGGATCTGTTCGACGGCTTTGACACCATTGCTTCCCAGGAGATTACTGAAGGCAATATCGCTGTTGCCAAAAAGAATCTCTATGAGTTCACAGAGCCTATCAGTGCAGAAAATGCTCTTGACCAGCTCAAGACGTTCTGTCGCGCTGCGCTGCCCAAACTCCGTAACCGCAAGAATCTCAAACTCTATGTATCGCAGGACATCTACGACGCTTATGTGGACGATTACCAGGCTACTGTCGGTGCTATCGTCTACAACAAGTCTTTTGACAAGCTGCACGTTGAAGGTTTCCCCAATATTGAACTTGTTGTTCTTGCCAACAAGACCGACTCTCCTTTCATCCAGCTGACTACTGCAAACAATATGCTTGTAGGTTTCAACCAGCGTGGCGAGGAGGAGCAGCTGGCTGTCGAGAAGTACAAGAGTTTTGTGCTGACGTTTGAGGCTACTATGTTTATGGGTTGCCAGTATGAGAGCATCTCTCCTGAGGCTATCCTCGTTGGTAAACTCGCATCTGAAGAAAGGAGGTTAATATTATGGCAAAAGAATGTAAACACTCGGCGCTCTATGATAGCTTGGAGTACTGCCAGGGAGAGCCTGTTCTTCCCGGCATTCGCAGAAAAGTATATTTCATACCCGCATCGCAGATCGTAAAATTTCCCAAGTTGCCTAAATTGGATGACGAGGGTGTGGATATGGGCAAACTCGCTACATATCAGGGTGATTTTATGTTGGCGGCAGATGCCGCATGGAAATGTATCGATGTGCTGACTACAGATTCTGAAATCTTATCAGACTCTCAAGGCGAGAAACCTTCGAAAACTTTCCTTAATAAGGCGACACTCAAGCATGCCGGATGCGACGAAGAAGCTACGGGATTCTGTCGCATGGCTAATAGTGACAACTTGACATACCTGGTGCAGCAACGTAATGGTAAATTCCGTGTGCTCGGAAACGAGATTTATGAAACGAACACGAAACCGGCGCAGGCTTCCGGTGCCAAGGAAACTGATGCTTCGGGTACTACGCTTGCAATTGAGGTTTCCGACCTGTCTCCTGCTCCTTTCTATGTTGGCAAAATCATTACAGCCGACGGAGAAATCGATGCATCTACAGGTGATATAGTTGAATAATTAGTTATTGATAGATTCGAATCGTTTTTGTCGGTAGTTCTTATTTGCATAGGTGAGAACTGCCGACTTTTTTAAAAAAGATTGATTCCATGGATGAAAAACTTACTTTAGAAATTCAAGAATGGCTTGACAGCCCTGTTTCGGACAGGAGTATATCAAAAGGGGCGGAGTTGATGTTGAAGCTCAACCGCAATCGTGTGCTCTACCAGCATGTCATCAGGAAAGGAGACAAGATGATGGGGAAGGTCGAATATGAGTTGAAGAAGTTCCTGCGCTTGAGACTGAGCAATAAGACTGTTGCCGATGTCGTGCGAATGCAGAAAGAGATCGTTCCCCGCGTTGAAGAGACCTTGCTTGTCAACGAAGGGCGTGCGCTCAAGGATAGCGAACACTCCGGCAAACGTGCAGATCACGATGAACTTCCTCCTGAGATTCAGGCACTTTGGGATGACAACTTCGGGCTATATGCCAAGATTAAGGAGTTGTTCGAGGAGCTGAAGAGCATGAACAAGCTTCAGCCTTGCGACCGTTACGAGGTGCTGCAGGTGCTTGATGAGATTGATAAGAAGTATCGCCGGAACCTTGCGGAATACGATGCTTTTGTGCTTTCCGCTGCTCCGGAGCAGCAGCCTGTTGATGCGGCAGAACTCGCCAATAAGATTGGAAGTGCCCGCAAGTATCTTTCGGACAATAAGACAAAGCTTGCAAAGCTCATCGAGGAAGGTAAGGCCGAAAAAGCAGATGCGCTTCGCTCGAAGATGGCTGAACGTGTGAGTATATTACAGCAGGCCGGCGCAGCCATCAGCGATGAACAACTGACTGAATTATCTTCTTTGGGCGTGCTGTAGTATGCGTTTGAATTTGGTAAAGTTCGAGAATAGGCCTTTGCAGGCTTACTTCTCGAACACAACCCAATTGGCCGATGTGATTGCCTCCATCTTGGAACACATCGGAAAGGCGGAAATTGTTATCTCTACATTTTCGACTTCCGAAGAGTTCCTGCGTCGCATCTGGCGACTGCGAGAGGAGGGTAAAATCACGTCGGCTTCTCTTTTTTGCGACCTTAAAGCGGCAAGAAAAACTGTGCATCTATACAAGTTCATCACTTCTGTTTTCGACACAGTATATCTTGCAGAGAACCACTCTAAGGTCGTATTGCTCGGTAATAATCGCTACAAAGTGGCGATTGTAACCTCGCAGAACCAGACTCGCGGAAATCGCTTTGAGTGTGGAGTTATCTCCTCTTCGCGGGAACTGTATAATCAGCTTGCACAGGGCTTTGCCGAAATGCAGGATAAATCTTTACCTCTCGATGGACTACTCTGATTCTTTTATTCAACGTGTCCGGGAACTTGCCGAGGCACTTACACCTGTGAGCGATATTGCAGCTCTGCTCGATGTCGACGAGATTTCTTTGCGTGAAGAGCTGAGCAACAAATCCTCTGCTGTGCGCAAAGCTTATGACAAGGGCAAAGCGACTACCGCGTTGGCTCTTCGCAAGCAGGAACTCGAACTTGCTAAGATCGGCTCCCCGCTTGCCGTTCAGCTTACAGCTGCTTACGTTAAAGATATGACAATAGACGAATAATATGCCACTGCCTGATATTGTAGATACTGCCCGAAATAACCTTTTTGCTGATGCCGGTGATATGCAGCGTGCCGGGATCCCGGTCGCCACGCAGGAACATATATTCCGCTTGCGCGACCTCTACAACTTTTGGTTGCAACATCCGCGCATAAAGGATAAAGAGATTGTGCTGAAACTTCAGCAGGATTATAAGCTCGGGAAGAGTCAGGCATACACTGACCTCTCGATCCTTAAATTGCTTCTCGGCGAGTTCCAGAAGACTTCCAAGGATTATCATCGCTATCGCTTCCTTGGGATGATCAATGAGACTTATGAAGTGGCTCGGGTAAACAAGGATGCAAAGGCTATGGCTGCTGCCGCTGATAAGTATGCAAAGTATACGCAGCTCGATAAGGAGGATGAACTCACTTATGATTATGATAAGATTGTTGTGCAGGCGTTTGTTCCTACCGACGATCCTTCTGTCGCCGGCTTTAAACCTATCCCGAATATCCGTGAGGTTATCCGGAAGAAAATCGAGCAATACAACAAGGAGTGTGAGTATATCGAGGAGGTCAGGTTCGACGAGGAGGATTATAATCCGGACTCTATATTCAAAGTAAATAATGGCACAGAAAGTTTATCTTAACGACATCCAGCAGGAGGTTATGTTCATAGGCGCAAAGGATACTGTCCTGTGCGCCGGGCGTGCCATTGGTAAGGGTGCTATCCATGCCGAATGGAACTTGAGGAACTTCCAGCGCATGCCTCGCTCCATTACGGGTATTGTATCTCCGAATGCCAAGAGGGCACTGACAAATACATTGCCCTCGATGCTTGTGCATTGGGAAAAATGGGGCTTCAAACGCGATGTCCATTGGGTTATCGGACACAAGCCGCCTAAAGCGTGGAAATGGCCCGACCCCATCTTCAAGCCCGAAAACTACGATAATGTACTTTCGTTCTATAATGGTTCAATCGGTTTCATTATCTCTCAGGATAGGCAGGGCACATCCAACTCGCACAGCTTTGATGCTCTCGACATCGACGAGGCTAAATTTATAGACTATGTAAGGTTGAAGGACGAGACTCTGCCTGCGAATCGTGGTAATAGACAATATTTCGGTCATCGCAGTTATCACCATGGTATGCTCATCACCAGTGATATGCCTTTGACGAAAAAGGGCAGTTGGTTCCTTGACTACAAGAATAAGTGCGACGAGGAGACTATTGAGCTCATCAAGGGCATAGTTTATGAAATTTGGAAAGTGAAAGAGCGTGTCAGGAAATTGCAGAGCGAAGGCAAGCCTGTTCCTGAATATACCAGGTCTTATCTCACTCAGCTCAACAGAGACCTTTGCAAGCTCCGCTCTGTTGCCGTGTATTACCGTGAGGCGTCGACGCTGTATAATCTCGCTGTTCTGGGTGATGCTTTCATTGCGCAGCTCAAGCGCGACCTCCCGCCCTTGACATTCCAGACTTCTGTCATGTGCAAGCGAGTGGGTATTTCTCACGATGGCTTTTATAATTCGCTCAGCGAACGAAATTATTACTCGGCCACAGATTTTGATTATCTTGACTCATGCGAGTATCAGTTTGACAAGATAAAGGACTCTTCATCATTGATGGATGCTGATGTCGAATCGTCATTGCCTATATGTGTGGCCTTTGATTACAATGCCAATATCAACTGGTTGGTTGCCGGGCAGGTTAAAGACAGGACGCTTCGTGTCTTGAAATCGTTCTTCGTGAAATATGAACGTAAGCTTCTTGAATTGGTTGAGGACTTTTGTAAATACTACGATAATCACAAACTTAAGGTGGTAGTATTTTATTATGACAGCACGGCGCTTGGTAGTAATTATGCTGTCAATGACGAGGATTTCAGGTGGGTTATCATCAATGCTTTCCGAAAACATGGATGGACTGTTTGGGATCGTTACATCGGCAGCCCTATGAAGCACCTTGAAAAGCAATTGCTCATCAACAGAATGTTGGCAGGGCGCGCAAGGAATCGTATCCTCTTCAACCGCGAAAACAACGAAGATTTGCTTATCTCCATTCAGACGGCAGGTGTTTACAACGGTGGCAAGGATAAGCGAGGTGAGAAGCTTGCTGAAACAGAAGAGGATAAACTTGAGTCGAGAACTGATGGCTCTGATGCATTCGACACGTTGGCCATCGGTTGTGAGCGTTTCCCTGTCAGCGTCGTTAATAGTGGTGTTGTTTCAGTATTTAAATCTTAGGTAATTACTCTCAAATGTTTTTTTTGTCGGGGTGTGCTGCTTTTGCAGTTCACCCCTCTTTTTGTGTATGCTTTCTATGAGTACCCGGCATTTTTTTATGTGTGTGATGCGGGGTACCGTAGGCATATTCCGCAATTTCGCAAAAAGGTAATCGGTGGGTTGGTTTAGGGCGCTGGGGGAGCTTCTCGCTGATAACCGCATGGAATGCGGCAGGTCGCTCGCGTAATTTCGCGATACTCATTCAATTACGCTCGCGAGGGGCGGAAAAAATCCAAATTTCTCGAATTTTCCCCGTTTTTTCGATAGGTAATTCTCTCTTCTTCAACCGCCTACAAAGTGGGGCGGGCGGCGAAATTCCTTTCATTTTTGACATATTTCTTTCAGATATGCAATATGAACAGAATTTCGCGGTTCTGTACCCTGCTTGTATTTTCTCCGTCTCTTCATCAAGTTTCAAGACCGAATACTGCGCGGGTGTTCTTGTTTCTATTGCGATAGCGTTGCTATCTGTTTTTTGCTCTTTTTCTCCCACTTCGCCTTTTCATTAAATCCTTTGTATAGCGACCGTTCTGTGTTTCCCTTTTTAGCTGCAAAGGTACTTTCGCCATCTCGCTAATCAAGGTCAGGCCTCCGGTTTCTCTAAAAATCTCCACACCTCTTTTCTCTCAG
>JAZNKR010000028.1:0-8268 GCA_045578665.1 Bacteroidaceae bacterium | reverse complement strand
TTTGGAAAGCTAAAGCTTTCGTCGTCGCAAACATTGCTTATTACGCAATGTCCCCTTTAAGGGCAGGAACTTTTTAGAATAGTTTTTTATCCATTGAAGGATGGGGTTGTACTTTTTAGGTATAATATCGCATAATCATTTTAGATAATATAGGATGCGGCTCGGGATAAAAAAATCAAGCGAGTTTGTTTCTTCTCCGCTCGCCTTTCACTATATTTGCAAAGAAATGAAACATCCTGAAAATGATGCCTCGTTCAAGGGGCTTAAAGTAAACGATGGGGTGGAGCAACCGGCTTCCATTAACCCCTATCTCTCTTCTTTGCGCTTGAAACGTGCGAAGAGACTGAGTGTCGATGATTATGTAGAGGGTATATTGCGTGGCGATGTCAATGTGCTGAGCCGTGCGGTAACGCTCGTCGAGAGCCGCCGTGCCGAGGATGCAGCGCTTGCACGCGAGGTGGTGGAGCGTTGTCTGCCACATTCGGGACGCTCGTTGCGCATAGGAATAACAGGTGTGCCGGGTGCCGGCAAGAGCACCTCTATAGATGCCTTTGGAATGCATCTGCTCAATACAAAAGGGGGCAGACTCGCTGTGCTTGCGGTTGACCCGAGCAGTGAGCGCAGCAAGGGAAGTATTCTCGGCGACAAGACACGCATGGAGAGACTTTCGCAGCATCCCGACGCTTTTATACGTCCCAGTGCATCGGCTGGCTCACTCGGTGGGGTGGCACGCAAGACGCGCGAGACAATAATCCTCTGCGAGGCTGCCGGATACGACACTGTCTTTGTGGAGACGGTTGGTGTGGGGCAGAGCGAGACGGCTGTCTATTCGATGGTCGATTTTTTCCTGCTCATTCAGATAGCCGGTGCAGGTGATGAATTGCAGGGTATCAAACGTGGTATCATGGAGATGGCAGACGGCATTGTAATAAATAAGGCCGATGGAGACAATGTAGCCGAGGCGCAAAGGGCTGCCGTACACTATCGCAACGCTTTGCAGCTGTTCCCTATGCCCGAAAGCGGTCGTCGTCCCGAGGTGCTCACCTATTCGGGTTTTTACGACATTGGTATAGCCGAGGTGTGGGAGATGATATACAAATATGCCGACCATGTGAGGTCGAACGGTGTGTTCGATGAACGCCGCAACCGTCAGGCAAAATATTGGATGTACGAGAGTCTCAACGAGGAACTCTATTCCCTTTTCAATAATACACCGGGGATGGAGGGTTTGATAAAGATTTGCGAAGAGGAACTCGCTGAGAACAGAATTACCTCATTCGCTGCTTCGGGGAAGTTGATGGACTATTTTAAGAAGCAGTTGTCTTAGAAGCTGTTTTGAATTTATAGGATTTTTGCTGTATATTTGCAGTTGCGTTGCAGAGTCTCTCTTGTGGCGCAAATGATTATGTTATTATTATAGATTTTATTGTATATGAAATATATGAAACATTTTTCGGTTCTCATGCTGTTGTTGATTGTTCTGTGTGCTCCTGCTTTTGGTGCCAGAAAGAAGAAACCTCAGACAGTATATGTGATGGGAGTCTCTTATTCTTTCACAGATTCCACAGTCTATTTCACTGAGATACAGAAGATGGACAGTATAGTTTTCGGCACAGGCGACCACAAGTTCCTGCCTTCGCGTCAGCACTATTCTTACGAACTTTCCGATTATATGGCTGAAAAGGAGGGTATGTCGGGACGTCCCTCGGCTCTGCTCTATTCCAAAAAATTGTCGAAGTTGCAAAAGAAGGAGGCAAAGCTGAAGAAGAAACTTCTGAAGAAGAATATTACTGTTCTCTATCTTGGAAACAAGTTTGCTTTTACAAAGCCCTGATATTAAATTTTCGCCCTCTGCATTTGTAGACTTTCGTAGAATGAATTATCTGAAATATTTCTTCATACTTCCGATACTCCTTTGTGCTGTCTCTCTCTTTACGGGTTGTAAGAGCGATGACTCGGACGGTGGCGACAAGGAGATTGTTGTAGACGTGCTTGAGCGTGGCGATACGGCTTCGCGTACAGTGCTCGTATACATGATGGCAGAGAATAATCTGAGCTATTTTGCCGGACTTGACCTCGATGAGATGAACCGTTCTGTTTTGGATATTCCCGACAGTTGCTATTTTTTGGCTTTTGTTGATGCACTGTCCAATCCATATGTCTGTCGTTTCTACCGCAACGGAAAAGGTGTGGCACAATGTGATACGGTTTACAGTTTCGACGAGGATTTCAACTCTGCCGACACTCTTCATTTCAACCGTGTACTCGATTGGGTCGCGACTGAATATCCTTCGAAAAGTTTTGGACTTGTCATGTGGTCCCATGGCAGCGGCTGGACACGCAAACTCGGTTCTACACGTAGTATAGGTGCCGACAATTGCTTGAACAGCGAGTATGCTACGCCATACAAGAGCATGGAGGTGGAGGAACTTGCCGCCGCGCTCGAAAAGGTACCTGTGAAACTCGATTATATAATGTTCGATGCCTGCTTCATGCAGTCGGTCGAGACGGCATACGCACTGCGCAGTTCGGCCGAGTGGCTCATAGGCTCTTCTGCCGAGTTGCCTGCAAACGGTGCGCCCTACAACAGAATCATGGGCAATCTTTGTTCCATACCATTTGACCCGCAGGCATTGTTGGGCAGCTACAGCAAAGGCTATTCCACTTATCTGGGTGTGTTGCTCTCGGCAGTGAAGTCTTCCGAGATGGATGCATTAGCAGATGCTACTGCGACATTCGTCCCGGCATATCTGGCAAGTGATACCGTGGGCAATTTCTCAGGTCTCTTTTCCTATTTGCCCGGTGGATATTTCTCGCGCTCAGATGCCTATCCCGAATACTTCGACATGAACGCTGTGATGTCGGCAAAATTGCCCGCCGATGCCTACAGTGCATGGAAAGTTGCGCTCGACAAAGCTGTCCCCTATAAAGTGGCATCCACCAAATGGTTGTCGGGAATAAAACAGTGCAATTTTACGACCGATACTTCGGCCTATTGCGGACTCTCTATGTTCATTCCGCGTGAAAGTTCAAAATACGATATTCTCAATTCCGATTTCAGGACAACTGCGTGGTATAGTGCTGCAGGGTGGAAGAGTGCAGGCAAATAGTCTCTTCCGTTAATATTGCCTACCTCCTAAAAATTATATACTATGAATGAATTGTTGAAAATGCTGGATAGCTCTCCGGTGAATTTCCTCGCAGTGAAATATGCCGAGGAGCAACTCTGTGCCAACGGTTTCCGCAGGGTGGAGATTGGAAATATGCCCGCGCTCGAACCCGGTAAGGGATATTATATCACCAAGAACGGTACGGCTCTGTTTGCTTTCAGAGTGGGCACGGGAGAGGTTACCGATGGATTTAAACTTATATGTGCCCATACAGATTCTCCGGGATTCAGAATAAAGCCTGCACCGGAAATGTTCTCCGAAGGTGGAATGGTGCGCTTGAACACCGAGGTCTATGGTGGTCCAATCCTCTATACATGGTTCGACCGTCCTCTCTCCATCGCCGGCCGTGTGCTGTTGCGTGGCGACAATCCTTTGCGTCCCGTTGCGCGCCTGCTTCATATAAAGCGCCCGTTGCTGCTTATTCCGCATATAGCCATCCATTTCAACCGAGAGGTCAACGACGGCAATCCTCTGAACCGTCAGCGCGATATGATGCCTGTGCTCGGATTCATAAGCAACCATTTCGAGAGGGAAAACCTGCTCCTGAAACTTATTGCCGATGAACTTGGTGTTGCTGTTGCAGATATTCTCGATTTCGATCTGTCGCTTTACGATGCTACACCTGCCACGCTTTGCGGGCTTAACAACGAATTCGTATCCTCCGGCAGACAGGACGACCTGTTGATGGCCTTTGCGGGTTTACAGGCCTTGATTGCAGGCAAGGCTTCCCGTATGACCCAGGTGCTTGCACTTTTCGATAACGAAGAGACCGGAAACGTTACCAAGCAGGGTTCTGCGTCGCCTATGTTGCGCAACCTTCTCGACACTGTTATCCTGAAGAGAGGCGGTGCCCCCGGTGACCTTTATGCAGCAGTGGAGAATTCGTTCATGATTTCAGCCGATATGGCCCATGCCCTGCATCCCAATTATCCCGAGAAACACGACCCGACAAACCATCCGGTGATGGGTGGCGGTCCTGTGATAAAGTTCAATGCCAACCAGAAATATGTTACCGATGGCGATTCGGCAGCAGTCTTTGCCGAGATTTGCCGCAAGGCAGGTGTTCCTTTCCAATATTTTGTCAATCGCTCCGACATGGTAGGAGGTGGCACACTTGGAAATACCCTGACCACCCAATTGCCTATGAGAGGGGTTGATATGGGCAATCCCATGTGGGGCATGCATTCGATAAGAGAGACTTCGGCGCTGGTGGATACGATCTACACTATAAAGGCATTTACGGAGTTCTATAATCTGTAAAATAAAAAGAGGGTCCACTCGTTAATGAAGTGGACCCTCTTTTGTACTATACCAATCCGCAGAGTCTGCTTTCGTCGATATTCGATTCGGCTCCCTGCTCTGTACGGAAGCTTCTTGCAAAATTCTTGATGAAATCCAGTGTCTTTTCTTTGGGTGAGAATATTGGTTCGTTACGCAAGCATGAACGAATCTCGGTCTCATATTTTCTCAGATCGGAAACTTTAAAATCAGAAGTAAAGATTATATTCATAGGCTATCCGTTTAGTGGGTTTGTTACGTCCTTCTGTTAATATAACGCTGCAAAATCGGATATATTTTATAAGGTTGTAATTTTTTTGAGAGAAAATCTTATGACTGTTTCTTGTAAGTAACGGCTGCAAGCGAATTGGATAATGCAGCAAGTGTGGCAAGAGGTAGGTAGTTTAAAGGCAGATTCCCGAGAGAGAACCTGCCTTATGATAGTGGGTGTTTGGAAACTTACGATTATACAGCTTCCAATGCGAGTGAGATGTTTTTCTCTTCTGCTATTCTGCGCATATTGAGAATGGCATATCTTACGCGTCCGAGCGCAGTGTTTATGCTTACACCGGTGATTGCTGCAATGTCCTTGAACGAGAGGGACTGATAGAATCTCATGTAGATGACCTCTCTCTGATTGTCGGGCAGATAGTCTATCAATCGGCGTACATCCATAAGTACCTGTCTGTTCACAATGCGTGCCTCGATGGTGCCTTCGGAGTAGGCCTTGTTGTTGAAAAGGTCGATGTCGGTTTCGTCGTTCGAAATCTGATTCTCGTTTCTCTCTTGACGGAAAAGGTCTATTACAAGATTGTGCGCTATGCGGGTGAGCCATGCGTAGAATTTGTTGTCGTCGGCTGTGTATCGCCCCTGCTGCATATTGACAATAGCCTTTACGAAGGTTTCCTGAAAAAGATCTTCGGCAACCTCGCGTGAACGTACCAAGAAAAATATATAGGAATATAACCTATCCTTGTGGCGGCCCAATAATTCATCGAACGCCTTGTTATCGCCTTCCAAGTATTTTGCGACCAACATGTCGTCGGTCAATACTTTAAAATTACTCATTTTCTTAAGTTTATTGTGTTTGGAGTAATTGTTTCTCTATAGGCGATCTGTATTGTAGGTTAGTAATAGATTTGTGATTAGCATTGCAAAGGAAAGCAAATTATCCATAAATTCCAAAAAAAGTCAGTTAAAAATGAAAATTATTTGATGGCATTCTATTTTTTCACTGTCCGGTTGAATTTAATAAATCTCTGGAAACGGGTGCTTCTTGATACTTGCGTAGTATGATTAAAGCAATGGGATTGTGCCACAGCACAATCCCATTGCTTTGCGAAATGTGAGGGTGTCCCAAAAGTCTTTTTTACTTTGCGAGAATTGAATATTTGAAAACTATTTCCGATAGGTTCCGAATAAATCAACCTCATATTTGTGAATTTTCGACTTTTCCACAAATTGCGTAACAGTGAATATAGGGTGCGTCTCGGGAGAAGACAACAAGCAAACTTGTTGTCTTCTCCCGAGACTTTCACTTTTTGCAAAACGAACAAAACAACTTCAATACCATTATATACAAGACTCTATGACACCGAAATGGAAAAGCAAATATAGAAACATGCTTTTTTACAGTTCCTTGTATAGCTCTTCGAGTCTTAAATCGTGTCCGCACTTATAGCAGAATACCTGATGCTTTTCTATAATGGTCTTTTCGCCTTTGCTGTAGCATCTTGGGCAGTAATATGTCTCTTTGGCCTTTTTTATGCGTGAGAGCAAGTCTTTGTATAGCTCTGTATCCTCGCGTTTAATGATGTCGTATCCGAGTTTTTTGACGAGTTTTAATGTGTTCATCGCCATTTCGCGGTCGAACACTTTCTCTTTTTCCGGCAATTGGGAGTATCTGACCATACAAGGATTGTGCTTCTTTGTGTCATCGCGTTGTGGACCGTATGTCCAGCCTTGTGCCTGTCTTTCAAGCGCCCAAATCTCGTGTGCGTTTTCGGCAATGGCTTCTCGCAATTCGTTCAACTCTTCTGATAATTCTACGTCTGATACGTCGATGGGGTTAGGTGTGTATGTGTCCATATCTTTTGGTGTTATAATGACTAAATAGTTTTTTGAGTCGTTCCATGCATCTATAAATTCTTCTATGGGGTAAGTGTCTTCCGTATTTTGGGAATTGGGATCGAATATAGTTATAGTCTTGTTTTTTTTGTCGTAAGAAAGTATTACCACTGTGTGGTCTGGAATTTCTCCAATAAATATGTCTTCTATGAATTCGTCGGTCTTATTGCCCAATAGTTCACCTCCATCGACGGCTGCTATCAGACTTCTGCTTGTCTTGATGGCATTCTCTATATCCTTGATGGTCGAATTGTATTTGCGTGTGACAGAAAATCCATGACTTTCTAAATGTCGTCCGATATTGTGAAGTGCTGTGCCTTCTATTTTTTGCCATCCGTTGTGTATGGCATTTGTCAACATCTCTTTTTCGTCAAATTCGATGTCATGTTTCCTGAGTATATGTTTTTCACATTCAAGACAGCAGAAATTACCTTCGTTACATGTGGCAGCCAAGGCTGTCATCGGGATATATTCGCACTCTTGGTAAGAATAGCCCAATTCGGCATCTGTCGCTCGGGAAATATGCAATATCTCTCTTAATTCTTCATCCTCGAAGAGTCCATCTATTATCTTTTGACTCTCTTCTGTAGTTGCATTGCCGTCGAGGAAAGCTGCCAATACTTCTGATGTGATGTTATCTGTTGTTCTCTTTTTCATACTTCTCAATTTCTTTATCAGCTATCTCGGTTAATGCTGCAATAGCACGCTTCTTTATATTGTATAAATTGTTTACGTTTGTTCTCAGTTCTTTGGCTACAGTCTGTGGGGTTGCTTCGTCTATCTGTAATCTTTTGATTACGTATGCATATCGTTTGTTGGGCATGAGTGATAGTAACCTTGCAATGTCCATTCGGGCAGATATTCTGTTTTCTGTGTCGATGGATTCATCCTCACTCTTGTTTTCTGAAAGAGAGTTTTTGGGGGTTGAATCTATCATGTTGTCCCGTTTTGATATGAAATATCGGATTGCAGTGATTTTTATCCATTGGTAAATGGTGCTTCTCCCTTGAAATTGTTTCAGGCGATAGGCGTCATTCTCCATCAGATATATATAGAATTCATTGACGAATTCATCGTAATCCACTTCGTAGCTGAAGACTTGCCGGATAATGCTCAAGAATAGCGGGCGGCAACTCTTGAAAAAGAACTCTTTTGTCGTCCTTTCGTCTTTGGCTATTAGTAGTTCTACTATTAATTGGTCGGTCATTTGTGCTTGATGCTTGTTTTCGTCTTGTCTGTTTCGATTCTCATTCGCAAAGTTAAGCGTTTAATTCAATAATCATTAAAGAAACGTCCAATTTTATTGGAATTTCTAAAAATAATCAAAAATGATTATCAAATATATTACCTAAAATGCAACGTTGCATTGCAATGTCGGTGGATAATGTCGGTGGATAATGTCGGTGGAAATAAGTAACTTGAAAAGTTGTCCCACTTTAAGCTAATCTTTGGACACATCTTTCAGTTTTTATATTTGCTAATCTCTTCAAAATAAGAAACATAAAAAAAGCTGTCCCTCTTAAAGGGGGACGAGAACTTTTTTCCGAGAAAAATGTCTATTCCTAAAATAGGTTTACAAAAAAGTAAATAAAATGTAACCCTAAATTAGTACACAATGACAACTCAACGCAGGACATTCAGTGATGCCGAGAAGCTTCAACTCATAAATGAGTATCTGGCATCCGGAGAGAGT
>JAZNKR010000027.1:0-5324 GCA_045578665.1 Bacteroidaceae bacterium | reverse complement strand
ATTTTCTGCAAGGTTTACATCATAAAGTTACAAATTCTTGCGAAAATAAACAAACTAATGACCATTTAAATTTACTGTAATTCAATATATTATTGGGTTTTTAAGGGACGACTATATAATGCGCTAACGTCAATTTATCCTATTGAATCCCAATCTAATAGAGAATTGTTTATATCGTAAATATAGTTCTTTTGCCAAATTCATAATAGGTTAAGCGCATCACAGATGCTTATACTCAATCCATCGCGTTGTAAACACGAAGGGAAGGAAAGGAAAGAATATCAAGTTCACTTGAATATTATTCCGAGACGAAGCCTATCTTATTAAAACAAAAAATTTACAACTTCCAACAACAAATTGGAAAAGTGTAATAAAGAGGACTTATTTACATTGGAAAAGTGTAAGAAATCCTATTTTTTTTATTGGAAAAGTGTATTCTATTTGGTTTTTGTGCTTGTGCTTGATAAGTTAAGTCAGGTAAAGACTACGAACGGCACAATGCACTTTCCAATGTGATGGAGAATGAAGAATATGCCGTGCCCATGGCTTATGTGTTCTGCCAAGAAAATGTGCAGAGAAAAGGCAGAGTTATTTATTACCCTATCTACATGATAACCTTTTTTGAACAGGTTCAAGCTGAAGAAAAAGTATACAAGTTTGATTTTACAGAACTTTAAGTCACAATATCCAATTGTGGCAATGATGTAATCCGTGCAACAACAGGAGTGGCAGAGAGGTAAAATAACCTATAACTGAATATTTATCGCGGTAACACCTGTGTCTGTGCTACCGCGAACTTTTATTGTTGTACGCAGCCTATGCATATCAAAAATTAACCGAACACAATAGATTTATTACGACTTTTTACTAAATTTGCAGTTGGATTGGAACTACTCCATCCAAGACATTTGAGAAAAAGAAGAAGCGTTATGCTCATCTTGTACTTGAAAACGTAGGAAATTTTCAATTAGATGCAAGGATAGCATAGTGGTTCTCACGCGTATAGCGTGGGCTGCTATTGTTACATCTGCATCTATGGTTTCCTACGACCTTCAAGTAAGAGTGTGGCATAGTGGTTCACGCTTCTTTTATTAGTTGGATTACGATAGCAACCTATGTTTAATATAAAAAATAATTATCAATTAATAACACAAATTATGAGAAGACTTATATCATTATTCGCATTTATGATAATCACATTGACATCATATGCTCAAACCAATTCAGAACATCTTACTTTTAAAGGTATTCCTATTGAGGGCAGTATGAATACATTTTGTCAAAAGTTAAAAGCCAAAGGATTTACATCTATTGACCGCGAAAACAACCTTGCATTGTTTACAGGAAACTTCACCGGTCAAGATGCAACTATAGGCGTAAAAGCTACTGATGATGGTAAAAATGTATTTGCAATAACCGTAATATTTGATTCAAGTGGTGAGTGGAATACACTTATTGACACTTACAACTATTACAAGGATTTGTACACTAGAAAATATGGCAAACCAACTATTTCAAAAGAAAAAAACCCAGCCCACTCAGATTCCAATACATCTTTAATGGCAGAAGTCTATCAAGGAACTGTTGTATGGGGAAGTTTGTGGGAAGTAACTGGAGGAGATATAGAATTATCAATAGAAAAGACTTCTCGTATCTATGAAGGCGTTGTAGTAATTCGTTATCGTGATTCTATAAATATAGAAGCGAAAATTCAAAAAGATTTAGAAGACATTTAATATAACTATCTTATCATATTGATTCCTTAAAAATAGACAGTGCCGACAAAGTTCATTCCTTTGTCGGCACTGTCTATTTTACATTCACATTTATCTTCGTTATTCAAACAAAATCAATAATATTATATAGCAGCAAGTTCATTGCCATCGGAACGGCATCGCACGTGATGGGAACAGCAAAAGCAATGAAGATGGGAGAGATAGAAGGTGCAATGAGCAGCCTGTCGGTAGCTGTGGCAGGTTGCATGACAGTGGCTGCTGCAATTGTTTTTGCGACATTCGTGTAATAAAAACGCCATATCCATTACCCGGGAAACAATCACATCTCAATGGTGCAGGAAACCGGACAGATCGCCACGCGAAAGTCCATCGGCAAAGAGACGTGCCGAAAAGTCGTCAGGGTAGAAGACACCCTTGACACCCATAGCAGAAAGTACCGCACCGTGCGCTCCGTCAATGGCACGCACATAGAAGCCGCCATGCACAGAATCCCTCAAAGCCAATACCGCACGCAAAGAATCGTCCATACTGCCGCCAATGGCAACCACCACACAATCGAGCTCATCGAAAGGCAATACACGCAATGCCTTACGTTCCGAAGCATCCAAGATGTAGGCGACTGAAATACGTTCCTTTACCTCATCGACCCTGCGTTCTTCGACATCAACACCTATGACCTCGTGCCCTGCATCAGTCAGTCTGCCTGCGAGCAATTTACCGAAATTTCCCAAACCGACAACCAAACATTTCATATACTATACATCAATTGATTATAACACTGCCTATAGGATAGCGGAACCTCTGGATTCCACCCTTTACAAATCCCATGAACAGGGTGACGAACCCCACCCTGCCTATATACATCAACATTATGACTACAATCTTGCCCGTTGTTCCCAAATGGGCAGTTACACCAAGACTCGCGCCGACTGTGGAATAGGCTGAAAGAGCCTCGAAGAAGAGTCCTTTGGCAGGAATATCCGGCTCGGCAATCACCAGCACAAGAAATGCCGACCCCACAACGAAAATGGAGCAGAAGATGGCAACCGATGCCCTCAAAACCGACACACCTGCAATCTCCCGACCGAATAGTTCCACACATCCGCGACCTCTGACAACAGCCCTCACTGCCGCGCCCGCGACAACAAGGGAATTGACTTTGATACCGCCGGCTGTGGACTGTGAGGCGCCACCTACCCACATAAGGAAGAGAAAAACGACAAGTGCAGGCATAGAAAACAAGGCAGGCTCCACACTGTTGAACCCCGCTGTTCTCGGGACCACAGCTGTGAAAAATGACTGCACAAGCTTGTCCTCAAGAGGCAACCCGGCAAAAGCACCGTTCCACTCGAAAAGTGCAAATGCCAATGTCCCCGCAAACAGCAGGAATAAGGTTGCCGACAGGACAATACGTGTATTCACATTTACTATATGACTGAACCGATGTCGATGTCGTCTGCCAAGCAAGGCTGAGACAACCGGCATCAGATAGAACAGCACCCACTCCTTGAGGTTGACCAGAATAGGAAAACCTATACCACCGGCAACAACGAGCAGAGCTACAGTTACATAGAACATGTTGTGCCCGATGAAAAGAAGTCCATTGCCAAGATTTCCATCGAGTGTACTGAAACCCGCATTGCAGAAAGCCGACACTGAATGAAAAAGTGCGAAGAAAAGTTCTTCTCCCAAGCTCATCCCTAAACTCCCGTGCACAGAAAGCCATAGAACGGCAGCACCGATGACCTCAACCGCGAAGGTAAATCCCATGACATACAACAATGTGGAGACAAGTGAGCCAAAGACATCGCTCCCCACCATATCGCGCAGGGCGAACTGCCCCAGGAAACCTGTATCGCCCACAAAGAAGAGAGCAAAGAAACTTGTAATGGTCATGACGCCCAACCCGCCGAACTGCACAAGCAACATAATGACACAGAGCCCATCGAACGAGAAAGTCCTTGCAACTTCCACGGTGGAAAGTCCTGTAACACAGACTGCGCTCGAAGAGACAAACAGGGCATCGACTACCGAAATCCTTACCCCCTCAAGGGTAGAACGCGGCAACATCAGCAACAACGCCCCGAAGAGTATGAGCACCAAGAAACATGCTGCCATCAAAAGCGCAGGATTCGTCCGTCTGCCGATAAAGGCTGCCACACCTTTAGAAAGTTCAAGCAGAGAAAAGACCGAAAGCACAATCAAGCGATAGAATTCTCCGCCGATGACTCCATAGAGCTTAGCGACAAAGCCACTGCCGGCATCGCGGACAAAGAGGTCGGGCAGGAGCGAGAGAAGCAGAGCAAACCCCAACAGATATGTGAATAGCACCATCCTCCCTCTTATTCTGCCGCTATAGAGAAAGAGACGGGCAACAAATACAAAAAAATAGAACCAGCGGGCAAGATCGCAGATGGATGCAACCGCTCTCCTCTCCTCCTCGTCGAGCAGAAAACCGTAGTCAACGGTAATGGCTGCAACTGTCAACAACGAAAAGAGGAAAAGCAGAGATTCAGCAGCGAGAAAGAATTTCTTTCCCACATCAGAAGCCGGAAAGGAGAATATTTTTTCAACCATCATAAGATAAGTGAGACTCTGTAAAATTGCACTTTAAAGGGAGGTTCTATAAAAAAAGAGACAACACAAAGAACAATCGGGACGAAATTTTGTTTACCTTTGAGCGTCGGACAAAACAGAAACAATATCTAACCCATATACATGAAACCATGAAAAAATATCGTTGTAAAATCTGTGGATATATCCACGAAGGCGAACTAAGCGCAGATTTCATCTGCCCTGTGTGCAAAAAACCGGCATCGTTTTTCGAAGAGGTAGTTGAGTCGGGCACAAAGACCAACAAATATGCCGGCACAAAGACCGAAAAGAACCTTCTCGAAGGCTTTGCCGGCGAAAGTCAGGCACGTAACAAATACACCTACTTTGCCGAAGTTGCCGCACGCGAAGGATACGAACAGCTCGCCGCCATCTTCCTGCAAACCGCACGTAACGAACAGGAGCACGCACGTCTGTGGTACTCCGAACTCGGCGGCATATCGGGTACAGCCGAAAACCTGCTACATGCCGCAGAGGGCGAAAACTACGAATGGACAGATATGTACTCACGTTTCGCAAAGGATGCCGAAGAAGAGGGCTTCCACGAACTCGCCGAAACTTTCCGCCGCGTGGCTGCAATAGAAAAGAGCCACGAAGAGCGCTACCGCAAACTGCTCAAGAACGTTGAGATGCAACAGGTATTCGAAAAAGGCGAACAGGTGATGTGGGAATGTCGCATCTGCGGGCATCTGGTTGTAGGCAAGAAGGCGCCCGAAGTTTGCCCCGTCTGCAAATACTCGCAAAGCTACTTCGAAGTAAGGAAAGAGAATTACTAAACAATACAAGCAACATAAATCAGCGCAGCGCCGGCTGCGCTGATTTTATTATAATGATTATGCGATATTATACCTAAAAAGTACAACCCCATCCTTCAATGGATAAAAAACTATTCTAAAAAGTTCCTGCCCTTAAAGGGGACATTGCGTAATAAGCAATGTTTGCTTTATGCGAAGCTCGGCTGCGCTCGTTTACAAT
>JAZNKR010000026.1:0-7082 GCA_045578665.1 Bacteroidaceae bacterium | reverse complement strand
CCAAAAGTCATTGGCGCAGTCTGCCTAAAAGCTTAATGCGCATCAATGAAGCAATGAACCTCTCAATGAAGCAATGGGGCTTGTAGCAACTTAAAGAATAGAACCTTAAGGGCTTAAGCATGTTTACCGGATAGTAATAATTTTTAACGCATTCTTATTTCTTTTTCTTGAAAAGGTCAAGAGCTTTGTTTATGACTTGCTCTTTCACCTGTTCTTTCACATCTTTCTTGGTGTCGGTCGATGTTGAATCGCTTTTAGCACTTCCTCCCAGGAGTTTGTCGATTACTTTTTCGCCAACTTTTTCAATAGCTTTGCTTGCAGCCTTTTTGGCAAGGCTCTCCATGTCTATGCTCACTTTGGGCGATGTGAATGTGCCGCCGATGTTCATATCAACGGTGCCAAACTGAGAAATCTTTCCTGCCGATTCGGGGATTGTTATCTTGCCCTTGTAGTCGATAGTCTGGTCGAGTCCTGTAGAGCCCGAGAGGTTCATCTTGTAGTCCTCAAGCTTTATGTCAAAAGGTTTGGTGTTAATGCGGCCGTCGGCAATAGTGAAGTCAATCTTCATGTCTTTTACCTTAGCCTGTTTCAGTGAGGGCTTCTTTACGATGTCTGCTACCATATCTATGGCTTTGACACCGCTGAGACTCAGGTCTTTTGTGGAGAGGCTTCCGCTACCGTTGAGAGTGTTTACTACAGGACTCATGTTCTTGTCGAGCAGAGTGTTTATCTTGACATTACCCGAAAATTCTCCCTTGAGTGAATTGAATATGGGCGCAAGTTTCTGTATCATGTCGAGGTCGCGGTATGCTGCTGCAAAACCTATGTTGTTGAGGCTGAATCCTGCATTGAGTCGGGGCTCGCTGTTTTTGGGGGTTGCGTAGGAACCGTTCACAACAACGGTACCGTCCATTGTGTTGAGTGAGAGATTCTGCATGTCGGCCTTGCTGTCTTTAACAATGAGCAGACCGTTGATGTTGCTGAATTTCATCTTGTTCATAATCACCTCTTTCATCTTCACCTGCATGCGGAAGTCGATGTTGTCGGGAATCTCTATGATACCTGCCGCTGCCGTGTCTGCCGCAACGCTTTCTGTCTCTGCGGTGGCAGTGCTGTCGCCGCTCATGAAGTCGTTGAGGTTGAACTTGTTGCTTGCGATATTCAGCGTTCCTTTGAGAGTTGTACCCTTGAGGATGTATCCCATGTAGTTTTCGAAACGGCTGTCAAATGTAAGGTCGTTTTCGCCAATGTTTACAGTGGTCTCACTGAGTTCAAGATAGCGGGGAGTGAAGCTGAATGTCGATTTCTTGATGTTTACATCGGGAATGTCTTTCATTTGCAGATTCATGTTGGCGAGGTTTATTTTACCCGAAGCCTGCATGCGGTCGTACAGTTCCTTCTGTATGTATGAGAGACAGCCGTTGATGCTCATGTCTGCATCGACCACTCCGTTGAGTTGCATATCTTCCAAGGGGTAAACATCCTTTATCTTGCCAAGGTCGAGCTTGCCTTTTGCCGATACGTTGAATGCGGGGTCGCTGATGGGAGTCTTCACATCTGCTGTCATGCTGAAGGGGTTGCCTGCCAATGTGAAGTTGAAGGGGTTTACATTCACTATTGTTGCATCCAATGCTCCTCCGGGGTTCTTTACGCTTGCATCGATGTTGATTTTTTCAACACCTGCAGGCAGTGAAGGGTAGCGGAACATAGCATTCTTTACATTGAGGCTGACATCGAAAGAGGGCATTATGCTGTCGCCTATCATGCTGCCTTTTGCAAGGGCTGTGAGGGTGGCTTCGCCTTCGGTCTTCAGTCCGTCGAAATCCTTTGCATAGATTGCAGGTATGAGCGAAAGTATCTCTTTGAAGTTTATCTCATTGGAGTTGAGCTTGAGGTCCATATCCATGCCCTTCTCTGTCATGGCAAGCCATCCGTCTATGGTTGCGCGTATGGCATTGAGAGAGAGACTGTTCTCCTTGAGGGTGAACTTGTTGGTCGTGAAGTCGGCGTCGATGTTCATTGATGTCTCTATCTTTGCGCGGCTCAAAAGGGGTATCTCACCTGTGCGGAATGTTACAGCCGGAGTCTCGGCTTCGAGCTCCAATGTGGTGCGCTCGCTGCCGAAGTCTCCGCTGCACGATGCATCGAGGTCGGCAACCTCGGCATACATCCCTGCCTGACGGTCATCGTAGACAAGGGTGAGGTCGCTTATGCTTAGCTTGCGGAGCTGTATGCGGAATGCACTGCTTGCAGTATCGGAAGGTGTCTCGCTCTCCTCCGATGTGCTCTTCATTATATCCCAATTGGGTCTGCCGTCCTGCAATACTATTGCTTTGGCTTTTGTCTCGTCGATTATAATCTTGCTTATCTCTATGCCATTGTCGCCGATGAGGGACATTACGTTTACGGCTGCTGTCAGTTCGCCGCATCTTAGCAGAGTATCGTTCTCGAATTCTCCTGCTCCTTTCAGCCAAAAGCCTTCGAGAGTGATGGACGCAGAGGGAAACTGACTGATGAGACTGATGTCGAGATTGTCGAAATCGAAGGTGGCATTGAGCATTTTGTTGCCCTCTTCTTTGATGATGGTCTCTATTTTACCCTTGAAAGCGTATGGAAGGACCATTAACAGCACCAGCAGTATAGCAATTACAGCGGCTGTTATCTTTAAAAATTTCTTCATAAAATGGTAGCTTGTTTCTATATTTTCAAAAATCGTCGCAAAATTACTCAAAAATAGCTTAACTCTTTGTCAAGTGATATGCAATTAACAATTTGTTAACAAAAAGTTTGCATATACTTGTAACAGCACTGAATTTATGCTTCAAAAATTCTCTCTATTTTGCGGAATTTCATTACCTTTGCACAAGATTAAGACAATATATGCGACGGGAATTCAGTACAATTTCCGCCGTATTTATTTGTTGTCCGATTCGTGAAATTAAACCAATTCATTCTATAAACTTAAACTATGAGCAACACTGCTGCAAACGGAAAAATGAAATTCAGCAAGGCATTTTGGGTCGCAAACACCGTTGAGCTCTTCGAGAGAGCCGCCTACTATGGTGTATTTATTGTCATAACGCTTTATCTGAGTCGCATCCTCGGATTCGACGACATTCAGTCTGCTGCCATTGCGGGTGTATTCTCGGCATGCCTCTATCTGTTACCCACATTTGCAGGTGCGCTTGCCGACAAGATAGGTTTCCGCAATTCTATGCTTCTTGCCTTCACATTACTTACCTGCGGTTACCTCGGACTTGCAATCTATCCTACATGGCTGCAATCGGCAGGTTTGGTGGAGTATACCGATACTACAACGTTTACAGGTCTTCTCGAGAGCAATCTCAGATACGGCATCATCCCCATCATGGCACTGATTGTCTGCGGTGGTGCTTTCATCAAGAGTGTGATTTCCGGTACCGTTGCAAAGGAGACAACCCCCGAGACGCGTGCAAAGGGATTCTCCATATTCTATGCTATGGTGAACATAGGTGCCTTTTCGGGAAAGACCATTGTGAAGCCTTTGCGCGAAGCTCTCGGCAACGAAGGACTCATCACACTTAACTACTTCTCGGCTACAATGACATTCCTTGCTCTGTTGGCAATATGGTTCTTCTACAAGAGTACTCAACATTCGGGCGAGGGCAAGACATTCGGACAGATATGGAACGCTCTTGTCAAGGTGTGCTGCAATGGTCGTCTGATTACACTTATCATCATCATTACAGGCTTCTGGATGGTGCAGCACCAGTTGTATGCTACAATGCCGAAGTATGTGCTTCGTCTTGCAGGCGAGGGGGCTTCGCCTTCGTGGTATGCCAATGTCAATCCTTTGGTGGTGGTGCTTGCAGTGAATTTTGTTACAGCAATCATGCGTAAGTACTCTGCACTCACCTCAATGACAGTGGGTATGTTCATCATGCCCATTTCGGCGCTCTGTATGGCATCGGGTAATATGCTCGACTCTTCGCAGACAATCCTTTCCATGCACCCTGTTGCATTCATGATGGTTGTGGGTATAGTCTTCCAGGGATTGGCAGAGACATTCATTTCGCCCCGTTTCCTCGAATACTTCTCGCTTCAGGCTCCTAAGGGCGAAGAGGGACTCTACCTCGGATTCAGCCACCTCCACTCCTTCCTGTCGTCCATTTTCGGATTCGGAATTTCGGGATTCCTTTTGAGTAAATATTGTCCCGAACCGATGCTTTATGCTACCCATGAGGAGTGGCTTGCTGCAAGCGCCAATGCCCACTATATATGGTACTATTTCGGTGCCATCGCTTTGGTGTCGGCTTTTGCACTTATAATCTACGGCAGGGTAGTGAAATATCTTGATGCAAAAAAGCAATAGGACTGCTTTGTGAATTTTTGCAAAAGAAATTCTATAATTTTATTGCATTTTTGTATAAAATTGTATCTTTGTAAATTATTTTTGCTCCTTTAGGAGCTATGTTACGAATCTGTTAATATGATTTATTATCAATATGAACGAAAAGGCTAAAGGTTATATTTACGGTATAGTAGCTGCGGCAGCGTATGGACTCAATCCGCTGTTTGCTATTCCGCTCTATGACGCGGGTATGGATCCCGATTCGGTACTCTTCTTCAGATACCTGTTCGCTATTCCCATGATTGCGGTAACGATGATTCTACGCGGACGCGGGTTCAGAGTTCACAGTCGCGAGGTGTTGCCGTTGATTATAATGGGTATACTCATGGCGACCTCTTCTCTGGCGCTTTTCGAGAGTTATCTCTTTATGGATGCAAGCATCGGTTCGACCCTGCTTTTTGTTTATCCTATAATGGTAACTCTGATGATGGCTGTATATTACAAAGAGAAGGTATCGGTGCACACATTGCTCTGTCTCGGTATGGCTGTCGGTGGAGTAGCGCTAATGTATGAACCGGAGACTCCCAAGGGGCTCAACCTTGTAGGAGCAGTCCTTGTGCTTGTTGCGGCTCTTGCCTATGCCATATATATAGTAGGCATAAACACGACACGTCTCAAGGGGCTGGCAACATTGAAGGTGGTCTTCTATGTGCTTGTCTTCGGAACTGTTATCTTTGCTGCGCGACTCTATGTGAACGGTGTGGTTACAACTCCTGCCAATTGGTATCAATGGGGCAATCTGTTGGCACTTGCATTCTTCCCGACACTTGTGTCGCTGGCATGCACCACACGCGCCATACGTTACATAGGCTCCACTCCTACAGCTATCCTCGGAGCATTTGAGCCTGTTACGGCAGTTTTCTTCTGTGTGCTCATCCTTGGCGAGACGCTTACCGTAAAGGAATCTGCCGGTATATTGCTCGTAATACTTGCAGTAACACTTGTGATAGAGGGCGGCAAGTTCACAAGCAAGATAGTGGGCTTCAAGAAACTCTTCCCCAAATTGCCGAAGGACAGAATACACAAATAATAGGGTTAATTATAAACACAAATCATAAACGCAGATATGAAAAAGGGTTTTATCTTTTTAGCAATCACTACATTGCTCGGATGTATCTACTGTTGTATGGATGGCACGCCATCTGCAACTGTTGAGAAGAATGCACAGATTGCCGGTATCATTGAGAGCGGCGGTTGTCTCGAATGTCATACAGCCGACCCCAAGCTTCCTTTCTATGCCGAATTTCCTATAGCAGGAGACATGGTAAAGGAGGATGTGGAGAAGGGATACCGTTCGTTTGACATACAGCCTATGTACGATGCCGTAAAGAGCGGCAAGAAGGTCTCTGAAGTTGATCTTGCAAAGGTGGAGAAGGTTTTTGCCGACGGCACCATGCCTCCTGCAAAATATTATATGGTCCATTGGGGAGCATACACAAGCAGCAAGGAGGTAGAGGCTGTAAAGGAGTGGGCAAAAGAGACACGTGCGAAATATTATCCCAACAAATTGGCTGCTGCAGAGTTTGCCAACGAAACAGTGCGTCCCGTAGAGGCATCTGTTGAGGTCGATCCTTTGAAGGCTGCTCTTGGCGAGATGCTTTACCACGATACACGTCTGTCGGTAGACAACACTGTTTCATGTGCAAGCTGTCATGGTCTCAACACAGGCGGTGTAGACAACAAACAGTACTCCGAGGGTGTAAACGGACTCAAAGGAGGAGTAAATGCTCCCACTGTGTTCAATGCACACTACAATTTTGTGCAGTTCTGGGACGGTCGTGCCGAAACATTGGCTGCACAGGCTGCAGGTCCTCCTCTCAATCCCGTGGAGATGGCATCTACCTCTTTCGATGAGATTTGCGCCAAACTTAAAGCCGATGCAGCATTCGACAAGGCATTTACGGCAGTTTATCCCGAAGGTATCACAGAGCAGACAATCACAAATGCCATCCAGGAATTTGAGCGCACATTGCTCACCCCCGATTCTCCCTTCGACCTCTATCTCAAGGGCGACAAGAGCGCTATGAGCAGCGAGGCGATAGAGGGTTACGAACTCTTCAAACAGCTTGGTTGTGCAACCTGCCACGTAGGAGAGAACATAGGAGGTCAGTCATACGAACTTATGGGTCTCTTCGGTAACTATTTCGAGGATAGAGGAACTGAATTGACGACAGAGGACAACGGTCGCAACAAAGAGACAAAACTCGATCGCGACATCCATCGTTTCAAAGTTCCCGGATTGCGCAATATAGCATTGACTGCTCCCTATTTCCACGATGGTACTCAGGCTACACTCGAAGATGCAGTGAAGGCTATGGCAAAATATGAGACTGACGATCTCCTTGACGATGCCCAGGTAGCACAGGTGGTTGCTTTTCTAAACTCGCTTACAGGAAAATACAAAGGCGTTACACTGACAAACGACAATCTGAAGTAACAGATTTTGATTTATACGAAGAGGCTGTGTCGAATTTTTTTTGACACAGCCTCTTCTATATTTTATTATTACTGTCCGGTAAAATTTACTAATTGTTTTTGGCTAAACAGTATTTATTTAATGGCAGTTTGTAGTTATGTTGATTTAAACAAAGTTTACGTTCTTTTTGTGCCGACAAAAAGAACCAAAAAACTCTGCGCATGGGCGCTTTCTTAACGGCAGCCTCAGCTGATGACTTTTGGGGCTGCGGAACTC
>JAZNKR010000025.1:0-24973 GCA_045578665.1 Bacteroidaceae bacterium | reverse complement strand
CTGGGCTCTCAGTTGAAAGGACACATCCCCGATGCATGGCGTTACTTCGACAAGGAGAATCCCCGCCGCGAAGAGGAACTCGACCTGCTGATGCTCACCCGCGGATGGACAGCATACGACTGGAGCAAACTTGCCCGCAGCCATATTGACATTCGCCATCAAGCCGAAGAGGGCATAGAACTCAGCGGAGAAGTATATACCCGCGAACCGAACAAGAAGTGGGGGCAGTTGGGAACATTCCTGCTCTATCCGCTGAAATTAGGAACAATGAATTTCAGATTCATGCAGGATTCTCTTGTCTACAGATTCTACACTACCCGAAACGGTCGTTTCAGAGTGCGGTTGGATGATTTCTATGGCAACAGAACTGCCTGTATCTCGACGCGTTACATACCGTTCTTGACTAAAAATATGAAGGGTATACGCTTTGTACTCGACCGCTATTTTTCGCCATCGTTTCGTTTCTACAACTATTGGGAACGCAACCCCGGCGAGGCTGTAAGCTACACAGCCGGCATTGATACGACTGTTGTAATGAAAAATCCGTTGCAATACGAACTTGCCGAGGTGGATATTGTAGAGGATAAGAAAAAGGATAAAAGAAACCGCCCGCCCCGCAGCGAAATACGGTTTAACTTCGTCGACGAATGGGAGTATGCACAGGATGTTACCTACTTCAATCTCGAACGCGACTTCGACACCACAAAGGTTGCCGTACCGCTTGACATTGCAAACACAGGCAACATAGGTAGTGACAAAAGTATAAATGCAATAGAGGTTAGTGAGAAAATCAGACCAATAAAGGAGTCGGGCGACGGGGGTATATACAACGCGCTTGCAGACAATGGCGAAAGGGTATATTTCGACATGGTAACAAATGGTCTCACTCCCGCAATGGTACTTAGGAGCGTCTTTTGGCGCTACAATTTCAACTGGGCATATTGGGTGCAGTCTATAGTAGTGAAAGGAGAGTACCGAAGCGACTCCATACCAGAAAACGATGTGCTCTTTTTGTTGAATCGCAAAAAATGCAATATTGACTATATGATGGGATTCAAAGAGTTCACCATCCGTAGCGACGAAAATCTGCGCGGGCAATTTATCAATGATGTAGAACGTTGGGTCAACAGCAGGATGCCCCACGGATATGATTCGTTGCTTACAGAGGGCTTTCTCACCCGTCACTATATCCCTACCAAAGATAACCGAATGATTGACGGATTCCCCGGCTCTCTTCTTTTTCACCAAAGAATGCGAGGTACAAGTTTTGAGTTTGTCAATGAACACAATGGTAGTATTCACACAACTCAGAATTCAAAAACGGCTTTCGGTGGTTGGGGAAAATATAATCCGGAACACCCCAACTATGTAGCTTGCTTTATTCCTTATAGCGAAGAGGAGAGAAAAAATGATATACCCAACTTCTCAAAAGCCGACAAGGTGCGCTACACCATGATGCGCGGGTACACCGAGAGTAAGCAGTTCTATTCGCCCGACTACAGCAAATGCACCCCCGATGAACATACACAGGATTACCGTCGCACACTGATGTGGTTGCCTGTAGCCATGAGCGACAGTGTGGGGGAGGCAGAATACACATTCTTCAACGGTACAAAGACTATGTATATCGATGTTGATATACAGGGTAGGGGTAAAAACACCCTCTACGGAAACGCGGTATCCATAAATACACGCGAAAAGCAGGATAGTTTAGAGGGCACAACAGCATATATGGAGGTGTGGAAAAAACTATCGAATACCGAACTGCCGCCAACAATTATCACAACGTGCAACAATCTTACATACGAAGGGCTTGTCTATTACGACCGTGGAGAATATGAGAGTGCTGTGAAATGTTTCCGCGAAGCTGTAAAATATGGCTTTGCGCCAGCTCTTGCCAACTTCGGAAAATGTTACTACGATGGCAAGGGTGTGAGCGAAAGCAAGATGCAGGGCATGCGCTACTTTGAAATGGCAGCCGACAAGGGTAACCACCTTGCAATGCACCATTTGGGAGATATTCACCACGAAGGCGCGATTGTGAAGAAAAACGATTCGTTGGCATACAGCTATTACAGCAAGGCTGCTGCCGGAGGATATGCGCAGTCGCAACGTATGATAGGACGCTTCCACGAAGAGGGTATATTTGTATCCCCCGATCGCGATGAAGCACTGAAGTGGTACACACTTGCTGCAAAACAGAATGATGCGGAGGCACTGTATAAAGTAGGTATGCATCAGGTGGAACAGGATTCTATAAACGGATTGAGCAAACGCAAACTGCGCAAGTCTCCGGCCATTGACTATATGCGCAAGGCGGTACGGTACGGCAGCAAAGAGGCACAAAGGTTCATCGTAAAGTGCTTTGCCGAGGGTAAATACCTGAAGAAGAGCCGCAAGAAGAGTTTTCAGTGGATGAAGTCCATTGCCGACCTTGGCGATGAGGATGCTATGATGTATGTAGCATATTGCTACGAGAAGGGACGCGGAACGGATGTAAACCATCCGCTTGCTTATAGGCTCTACAGACGACTCGCCGAAAAGGGCAATGAATTTGCCATTGCCAAAGTGTATGAATTCGAACAGTTAAGATTCTTTATGTACAACAGCCCCAAACCGCCTGGGATGAAGTAAATAACGAGCCTATGCTTCGTGAGTTTTTACAAGCGTGCCACCGCACATGGTAGCGAGTATGGCAAGCAAAAGTTCAAACTCCTCCGGCCTCAAAAACAAGTTTTTGACTGACCTCGCAAGCTCGGCACTCCTTTGGAAAGCTAAAGCTTTCGTCGTCGCAAACATTGCTTATTACGCAATGTCCTCTTATCCAAGAGGCGGAGCTTTAGTAACATATTGAATACAAAGAGAAAAACTCTCCCTCTTGGATAAGAGGGAGTACCCGAACGGGGGAGGGAGTTTGACCGAACGCACAAGCAAAACATTCAACCCCCTCCGTCTGCAACTGTAACCTTATTCCACTGTCTTATAAAATTTGACCCAGTCTACAACCATTTTTGCAGGTAGTTCGGCGGGATTGGCTTTGCCTACCCATTTGCCGCCAATCTGCATGTCTATAAGCAGATAGAATGGGGTGCCGAAGGGGAATTGTCCTTTGTGTGGAGTCTCTATGCGTGGGTAGGTGAGTGTGTGGCGACCGTTGATTGAAAACACTAAACTGTCGGGTAGTATTTCAACTGCATATATGTTGTATCTGTCCTGCCTGATGGGGGAGCACTTGCTTTGCGGAGGGTCCTGCTTCTTCAGTACGTATGTGTAGTAGGTGTGTACGGTCTGGTATGCCTGTGGTTCATGGTTGAGCCGTTCCATAATGTCTATTTCTCCTCCGTCGGGCCATCCGTGGTTTTCGGGAAGCATCCAGATGGCTGGCCATGCGCCTTGTGCGCCCATCAGTTTGGCTTTTATCTCAACCTTGCCGTATGTGATTGAGAATTTCCCTTTTGTGTATACTCCGCCGGTGAGGTAGGGAGCGGTGTCGCCGGGGAGAGCTTCGTTTGTGATGCCGAGCAGTGTGAGTTTGCCGTTTGAGACATCGTAGCATCCGTCGTAGTTGCTCATGTAGTTCTGCCAATCGGGGGTGCCGCGCGGTATCTTCGACCATCTTCCGGTGTCGATCTCTTTGCCTTTGAAGTTTTCTTTCCAAATGAGTTTGTATTTCTGTGCTGTGATTGCAGAGGGTGCGAGCAGCAGCATCAGCAGTGAAAGTATTGTCGCTTTTTTCATGGTGTCGGGGGTGTGGTGTTGGGACTGTTGTGTATCAAAAAATATACGCATGATTTTTCTCTCATGCGTATATCCTGTACTTAATCTTCGTCGTCAATTGCGCCGCAGTATGCAAGTTCGCCTTCTACTATGAAGAACAGCTCTTCGGGGTCGAATTCTCCAATGTTGTCTTTCTTTGCTTCCTTTGCCACATATTTGGCTATTGCGTCGATGTCTATCTCTATGCAACCGTCTGCGTCGCCTGCCGACTCGAATATTCCGCTCTTGTCGTAATAGTCGTAGATGGTGTCGAGGAAATAGTACATTTCATCGTCGCTGAATTTCTCTTTTATCTCCTGGGGCAGACGTTGACGTATGTATTCGATGGTCTTTTCGTCGTCAATGTCTTCTACGCTGAATTCGTCGTTCTGCATGGTGGTCTAATTAAAGAATTTTCTCGATGTTTTCCTTGATGTCCGCTTTTGACATTGAACCTACGAGGTCGAGGTCGTCAATTCTTTCGCCATTCTTGATGAAGAGTACGGTGGGTACGCTCATGATGCCATATTCCGATGTGAGGTCTGTTGCCTCTTCGATGTTGCATTTGCCTACTACTACACGGCCGGCATACTCCTCGGCGAGTTCTGCAATGTAGGGCGAAATCTGACGGCAGGGACCGCACCATGTTGCCCAAAAGTCGAGTACGATGGGAAGTTCCGATGATAATACTTCCTGATAGTTGTTGTCTGTTACTGTTATTTCCATAGTTTATAAAGTATTTGTTAGTTTAGTTTGTATTCGAGTACGGATTGTTTCTTTATGTAGTCTATGAATTCCTGGGTTACGTTCATTGTGTGGTTCAAAGATACTAAACTTAATGTAAATTCCTGCTCTGTATCGCGTATATTAAAGAATATTTTGCTCTGTCCCGGGTTGTCTTCGACAAATAGAAGTATGTCGTCGACGATTCTGTCGCTCAGGTCCTCTATCTTGAATGATATGGTGATGCTCTTCACGGCATTCTCCTTCACCTCGGAGAGCAGGCGCACGTCGTTGATGACAAATTCGTATGAGTTGGGGTCCCATCTTTTGGGCTGGCACGAGCCTGTTATGTATACAAAATTGCCGGGAATGAAGTAATTCTTTCTCTGTATCCAGTCGTTGCCGAAGAGTCTGAGTTCTGTCTTGCCCGAGAAGTCTTCCAGCATTACAAAACCGTAGGGGTTGCCTGTCTTGCCGAATCCGCTGCGTGGCTCGTCCGATACCAGTCCGCCCAATGTTATCTTGCGACCGGCAAGTGCATTTATGTCTGCCATCTCTGCGGCGGTGGTGTTGCAGAACTCGTTGAGCACAAGCGCATATTCGTCGAGAGGGTGTGCCGACAGGTAGATGCCTACAAGCTCGCGCTCTTTGTTGAGTCGGGCAAGGCTGCTCCATTCTTCGGCAACCGGTATTTCGGGGGTGGGAATCTCTGCCATCTCACCATCGCCGAAGAGGGAGTTCTGCGACGACATCTTGTCCATCTGGTAGCGGTTGCCGTAGCGTATGAGGCTCTCGAGGAAGGGTTCGCCCTTGCTGTTTATGCCCATGTATTGCTCGCGGGTGATGCCGCCATCGAGCCCGTCGAACGCGCCGGAGAGGGCGAGACATTCGAGGTTCTTGCGGTTGCAGGCTGTGAGGTTCACGCGCTGTACGAAGTCGAAGATGTTCTTGTATGCGCCGTTCGCTTCGCGCTCGTTGATGATTGACTGCACGGCATTCTCGCCAACGCCTTTTATGGCGCATAGTC
This sequence comes from Bacteroidaceae bacterium, assembly GCA_045578665.1. Taxonomy (GTDB): domain Bacteria; phylum Bacteroidota; class Bacteroidia; order Bacteroidales; family Bacteroidaceae; genus HGM04593. The sequence continues at coordinate 19,467 of JAZNKR010000025.1, read as the reverse complement.
CGAAACGTATGTCGCCCTGCTTGTTTACGGCAAATTTACGATGCGACTCGTTGACGTCGGGTCCCAATACGTTTATCTCCATGCTCTTGCACTCTTCCATCAACTTGGTGATTTCGGTGATGTTGGAGAGGTTGCGGCTGAGTGAACCTGCCATGTATTGCGATGGGTAGTGTGCCTTGAGGTAGGCTGTCTGGTAGGCTACCCATGAATAGCAGGTGGCATGGGACTTGTTGAAGGCGTATGATGCGAACTTCTCCCAGTCTGCCCATATCTTTTCGAGTATTTTGGCGTCGTGACCGTTGGATGTTCCACCGTTGATGAATTTGGGCTTCAGCTCGTCGAGCTTGTCTTTCAGCTTCTTACCCATAGCCTTGCGCAGGGTGTCGCTCTCGCCTCGGGTGAAGTTGGCGAGTTGGCGCGAGAGGAGCATCACCTGCTCCTGGTATACTGTGATGCCGTAGGTGTCCTTGAGGTACTTTTCCATGCATGGAATGTCGTATTGCACCAGCTTGGGATCGTGCTTACGGCTGATGAAGTCGGGGATGTAGTCCATGGGGCCCGGACGGTAGAGGGCGTTCATGGCTATGAGGTCCTCGAAGGTGCTCGGCTGCAGTTCGCGCAGGTATTTCTGCATTCCCGGCGACTCGAACTGGAAGGTTCCTATGGTGTTGCCCTTGCAGTAGAGCTCGTAGGTGAGTTCGTCGTCGATGGGTATGTTGTCTATGTCTACCTCTATGCCGAGGCTTTGGCGTATGTTCTTTATGGCTTCGTTTATCACCGAGAGTGTCTTCAGTCCCAGGAAGTCCATCTTTATGAGTCCGGTATCCTCGATGACGCTGCCTTCGTACTGTGTAACGAGCAGTTTCTCGCCGCTCTCCTTGTCCTCGGCGATGCTTGTGGGCACATGGTCGGTGATGGCATCGCGGCAGATGATGATGCCGCAGGCGTGTACTCCGGTGTTGCGCACGTTGCCTTCGAGCATTCGGGCATATTTTATGGTGTTGCGCAACTTCTCGTCGGGCGATGCCTCTGCCTCGCGCAGTTCGGGCACCACGGATATTGCGTTCTTCAGGTTCATCTTCAGTCCGTCGGGCAGACGGTCGGGGATGGCCTTGCAGAGCTTGTTGGAGATTTCAAGAGGCAGTTTCTCTACACGTGCCACATCCTTTATGGCAAGTTTGGTAGCCATTGTGCCGTAGGTGATGATGTGTGCCACCTTCTCGGCTCCATATTTGTTTGTTACCCATTTGAGTACCTCGGCACGTCCGTCGTCGTCGAAGTCGACGTCGATATCGGGCAACGAGATGCGGTCGGGGTTGAGGAAACGCTCAAACAGCAGGTCGTACTTTATGGGGTCGACTCTGGTGATGCTCAGTGCGTATGCTACTACGCTGCCGGCAGCCGAACCACGACCGGGACCTACAGATACTCCCAACTCCTCGCGGGCTGCCTTTATGAAGTCCTGTACAATGAGGAAGTAGCCGGGGAAACCCATTGTCTTCATTATGTGGAGCTCGAAGTCGATGCGGTCTATGAGTTCCTGGCTGAAGGGCTCGGGGTAGAGCTTCTTTGCTCCGTCGTATGTGAGCTTGCGCAGATAGTCTCCTTCGAGCTTTATGCGGTAGAGCTTGTCGTATCCGCCAAGCTTTTTAATCTTCTTCTCTGCCTCCTCCTGCGAGAGCACTACGTTGCCCTTTTCGTCGCGGGTGAACTCGTTGAAGAGGTCTTCGTGCGTGTACTTTTCGCGGTACTCCGCTTCGGTGCCGAACTCTTCGGGGATGGCGAAGGTGGGCATGATGGGAGCATTGTCGATGCTGTAGAACTCTACCTTGTCGAGTACTTCTATGGTGTTTGCGAGAGCTTCGGGGTATTCGGCAAAGGTCTCGTTCATCTCGGCTTTGGTCTTCATCCACTCCTGCTTTGAGTAGAGCATACGTGTGGGGTCGTCGAGGTCCTTGCCGGTGTTGAGACAGATGAGGTGGTCGTGGGCTTCGGCATTCTCTTCGTCTACGAAGTGTACGTCGTTGGTGCACACAAGTTTTATGCCGAACTTCCTGCTGTATTCGACAAGCTTTTCGTTCACCTCCAACTGCAGGGGGTAGACCTCGTGGTTGGCACGCTCTTTTGTGGCTTTGTGTATCTGCAACTCCAGATAGAAGTCTTCGCCGAACGTCTCCTTGAACCACATGATGCTCTCCTCTGCCTCTTCGAATCTTCTGTTCTTGATGTGCTGGGGTATTTCACCTCCCAGACATGCCGAGCAGACGATGAGTCCCTCCTTGTATTTCTCAAGCTCCACCTTGTCGGTACGGGGGTGGTAGTAGTAGCCTTCGCTCCATGCTTTGGAGACAAGCTTTACAAGGTTGTGGTATCCGGTAAGGTTCTTTGCCAATACCACAAGGTGGTGTCCGCGGTCGTCTTTCTTGAAGAGACGGTCGGTGGCTACATACATCTCGCATCCTATGATGGGCTTGAACTTCTCATCGGGTCCTTTGCCCTTGTTCTTCTTGTTGACGTAGTTGTAGAACTCTTTGATGCCCATCATGTTACCGTGGTCGGTGATGGCGATTCCGCGCATCCCGTCCTCTATCGCCTTGTCCACAAGACGGGGAATGGATGCTTGCCCGTCGAGTATGGAGTATTGTGTATGTACGTGCAGGTGTATAAAGTCTTGCATGGCTGCTTATGCTTGTTGTGGCTTATATATTAAAAGGAGTAGTTTGTAAATTTCTATAAAGGTAATGGCTTTTTGGGAAATTTCGGTGTTAAACGGAACAAAAGTTTTCAACAAAAATTGCAACTTTAATTGCAATAAGAGGTAGCAGCGGTATCAATCAATTCGTTATGCTTGTTGTATAAATTACATTTGAATTACATTTAATGATAGAAAATACTCTTTTTGATGCTTTTTGTTGGGCGTTTAACAAATAATTACTATTTTTGTCGAATAATACATGTAAATGAATACTGATGGGAAGAATTGATAGACTGAAAAAGATTAAGAAGATGAGAATACATCGCGAGGGTACATCCATCCTTGTCGTATCTTTCATCGTGCTTCTTTTTTTGAATTCATTGAGTTGGTATTTTGTCCCTTGCGACATATGGAATATGTTGCTTACGGGAGTATCGCTCTTCGTATATCTGATGATGGTTAACTTCTTCAGAAGCCCCAAACGTACATTCCCGTCAGATAATGTAGAAAAATTGGTGGTGGCTCCTGCAGATGGTAAGGTGGTGGTGATAGAAGAGGTGTTCGAGCCCGACTATTTCAAGGATAAAAGACGTATGGTCTCTATCTTCATGAGTCCGTTGAATGTTCATGCCAACTGGTATCCGGTGGAGGGTGTCGTAAAGAAGGTTGGACATCAGAAGGGTAAATTCATGAAGGCATGGTTGCCCAAGGCAAGCACCGAGAACGAGCGCTCTTTGGTGGTGATAGAGACTCCTGACGGCGCAGAGATTCTTGTGAGACAGGTGGCAGGAGCAATGGCACGTCGCATAGTTACCTATGCCGAGCCCGGAGAGGAATGTTTCATCGACCAGCATATGGGTTTCATAAAATTCGGTTCGCGTGTGGATGTATATCTGCCTTTGGATGCCGAGGTGTGTGTGGAGCTTGAGCAAAAGACTGTCGGTGACGAAACTATTATCGCTAAACTTAAATAAATCTGTATGGGCTTCAAAAAACATATTCCCAATATAATTACTTGTTGTAATCTGCTTTCGGGCTGTGTCTCATGTGTGATGGCAATGGAGGGTAATTTTGTTTTGGCCCTTGCCTTTATAGTCCTGGGTGCTGTCTTCGACTTCTTCGACGGAATGGTGGCACGCCTGTTGAAGGTGAGCTCGCCACTCGGTGTACAGCTCGATTCTCTTGCCGATGATGTTACTTTCGGCTTTGCCCCGTCATTTATGGTTTTTGTCTTCATGCAAGGACTCGAGTTCCCCGATTATCTTGCATCGGTGTCGGGGCTGTTGCCTTTTGCGGCATTCTTTATCTCTGCACTTTCGGCAATGCGTCTTGCAATGTTCAATATCGACAAACGTCAGACAACAACTTTCATCGGTCTCCCCACACCTGCCAATGCACTCTTCTGGGCGTCGTTGGTAGTAGGTTACGGCAACTTCATCTATAGTCTCAACTATGGATGGATGTTGATGTTGGGGCTTCTGTTGCTGTCGTGCTATCTGTTGGTCGCAGACATCCCGATGTTCTCTTTGAAGTTCAAATACCTCGCTTGGAGGGCGAATAAGATACGTTACAGCTTCTTGTTGGTGTCTGCTCCCATGTTGCTGCTGGGCTTTGGTGCTGCAGTTCCCATAATCTCACTCTATGTGGCTGTCTCTATTGTCAAGTCTTTGATTAAGAAGACAAAAACTGCGCAATAATGGTTCGGTAGACAAGAGTCGTCAGCGTCTCTTGATATATTTTAACATTCTGTTTTAGATTTTATAACATCTCTCTTTGTACATTTGCACGGTTTTTGTACTGTAATCTTTGTATCTGTCGTGTGCACTGTAATCTGTTATTTTGTCGTGCATGCCCCGATGCAATTGTTGCCATTATGAACCATACCGGGGAGTGCCCGGTTTAAAGGGTGGTTCCGGAGTTGTTTTTGGAAAAAAACTATAGCTGCCGGAACAGAAAATGCCCTCCAAAATTGTTTAAAATTATAGCACTGGAATTATGATGAAATTTTTGATATTGATAATACTTTTCTTCGTTGCACTATTTGTGATTGTTCCCTCTGTGATATTCGGAATAATCCGCTTCCTTATCACCATGTTGGGAGGCTCATCCTCCTCGCACAGAGGTGGACAGAGACAGGGCGGATACAGCGGACATGCCTCCGCCTCGGATAATGGCTATACCTTCGAGCAGAGCGATGAACCCCTGCGACGTGCGAAGAGAAAGAAGGTCTTCGACGAGAATGAAGGTGAGTATGTAAGTTTCGAGGAGATAAAATCTTCTGACGATAAATAGTAGGAGCCTGAAACGGCTCTGAAACAGTCTTTGCTTAAATCCACAAAATGTGGATAAATAATTTGTATTTATTTATTACTTTTGTGAAAACAATGAAGCAGAGCTGTCGTTTCTGATAATTGCTTGCAATACTCCAATTATAAAGGGTTGTATACTTATGTAAAAGGCTCATCTATGTGTGGCGATATGTTACCCGAGGAGGTAACTTGTAATAACTAAAGCTAATTTATGATAGTGGTCAGGCAATCCATATATATGTTGTTGTCGCTTTTATTACTTGTTTCGTGTACTGACGAAATAGATAAGAGCAACCGCTACACGTTTACGGGTGAGACTATTGCCGATTTTATGAATAACCGCAGTGAGAAGTATTCTCACATGTTAGATATATTCGAAAAGGCAGGATTGGACGGCATTTTGTCGACTTATGGTCGTTATACATTGTTCCTTGCCGACAACAATGCAGTAGAAAGGTTTGTTCGTGAACAGGATTCAATCTACCATGCAACCAAAGAAACACCTTTTTTTGTCGAAACGGGTATACATTCACCGGAATTCTCGGACTTGTCCGATTCCATGGCTAATGTAATAGCGCGTGCACATATAATAGATTATTATTGCCCAATGGCAGAAATGGCAGAAGGTGCTCTGCCGGTGCTGAATTTCAATGATAAATATCTGGGTGTCAATTACAAAGTTTTCGATGAGCGTTTCTTTGTGATGATCAATAATCATTCGGCTATCATTGCAGGAGACAATGTAGTGGAGAATGGTATAATTCATGTTGTAGACAGATTGATAGACCCGCTTCAGAAACGTGTGCCGGAGCTGATAGCTTCGTGTAGTTTTTTTCAAATATTCAATAGTGCTCTTGTTGCAACCGGTCTTGCCGATTCTCTTCTTCTGGATATAGACAAGAATTATCTGGCGCCCGCGGATGTAATACCGGACATGCCGGTAGGTGGAGTTTTTGCTTATCCCAAAACCAAGTTTTTCAGATACACGGCTTTTGTTGAAACAGATGAGGTGTTCAGGCAAAATGGTATAGAGTCGTTTGCCGATTTGGTGGATTTTGCCTATAAATGGTATGGGGCAGAGGATAAAGATGATTTTTGCAGTCCTCGGAATGCATTGTATAAATTTGTCGCCTACCATTTTACAGAATACTATACTCCGTATAATAGAATTGTACCTTATGGCCTCAAACTGTTTTTAGGCTTGTCTCTCGAATATACAATGCTGTCAACATATGACAGGGATGATTATGCCGAAAGTATGGGTGGTAAGGTCATGAGGTTTACCAAACCTCTCTCTTGTGCCGATGGAATAGATGTCTTTATAAATTACAACAAGAATCTGCATTTGAATATTGAAGCCAACCGGCATTTGAGTGTAAGGGTGATACCTCTTACCGAATTTACCGGATTGAGACCTGAGTATGCTTTTTTTAACCAAATGGCATCGAACGGCGTCGTTCACCCGATAAATAAGATTCTTGTTTATGACGAGGATGCTATGGCCGGAAATATTCTTAACGACCGTATAAGGATAGATGTGGCTGCTTTGGCTCCTGAACTATCGTCCAATGCCATAAGGCATGGAGCCGGTCTCCCACCTCCTTTTTTGGGACATAGAATACCGGATGGTTTCAGTAAATCGTTCAGAGTAGGAGGCTCCGGCGTAGTGAATTTTTGGTCAAGCTCCGGTAGCTATTATTCTGATTTTTTTGCTGTGAATCAGGATTTCGATTTTTCTATCAGAATACCCGATTTGCCATCCAAGGTGTATGAGATAAGGTTTGGAGCCGAATATTGCTTTGCGACAAAAAATACCGAAAAAAAATATTCCATGAATGTCTATTTTGACGGTAAACCTCTACGCCATGTCTATTATTCTATAGCTCCGCGAGAGGGTTATATAGGATGGGTCCCTGATGTTGAAACTTATGACAATGGTGTCGAGAATGACAAATTGTTGCGTTCGAAGGGGTGGATGAAGGCGCCTGACATATTTTTATGCAATGATCGCGAAGATATAAAGACAGCAAGGGATAGGGAAGGCAATATAAGATGTATCGTGGGCCGTGAATTTTTTGGACCGGGTGAACATTGGTTGCGCTTTAAAAAAATAGATGACCATTATGGTGAAAGTTTTAATCTGGATTATATAGAATTGGTACCTCTGAATATCATAAATGGTATAGTGCCTGAGGATACTCATTAGAATTTCCGAGGTTTTCCGAAAATGAAATCCCCGTCTTCATCAAAATTATTGAAGACGGGGATTTTCTATGAAAGCTATTTTTCAAACAACTCTGCAACCTCTTTCAGATGCTTGATTATCGGCAGATGCTGCGGGCAGGCTCCTTCGCACTGTCCGCATTCTATGCATTGGCTCGCTTTGCCGAAGATTCCGGTGAGACGGTCGTAATACTCACCTTGCGGTGTCCAGAACTTACCTTTCAGTTCCTGCTTCTCGGCATTGTAGAGCGAGAAGTATTTGGGTATTGCAATGTTTTGGGGGCAACCTTCGGTGCAATATGAGCATCCGGTACAGGGAATTGATATGTTCCTGTTGATGATGTCTACAACATTCCCGATGCTCTCTATCTCCTTTTCGTTGAGAGGTGTGAACTCTTTCATGAATCCACAGTTGTCTTGCATCTGTGCAAGGTTGCTCATGCCGCTGAGTACGATTGCTACATTGGGCTGTGAGGCAGCGAAACGTATTGCCCAAGAGGGGAGTGATGCTTCGGGGTTGAGTGCTCTGAGAATATTTTCTGCCTTCTCGGGCAGATTGGCAAGTGTGCCGCCCTTGACGGGCTCCATCACAAATACAGGCTTCCCGTGTCGGGTGGCTGTCTCGTAACATTTGCGCGACTCAATACCTTTGCTCTCCCAGTCGAGGTAGTTTATCTGCAATTGTACGAACTCAAATTCGGGGTGCTCGGTAAGTACCTTTTCGAGCATCTCTGCATTGTCGTGGAATGAGAATCCTATATGTTTTACAAGCCCTTTTCTCTTCTTCTCGGCTATCCATTCGAAACAGTCGAATCTGTTGTAGGCTTTGTAGCTGTCGAAACCTATGTCGTGCAGCAGGTAGTAGTCGAAATATTCTACTCCGGTGTTCTCTAACTGCTTGTTGAAGATGCGGTCTCTGTCCTCCTTCTCCTTTATGAATCCGCAATGGAGCTTGGTGGTCAGCGTGTATGCCTCGCGGGGGTATCTTGCAGTCAATATCTCCTTTACAGCCTTCTCGCTCTGGAAACCGCAATACATCCATGCTGTGTCGAAGTATGTGTATCCCTCGGCGATAAAGTGGTCCACCATGCGCTTGCTCTCTTCTATGTCGATGCTTCCCGGATTGTCGGGGTCGGTGAGGGGTAGACGCATCAGTCCGAATCCGAGTTTTCTTTTCATTTCCATATTACTTAAATAATGTCAATAGAACAAGAGCAATGGGGCATGCCCCATTGCTCTTGTTCTCGTTTTTTGTTTATGAAGCCATAATCTCTTGTGCTCTCACAACATCCTTGTCCAAAGGCTTGTCGTCCTTTATTGCCTTTGTGAACGGAATGTAAACAATCTCGTTGTTGCGCAGACCGACCATGATATTCCTCTGTCCTTCGAGCAGGGATTCAATGGCTGCCACACCCAGACGGCTGGCAAGGATGCGGTCGCTTGCTGTGGGGCTGCCGCCACGTTGCAGATAGCCGAGGATTGATACGCGGACATCGAGTTCGGGGAACTTCTGGCGCATGTTCTCTGCCACGTCCATAATGTTGTAGTCCTTTTCGCGACCTTCGGCAAATAGCACGATACTGCTGCTCTTGGTGCGGCGCAGACCGTTGGAGATGAATTGTGTTATCTTCTCGAACTCGGGGTCTATTTCGGGGAGTACGCACGCTTCGGCACCGGTGGCTATCGTACCGTTGAGGGCAAGGAATCCTGCGTCGCGTCCCATTACTTCTACAATGAAGAGGCGCTCGTGCGACGATGCTGTGTCGCGGATTTTGTCGATGCACTCCATGATGGTGTTGAGTGCAGTGTCGTATCCTATGGTGGTGTCTGTTCCGTAAAGGTCGTTGTCGATAGTGCCGGGCAGTGCGATGCAAGGGATGTCGAACTCTTTTGCAAGGTTGTATGCTCCGGTGATTGAACCGTCGCCGCCGATTACTACAAGTGCGTCAATCTCCTCTTTTTGCATGGTTTCGAAGGCGGTTGCACGTCCTTCCTTTGTCTTGAATTCGGGGCAACGGCTTGTCTTGAGGATGGTTCCTCCACGTTGTATGATGTTGCTGACGTCCTCTGTCTTGAACTCCTTGATTTCTCCGGTTATAAGACCTTTGTATCCGCGGTAGATGGCTTTTATCCTCAGACCGTGGTAGATGCCGGCGCGTGTTACGGCGCGTATGGCTGCATTCATTCCGGGAGCGTCACCTCCGGATGTCAATATTCCGACGCATTTGATTTCTTTAGCCATAGTATATAAGGTTTATATATTGTTCTTGTGGTTGTATATTGCCTGTTTGCACTCCTCCATCAGCCATTTGGGGGTGGAGGTGGCTCCGCATATTCCTACCGATTCTATACCCTCGAGCAACGAAAAGTCTATCTCTGATGCGCTCTCTACCTGGTGTGAGTTGGGGTTGACCCTCTTGCACTCGTTGTAGAGAATTTTTCCATTGGAACTCTTGCGTCCGCAGACAAATATTATCAGTTCGTGCGAACGGGCGAAGTCGCTGATTCCTTTCATCCTGTTGGCAACCTGGCGGCAGACGGTGTCGGAGGATTCGAACTTCATCGCGGGCGAGATGTACTCTTTTACCGACTCTGTGAGCTGTCTGTAGCCTTCGAGCGATTTTGTGGTCTGAGAATAGAGATAGGTGTTTTTCTCCTTGTCGAGTTTCTCTATCTGTGCGGGCGATTCTACAACGATGGCATTGCCATGTGTCTGCCCCACAAGACCGAGCACTTCGGCATGTCCCGATTGTCCGTATATGACGATCTGTCGCTCTTCGCCTGTACTGTTTTCCCATTTCTGCTTTATGCGCTGTTGCAGCTTGAGCACTACGGGGCAGGTGGCATCTATCAGTTCAAGGTTGTTCTCTTTGGCAATCCTGTATGTTTCGGGAGGCTCTCCGTGGGCTCTCAGCAACACTTTGGCATTGCGCAGTTTGCGGTACTCTTCGTGGTCGATGGTTACAAGTCCGAGCCGCTTGAGCCTTTCGCACTCTATGCCGTTGTGCACAATGTCGCCGAGGCAGTAGAGGGTGTCGCTGCTGTTCTTCAGCTCCTCCTCTGCCTTCTTGATTGCTGTGGTCACTCCGAAGCAGAATCCTGAGTTCTCGTCTATCTCAACCTTTATCATTGCGCTGTGCGTTGTTCAAATTTTTCTTTCAGCCATTCGAGCTGTCCTTCGATGGTCATTTCGCTATTGTCGAGCAAGAGGGCATCCTCTGCCTGGCGCAGTGGGCTCACTTCGCGTGTGCGGTCTATGTGGTCGCGTTCTACCACATTGGCAAGAATGTCGTTGTAGTCGGGGTTGTCGCCGCGTGCCACAAGTTCGTCGTAACGTCTCTTGGCGCGTACTTCGGCACTTGCCGTAACGAAGATCTTAAGCTCTGCATCGGGGAAGACTGTCGTGCCTATGTCGCGACCGTCCATTACAATGCCTTTTGCCTTGCCCATTTCGCGTTGCTGTTCGATGAGTGCGGCGCGTACAAAGTCCAATGCTGCAACATGGCTCACCTGTTGCGATACTTCGAGTGTGCGTATCTCTTTTTCTACATTCACACCATTGAGATAGGTAACCGAGTTCTTGGTTGCCTCGTCGGCGCAGAATGTTATTTTTATGTTCCCTATTTCGTTGCGCAGGCGCTCCTTGTCTATCCCGTCGGCTGTGATTATGCCATTCTGCATGGAGTAGAGGGCTACAGCACGATACATTGCGCCGCTGTCGAAGTAGAGGTATCCAATGCTGCGTGCAAGTGCCTTTGCCATTGTGCTCTTGCCGCACGACGAGTAGCCGTCTATCGCTATTGTTATTTTTTTCATATCTTTTTATATATAATGAATATGGTTTATAATGAATATGATACATTGAACATGAACGACGAGGACGATACGTGCAGTTTGCTGTACGATGCACCGAGCTTCACTCTCTTTACTGCAAGGTTCGCACCTGCCGTTATACCGTCCCACTTGCTGCCTGCCACAGAGAGTTCCTGAGACATACGGTAGTTGTATCCCAAAGAGACTGTGAAGTTGCTTCCCAACAGCAGGTCGGCGCCGAAGTGTGCATGCTTCAACAGTATTTCGCTGAAATTGTCTTCGCTGCCGTCGGCATTGTAGAAGTGGTCCTTGCTCCAATGGTTGAGGTCGGTGAGCGTAACCGAAATGCGGATAGGGGCATGGGAGAGTCGTTTGGTTATTCCCAATTGCAGGTCTATGGGCATCTTTTCGGTCTTGTCGTCAAAAGCCTTGACCTGACCACCCAAATTGCATATTGCCAGCGATGCCGAGAAGTCGCTCTCCTCATTATAATAGTTTACTCCGAGGTCTACACCAAGAGCAATGGAGTTGTAACTTTCGTATTTCGATGTAATGAATTTGCCCGAGACACCTCCGCTTATGCGGTCGCTGAGCAGATAACTGTACATTATTTTTATCTCAATGTCCTTGGCGTCGAAGGTGCCGGTGGCATTGTTGTCCTCGTCGTATCCGTCGAAACTGCCGTAGTCGACATACCGTGCGGCAACGGCTCCTGCCGAGCGGTCGCCGAAGACTTTGTTGAACATTGCGCCTGCGACCTTACTGTCTGTGATGTAGGTCATGTAGTTGAGCAACAGAGATTTGTCTGTAGTATTTATGAGCAGTGCAGGGTTGTGGTAGGCGAGTGTGATGTCGTCTTCGATCAACGAAATGTTGTTGCCGCCATGTGCTGCGGCATGTGCCGAGAAGGGCAGACGCAGAAAGTTGAATACCGAACTTCCGTCCTGCGCCATTGTCGTATATGACAACGCAATTGTTACTATTATTAATAATATCCTCTTTATCAGCATTGTTCTGTCTGTTATGTTGTCGTGATTCTTTCCCTTTGAATGGTTTTGGGGTGTATGCAGGGAGAGCATCAAAGACATTTGCGAAGATAGTGCAAGCCGAGCGAAATACCAAACTTGACAGGGGCTTTTCCGAAATCTTTTAAAAATAAATGGCATAAATAGTGATAACTTCCGAAAAATAACATACCTTTGCATTACAATAGGTTTTAGCTTAAGAAGCAGTTTGGTTCCGAAGAGGATTTTCAAGTTCCGAGACTTATAAAAGTAGGGCAAAAGAGAAAAAATGCCCGCATTTTTTATAATTTTAGGGTTAATTTTATTTGAAAATAAAAAAAATAGAAAGATTCTCTGCGGATATAGAAAAATATTGTTTATTTTTGCCCATAGAAAATAAATAAAAATAACATAATGGACAACAAAAAGAATTTACAGAAGAATTTCCAGGAAATGGAGAGCGAGATTCTTGAGGTGAAAAAGAGCCGCAAGGCCGACCTCGAGGGTAACAAAAGTACATGGCTTCTGATTGGCTATATACTTGTATTCGCTACTTTGTTTGTGGCTTTCGAGTGGACAGCCACAGAGCGTAAGGAGACAGGTGAAATTGTCAGCGCAGGTGTGCTCCTCGAAGAGGAGGTGATGATTCCCATCACTTTGCCCGAAAAGAAGGTGGTTCCCCCTCCCCCCGAAGCTAAGCAGATTACTGATGCTCTCGAAATCGTAGAGGACGACGCCGACATCCAGGAGACAGAGATTATCTCTGTTGAGGACCAGGGTGAGGTCGTAGAAATCAACGAGAACATGAACATCGTGGTAGAGGAACTTCCCGAAGAGGAGACAATCTACAACGTGGTAGAGGATCAGCCCGAGTTCCCCGGTGGTATGCAGGCTTTGATGAAGTACCTCAAGGACAACATCAAGTACCCCAGCATCAGCCGTCAGAACAACTCACAGGGTCGTGCATACATCAACTTCGTTGTAAACACCGACGGTTCAATCACCGATGTTGAGGTAATGAAGAGTACCAACGACGTATATCTCGACAAAGAGGCTGTTCGCGTGGTATCTGCAATGCCCAAATGGAAGCCTGGTCGTCAGCAGGGTAAGACCGTACGCGTAAAATATACACTGCCTGTAATGTTCAGATTGCAGTAAAATAGAGATACATGACCGGGAGGCTGCAAAGTTTTGTAGCCTCTCGTTTTTTTATAGTGTCTTAGATTCTAAATTCTAAATATTACCAACCATATAATCACATACCATTTATGTATAGCTGGGAAGAATTACGCAACAAAGTAAACAACTTTATATCAGAACTGAAGTATGCCCGCGAACCGCTTGCATTGTACGACCCCATCATCTACACACTCGAACAAGGAGGCAAGCGAGTGCGTCCGGTGGCATTGCTCATGGCATACAACCTCTATAAAGAGGATGTGGAACAAGTTCTCTATCCCGCAGTGGCAATGGAGACCTACCACAACTACACCCTCCTCCACGACGATGTGATGGACAAGGCAGATGTTCGCAGAGGAATGCCTACCGTATGGAAGAAGTGGGGCGAGAACGAAGCCATTCTTTCCGGTGATACAATGTTTGTGCTTGCATACGAATTCCTTTCGCACGTCGACAGCGACAAGTTGCCCGCAGCCCTTGCTCTCTTCAACGAAATGGCAAAGGAGATAGGCGAAGGACAGCAGTACGATATGGAGTTCGAGAAGAGAAACGATGTGAAGGAGGAGGAGTATATAAATATGATACGCCTGAAGACCTCTGTTCTCATTGCCAACTGCATGAAACTGGGAGCTATGCTTGCCGGCGCATCGCAGGAGGATGCCGATAACCTCTATCGCTACGGTGTAACTGTAGGTCTTGCCTTTCAGTTGCAGGACGACCTCCTCGATGTCTATGGCGACCCGAAGGTCTTCGGTAAGAAGATAGGTGGCGACATCTGCTGCAACAAGAAGACATTCCTTTTGATAAATGCCCTTGAACAGGCTTCGCCCGAGCAGCGTCGCGAAATGGAGCAGTGGATGGCTCAGGAAGAGTTTGATGCAGATGCAAAAATCAAATACTTCACCTCACTCTACAACACTCTGGGAATACGCAGACAGTGTGAAGAGAAAATTGCAACCCTCTTTGCCGAATGTGACAGCTACCTCGATGCAGTCTCTGTGCCCGCCGAGCGCAAGAGCGTCATCAAGAGCTTTGCCGACTCATTGCTCAACAGAATACATTGATAGTCGATGCCATACAGGAGATTACCCAATACCGACCGCGCCCGAATGCGTGCGTTGAAGATGGCTGTCGACAGCTGTGTGCAGGGTGGAGTGTATACAAATACCCTGAAGCACAACACATATTCCCGGGCAAAGACAATGCTAGAGAGGCTTACGCGTGCCGTGGAGGCATATACCAAATCTGTTTCGGAGCAATCGTCCAAGCGTAGCAATGCCCGCTACGAAGCAGCATATAAGAAGGCACGTATGTATGTGATGCATTTCCTCCAGGTCTTTTCGATGGCTGTCATGCGCGAGGAGATACCACGTGCCAAGCGTGCATACTACGGACTTCCTGTCGATGACGATTCACTGCCTACGATAATCCCCGAAAGTGCAGTCCTTGAATGGAGCCGCAAGATAGCGGATGGTGAAAGAAAGCGCCAGGGAGAGGGTGGAGTGCCCATCTACAACCCCACGATGGGGCGAGTGGCAGTAGCCTGCGACATCTTCAAGGATATGTACGAACGCCAGCGCAGATTGCAGGAGGCAACAGCCGAATCGCTTGCCGCAGTGGCATCGTTGCGTCCCGAATGTGACAAGATAATCCTCGAAGTGTGGCAGGAGATTGAGGAAAAATTTGCCGGTCTCACCGGAGACGAGAGAATAAAGAGATGCTCCGAGTACGGCATTATATACTACACCCGCCCCGACAGAAAGAAAAGCCCTCAGAAGAGCGACAATGAATAGATATATAGATACCCACACCCATCTGTTCGTCGAGGATTTCGATGCGGACAGAGAGGAGGCAGTAAAGCGTGCCATAGATGCGGGGGTTACAAAACTGTGTCTCCCCTGCATAAGGTCGTCATCCGTAGCTTCCATCATGCAGATGTGTGCCGACTATCCGGGAATCTGCTTCCCTATGGTAGGTCTGCACCCTACCGATGTTGATGCAGACAGCGACAGCGAACTGCGCACCCTCAAACAGATACTCGACAGCCGCACTGACATCATAGCCGTGGGAGAGGTGGGGGTAGATCTATATTGGGACACCACATACCGCGACAGACAGATAGAGGTGTTCGAAACACAGATAGCATGGGCACGCGAAAAGTGCCTGCCACTTGTCATACACTCACGCAATGCTTTCGACGACCTGCTCGATACACTTACACGTTGCCGTGCGCATGAACTGACAGGGGTCTTCCATTGTTATTCGGGAGACGAGGAGCAGTTGGGCGCTCTGGCGCGTTTCGAGGGCTTCATGTTCGGTGTAGGTGGAGTGGTAACATACAAAAAATCCAATCCCCCCGACCTTCTGCGGCGTTTGCCACTCGAAAGGGTGCTGCTCGAAACAGACTCTCCCTATCTTGCGCCTGTCCCCCGTCGTGGCAAACGCAACGAGAGTGCCTATATTCCATATATAGCCGAACGCGTGGCGCAGATATACGGCACCACGGTAGAGAATGTTGCCGCCGTAACTACGGCAAATGCCGAGCGGCTCTTTTCTATCTGATATATGCCGTTTGATATCACTATCCGACAACACCTATTACCGATATGAACACCATCCATCTTGCAAAGTATGAGTCTCCGGTGGGCACATTGCTTCTCGGTTCATTTGCCGATAGACTCATCATGTGCGATTGGTGTACCGGTGGACGTAGTGAAGCAACCTTGCGCAAGCTCTCTGCATACTTCTCTGCCACGTCTGTTTCATACACCCCATCGGAGAATATTGTGCGGGCAACAGCTGAACTCGATGAATATTTCAGAGGAGAGCGCAAAGGCTTCGGAGTGCCGCTCCTATTCTCTGGCACCGCTTTCCGACATCAGGTGATGGAGCAACTGCAGAGCATCCCCTATGGAGAGACAATCTCCTACATTGAACTTGCCCGCAGGGTAGGGCGACCTCGCGCGGTGCGGGCAACAGCCACAGCTGTAGCATCTAATCCGCTGTCGATTTTTCTGCCATGCCACAGGGTGGTGGCAAGCAATGGGGCGCTTGCCGGCTATGCCGGAGGATTGGAGGCGAAGAAAAAAATCTTACAACTCGAAAACAGCTTCTTGTAAACGAAAAAATATAATATGAATCAAACAAGTAAATATACTCCCGAAGAGGAAAAATTCAACGCAATATCCCATTCTATTGGAATTGTAACAGGCATTGTCGTATCATTCATCTTTGTTTCAACGGCTTCGCGGCATGGTGATGCGTTGGCAATGCTGGGTGTGTGGCTATATGTCTTCGGAATGTTGAGTTCGTACCTTTTCTCTACACTATATCATGCCAGTCAGCCCCAATCGGGACTGAAGCAGACATTCCGCCGTTTCGACCATGCTGCAATCTATTGGCACATAGCGGGCAGTTATTCGCCCATAACACTCATCGCCCTGCGCGACTCTGGCTATTGGGGATGGGGACTCTTCGTCTTTGTATGGCTCTGTGCCATCGTCGGTACGCTTACAAGTTTCTTCAATCTCAAGAAACACAACCGCATAGAGACATTATGCTATGTGCTTATGGGGCTTGTTGTGCTTGTGGCGTTCAAAGCCCTGCTCGATGCTGTGGAGTTCAGCGTGGTAGCGTGGCTCATAGCCGAGGGTGTCTGCTACATTGCAGGGGCAGTGCTCTACAGTATACACAAGGTGAAGTTTATGCACTCTATCTTTCATCTTTTTGTGCTGGCAGGGACAATATGTCATCTCATTGTCGTGTGGAAGGTGTTGCAGACCTTGTGCTGATACAGTAAATCATAAAATATCACAACTTGACACTATGAAAAACAATACAATTCTTCTGATTGTCATTGCACTGACAACCATATTCGGTAGTGCAATGAGCCAGGGCACGGTAGAGGACTACAAACGTGCCTACTCAATGTACCACAAGTACAGTGGAAAAACCTTCTATTCGGGAGTTTCGCCCCATTGGATAGGCAACACCCACAGATTCTGGTACACACGCAATACTCCGGAAGGCAATATCTATGTGATTGTCGATGCCGACAAAAGGGAACGTCACGAACTCTTCAACCATGGCAAGTTGGCAGCGGCACTATCCGAAAAGAGCGGCAAGAGTGTCGACCCGGCACGTCTCAATCTTGCGCAACTGACAACAACCGACAGTGCCGATACGCTCTATTTTCAATTTGCCGGTCGCCGGTGGATGTACGACAAGCAGCACAACCGCCTTGCCGACAGAGGTGAAATATACCGTCGTCAGGGACGTCAGCGCCACTGGATGGAGCGTGACGACGAAAAGGAGGCAGCTCCCGTAACCTCGCCCGACGGAAAATATACAGCATACATCAAAGAGTACAACATCTACGTAAAGGAACTTTCAACGGGCAAAGAGCGTCAATTGAGCATAGACGGCACCATAGGAAACTACTATTCGGCATATATACGCTGGTCGCCCGACAGCCGCAAGGTGGCATCCTGCAGGATACGTCCCACCGAGAAACGCTATGTCTACTATGTGGAGTCGTCGCCAAGCGACCAGCTTCAGCCCAAACTCCACAAGCAGGAGTATGCAAAGCCTGGCGATGAACTTCCATTCAAACTGCCATGTATTTACCATGTTGAGGACGGTCGTGCCATAATTCCATCGAGTGAACTTTTTGCGCAGCAGTACGAAATACGCCCCCCACGCTGGGACAGCGACAGCCGCACGCTCACATTCGAATATAACCAACGCGGGCATCAGGTGTACCGCGTGCTCGAACTCTCTGCCGAGAATGGCGAGGTGCGGCCTATTATAGAAGAGACAAGCGACAAATATGTCAATTACAGCCGTTACTTCCGCCACGACCTGCGCGATGGGAAGCATATAATATGGATGAGCGAGCGCGACAATTGGAATCATCTTTATATGTATGACCGCACAACAGGCTCCCCCACACATCAGATAACAAAGGGTGAGTGGTATGTGCGCGACATTCTTCGTGTAGATGAAGAAGAGCGTATGATATACTTCTCGGCAAACGGTGTGAAAAAGAACGAAGACCCCTATCATATACGCTACTACCGCATAGGATTCGACGGCAAGGGATTCACAGACCTTACACCCGCAAAAGGTACGCACACAGCCACCTTCTCGCGCGACATGAAATATATAGTCGATGTCTATTCTTCGATATCCGATGCTCCCGAAGCCTTGTTGCGCAACGGCGACGGAAAGAAGGTGATGGAGCTCGAAACAGCCGATATAAGCCGTCTGCTTGCCGAAGGATGGAAAGCACCCGAGGTCTTCACAGCCAAAGGTCGCGACGGAAAGAGTGATATGTGGGGATTGATAGTGCGCCCGTCGAACTTCGACCCTGCAAAGAAATATCCCATTATAGAGTACATTTATCAAGGTCCCGGCAGCCACTATGTACCCAAGAAGTTCACTCCTTACGACTGGAACATGACCTCGATTGCCGAACTTGGTTTTATTGTGGTGATGGTAGACGGAATGGGGACATCGTTCCGTTCGCGCGAGTTTGAGAATATATGTTACCGCAATCTTCAGGATGCCGGATTGCCCGACCACATAGCCTGGATAAAGGCTGCAGCAAAGAAGTATCCTTACATGGATATTGAGCGCGTAGGCATATATGGCTGTTCGGCAGGCGGACAGGAATCTACCACAGCAGTGCTCCACTATCCCGATTTCTACAAGGCTGCATATTCGGCTTGCGGCTGCCACGATAATCGTATGGACAAAATATGGTGGAACGAGCAATGGTTGGGCTACCCCGTTGGCGAACAGTACAAAAAGAGCTCCAATGTGGAGAACGCGCACCTGCTGCGTCGTCCGCTGATGCTTGTAGTGGGAGAGATGGACGACAATGTAGACCCTGCGTCTACCATGCAGCTTGCAAATGCCTTGATAAAGGCCGGTAAGGATTTTGAGCTTGTAGTAATTCCCGGAGCACGCCACACGATGGGCGAGTCGTTCGGCGAGCACAAAAGATACGATTTCTTTGTCAGACATCTTTTGGGTGTTGAGCCGCCGAAGTGGGATGAGATAAAATAAAATTATTACTGTCCGGTAAACATGCTTAAGCCCTTAAGGTTCTATTCTTTAGTTGCTACAAGCCCCATTGCTTCATTGAGATGTTCATTGCTTCATTGATGCGCATTAAGCTTTTAGGCAGACTGCGCCAATGACTTTTGGAAAGAGGCGAAAGTTTGTGCAAGCGAGAGCAGAG